>JASGMW010000012.1 GCA_030156225.1 Methanofollis sp.
TCGCGACCAGAATGCGGCGATCAATATCATGAGATTGGGGCTGCAATCTCAGGGATAACATCCCAGGATGCCCCCGACTTCAGTCGGGGGAGCAGTCACTCGGTGCAAAGGCGATATTCCGCTATACCGACAGGAGAAACGTCAGCGAATATATTCTCACCGGGACGCTGCTGAGTTACAGCGTTGCAGTACTCGTCGGGATGAGTATCGTATATCTGTTAAACATCCCCTGATCGCGCTATCAGGTGCCCCCCCGGCTGCCGCCGTCACTGCGATCAGATCATGGGAAACACGCGGGCACCCGCTCCTCCCGGATCATCTGGCTCACCAGTGCCTCTATAAACATATCTGCCCCACAATAGAGAAATGGAGTTTGAGTTCGGGTTCGATGTCTTCCCCCACAGGTCGGTCATCGTCATCACCGAGGAACTCGGGGGCACCCACCGCCCGTTCGCACAGAACATCGCAGCGGTAGCGATGCAGCGCGGCGAAAAAGTCGTCTACTTCACCGGGAAAAACCGCGAAGACATCATCGCGCTCATGGACCTCTACCAGATCCCGCACAACGAGAACTTCAAGGTCGTCGAAGGCGTCAGGGACAGGACGCTGATCTCGAAGGACTGCACCGGCGACCTCTGCATCCTGGACGACTTCGCCCCCCTGTACGTCGGCGTCCCCCTTGAAAAGATCAGGGAAGAGATGTGGAACCTCATCGATCGGAGCAGAAAAAACAAGGGCATTCTGATCATCCTGGATGCCGGCATCCTCCCCCGCGACGTAGAGCAGATGATCTACGCCCTCGCCGACGGCGTCGTCAGACTCGTCACCACCCTGGAGGGCAGCAGGATCAAACGCTACATCAACATCCCGAAGATGAACGGCATCATCCCGCCCGAACAGTATATCCCCTTCACCCTCAACGGGGACGGCCTCCTGGTCGACACCAGAGAGAGGCACGGGTAAGAGAGAGCCTCCCTCATCCATCCCCGGTCTCTGCGGCGACGACCGTGGCCCTGCAGACCGCCGTTCCGGCCGTCGCCGTCACGGTGTACACGCCCGGGACATCGCCGGGCGTCACCAGCGCCTTCACCTGGCCGTCGTCCCCTGATATGTCCGACGACGTGACCGAACCGCCGGGCAGGATCGAAAACGAGACCGTCACCCCCTCGACCGGATCGCCGTCCGGGTTCCTGACCAGAAATATCAGGGGCTCTTCAAGAGGCAGCCCGCCAATCCCTTCGACATCGCCGCCAGAGATCAGATCCAGGGTCACGTCAGGCCCGGTCTCCGCGACACTGAAAAAGAGGGCGTTCGAGGCGATATAGCACCCGACCATCAGGATCACGACATGCTTGAGGCCGAACCTGACCTCGCCCTCGGAGATCTTTCCGATCACCAGCCCCCCGAAGAAGGCGTTGATCATGATCAGGTGAAAAAAACCGGTCGGAAAATCGATGTCCTGGATCTTGTTCTCGCCGAATAAATCACCCGTGCCGCCGCCGGTGAGGAACGGCAGGAGCGAAGAGTTGAGCGTATACGCGATGAAGACGATGATGCCCTGCGCGAAGTAGAAGATCAATATGAACTGGCTGAGCGCACTCGCTTTCTCCCGGTCGAGATTGATGATGCTTCGCATATCTTCAGAAGACCGCAGGATCAGGTCCGCGACCGAGCCCCCGCTGTGAGACGCCTGGATCACCAGTTCGGTGTACCGTCTGACGAGTTCGCCCCCGATGGAGTCACCCATGCTCCGCATCGCCTCCTCAAAAGATTTCCCGTACAGCATCTCGTTTGAGGCCATCCTGATATGCGGCGTCAGCACCCCGAGGTCGGACTTCGCCAGCTCCTTGACCGATTTGATCGGGTCGAGGCCGCCGCGCATCATCTCGGAGAGCTTGAAGAGAAACTCGACAAAAAGACTCTCTTTCTTCTTGAGGCGCCGCTTCTGGAGGGTGATGTCGAAGGCATACGGCGTAATCGCAATGAGAAACGCGATGATGATGAGGCGGTCGTAGCCCAGAGGCGGAGGCTGGTCCTCCTCCACCGGCCGGGCCTCGGTCTCGACAGGGAGCGCGCCACCCGCCTCTTCCGCCTCCATCTGGCGCACCAGATCCTCGTATGCGGCGAGTTTATCGCTCTGCTGCGGAGCCTGCTCGTCCTCCCCGCCGGCCACGCCCAGCAGGATTGCACCCACAACGAACAGGATCGCAACGGCGACAGGCACGCCGATGGTGAAGTACTCCCGCTTCAGATCATAGCGCATCTGCAGCCGATCAACCTGGAAAGAGACGCGCTCGCGCAGACTCACCGACCCCTTCTGCGTCTCTTTTTCAGCCTGAAGACGCCAGGAAATCCCGGACAACACCTCTTTTATCCTGTCGAACATACCGGTCATGACACCCTCAGGTTGCAGAATACTTCACGGTGAGGAGCAGGAGAAAAATGACATTCACCAGCGGCGTGAGCAGATAGATCAGACCGAACCACAGATCCTTCGGCTCGAACGGACCTATTTCGACGCCGAGGGCCCCGGTGATCACAACCCCGAGCACCGCAAGAACCAGGGTCATGACCACGCCGCCGAGATATCCCTCGCCGAAAATCCCGAGCGACTCCACGAACTCCTTGTCGGTCTGCCGCCTCATCTCCAGCAGTTCCTTCGACTTCGTCCCCAGATAACCGTCGAGGCCGCCGCCGCTGTAGATGATATTGGTGATATCGATGCAGATGTCCCGGAAAGCCTCCGAAGGCGTGTTGTTCGCCAGGCCGTTCATCGCGGTGACCGCGTCTTCCCCCAGTATGTCGACCCTGAAGAGCACCTTTGAAAATTCCGTCGAGATAAAACCGTAATCCTCATAGACGATCCGCCTGATGATATCGAGGGGCGTCGTCCCGGAACTGGCAAGAATGGACATGAACGCCAGCGCATACGGGAGGTTGCGCTCGATGTCGATCTTCTTGTTCGAGATCTGGTTGGACAGGTAGAAGGGAAAACCGACCGCCGCAACGCCGCCCCCGATAAGCATGAACAGGAAGACAAAGGGAACGGGCATTTCTGAAACAAACGGAGAGATAGGGAGCATGAAGATGACAAAACCCGCAATGAGCCCGCCCAGCGCAGCAAGAACGCTGGATACGAGCCAGAACCCGGTGAAGACGGCCGGGGTCATCTCCACATCGGCCTGATAACAGAGGCGCTCTATCTCCGGGCTCGGGTTGCGCTCGAAATACTCCCCGAACAGATAGCAGAACCGCTTGTAATATTCAAAAAGTGCACCGGCACTGATCGAGCCGAATTCCATCGATATGTTCCCGCCAGTACACCATGGTGAGAGGGATCGATATATACTCTTCAGCCATAATCTATATACTACTATATCGTGGCGCGGGGACCGCACACGGCAGCACCCTGATAACGGCATCAACGCAGAAATCTACATCTGCACAGAGTGTCAACTACCCCGGCCCGAAGACCCGGGCTCGAGACTCTCCCTGGAGGAAGTGCCCTGCCCCCCTGCCCTCCAGGGTATACCTGCAGGTGCGTGCTCCTCGATATTCCGGGCCGTCTCTCCCGGCCAGAGAGGTGCGTCAGCATCCTCTTTGTCGACCGGGTGCCTTCTGGTTTCCCGGGTGTGTATACCGCAGAGACATCGTTCATCCTCTCAGTCCATCTTGAAGATGATGCTCTTTGTGGTGAGCACAAATGGTTATTTTACTCAAAAGCATAAATGGATTTGTACGTGAACTGCAATCCCTCCCCGCACTTGTTGGACGGGGACTCCCGGTGAAGTTCGTTGAATACAGAGAAGATGAGTGAGTTCGCCCCATGGAAGCATCGATCCTTGACGAGGTCGTCATCATCTTCGGCCTCTCTATCGCCATCCTTTTTATCTGTTCACGCCTGCGTATCCCGGCAATCGTCGGATTTCTCATCACCGGAATGCTCGCCGGCCCCCATGCGCTCGGACTCATTCAGGACACCGGAACGGTCGGCGAACTCGCAGAGATCGGCGTCATCCTCCTCCTCTTCACCATCGGGCTGGAATTTTCGTTCCGGAACCTCCTGCGTATCAGACGGGCGGTACTGCTCGGCGGCTCTCTGCAGGTAGGCGTCACGATCCTGATCGTGGCGGCGGTCGCACGCTTCATCGGCATTCCCTGGCAGCAAGCGATATTTTTCGGTTTCCTTCTCTCCCTCTCCAGCACGGCGATCGTGCTCTCGATCCTGCAGGGCCGCTCTGAAATGGAAAGCCCGCAGGGTCAGACGGCCCTCGGCATCCTGATCTTTCAGGACCTCATCATCATCCCGATGATGCTCCTCGTGCCCATCCTCGCAGGCACAGACGACGGTTCAGGCATGTCGATCCCTCTCTTCCTGGCCACGTCGGCAGGGATCGTCATCTTCGTCATCGTCTCGGCGAAATGGCTCGTCCCGACCCTCCTGTTCCACGTCGCACGCCTCCGTATCCCGGAGATCTTCCTCCTCTCCGTCGTTCTCATCTGTCTCTTCACCGCGTGGCTCACCGCCAGCGCGGGCCTCTCCCTCTCCCTGGGGGCCTTCCTCGCCGGCATGATCATTTCGGAGTCGGAGTACTCCCACGAGGCCATCGGGGCGATCCTCCCCTTCAAAGATGTCTTCACCAGTTTCTTCTTCGTCTCCGTCGGGATGCTCCTCAATCTCACCTTCCTCTTCGAACACCTCGGCCTCATCCTCCTCCTCACAGCAGGCGTCCTCGTCCTGAAAGCAGCGGTCGCAGGCGCGGCGACCCTCGCCATCGGCTACTCGCTCCGCACCGCCCTCCTCACCGGGCTGGCGATCAGCCAGATCGGGGAGTTCTCGTTCGTGCTGGCCGAAACAGGTGCGAGTTACGGCCTGATCGACAACGGAGCGTACCAGGCCTTCCTGGCCGTCACGATCCTCACGATGATCGCGACGCCGTTCCTCATCGACGGAGCGCCGAAGGCCGCCAGCCTGGCAATGACACTCTCCCTCCCCGAACGGATACGGCGGGGGACGATCAGGGAGACGGCGCCGGAAGAGCCCAGAATGAAAGACCACGTCATCATTATCGGCTTCGGCCTCGGCGGGAAAAACGTGGCGAAGGCGGCAAAGGCGGCCGATATCCCCTACGTGATCATCGAGATGAACCCGGAGACCGTCCGGGAGGAACGGGCGAAGGGCGAACCGATCCACTACGGCGACGCGACCCATCGGGCCGTCCTCGGCCATGCCGGAATCAGGACGGCGAAAGTGGTCGTCGTCGTCATCTCGGACCCCTCTGCAGTCCGCCGGATCATCTCCACAGCCAGACAGGCAAACCCCCATGTCCGGATCATCGCCAGGACGCGTTACGTCGGCGACATCGCCGATCTCTCCAGTCTCGGCGCCGACGAGGTGATACCAGAGGAGTACGTCACCTCCATCGAGATCTTCAACCGCATCCTCTCGGCATATCTCATTCCAAGAGACGAGATCGAGCGTTTCACCGCCGAAGTGCGGGCCGACGGCTACGTGCTCTTCAGGTCGGCACAGGCAGCGGCGCCCGGCCTCCAGGACCTCGGCTTCTACCGCCCGGGTGCGGAGATCGAGACCCTGCGGGTGGGTCAGGACGCACGCATCGCCGGCCACACGCTTGCCGAGGCGAACCTGCGGCGGAGCTTCGGCGTCACCGTGCTCGCCGTCAGGAGAGGGGACGAGGTGATCACGGCGCCGTCCGGCGACACGACGATCAGGGGCGGAGATGTCTGCGTGGTCTTCGGGCCCGAAGATCAGATCGCCGATCTCGACCGTTATTTCAGGGAAAAAGCAGAAAATAATACGATTTGAGGGGATTACAGAGAGAGCAGGTATGCCTGCGCCTCGAGGGCGGCCTTCGCCCCGTCGCCCGCGGCGATGATGATCTGCTTGCCGCCGATCGAGGTGACATCGCCGGCCGCATAGATGCCAGGAAGATTCGTATGACAGTTTTCGTCCACCACGATCTCGTCCAGGTCGTTGATCGCCACCAGGGCGCGGACGGCGTCGACATTCGGTTCGTGACCGATCTCGGCGAAAACACCGTCGACCGCCACCTCCTCTTCGGCGCCCGAATCCCGATGCCGGATCCTGATGCCGGTGAGCACGGCGGCGCCGAGGAGACCCACAACCGTGTACGGCTGATGGATGACGACGTTCTTCTCCATCTCCTTCAGCCGGTCGAGATAGACGGCATCGGCCCGGAGCGTGCTCCGCACGACCAGGTGCACGCTGCGCGCGATCTTCGCCATCTCGATCGTCGTCATGACCGCCGAGTTGCCGCCGCCGACGACCGCAACGTCCCTGCCTTTAAACAGCGGGCCGTCGCAGGTGGAGCACACCGACACGCCCCTGCCCCAGAATTTCTCCTCGCCCTCGACGCCCAGACGGCGGGGCCGCCGGCCCGTGGCGACGACAACGCTCTTCGCCCGGAAGACGCGTCCTGTAGAGGTGGCGACCGCAAACAGGCCGCCCTCCTTCGTAACCCCGGTCACCCGGTCGAGTTCGAGGTGGACGTTGAGGTTGCGCACCTGCTCCTCGAACTTTTTCATCAGGTCTTCCCCGCTGACCACCCGGTAGCCCATATAATTCTCGATCGCCCAGCTCTCCATCGCCTGCCCGCCGATATTCTCGGAGATGATCATGGTGGAGAGGAGTTTGCGGCTGGCATAGACCCCGGCGGTCAGCCCGGCCGGACCTGCGCCCACGATGATCAGGTCGTACACCTCCCCGGTCCGCTCCGACCCGAAGAGCTCGTTGAGCCGCGGGGCGTCGAAGCCGACGATCACCTCGTCCCCAACGACGGTCACCGGGACGCCATACTGCCCGGTGAGTTCGATCATCTCCTTCGCCGCCGCCTCGTCGGTCCCCACGTCGACGGACTCGTATTCGATATTGTTCTTTTCAAGAAAGGCCTTGACCATACGGCAGTACGGGCACTGGGCCGTCGAATACACTTTAACACCCGGCATATACACCCATCTCGGTCCGGCGGAATAAAAGGGTTGTGCAGGTCCGCCTTCGTATCCCCCCCATTCGCCAGAATGAGCGGCAGAGACGATGGCGTCCGGGCACGGAAAAGATGAAAGGGGTCACTCGACCCTGATGAAGTTCTTCCCTGGCTCGCCGCAGATCGGGCACTGTTCCGGAGTTCTCCCGATCTCGATGTTCCCGCAGACCGGACAGAGGAACACGGCGGCGCCTTCGAAGTCCTTCCCGGCCTTCACCGCCTCCAGCGCCATCCTGTACAGCCCGGCGTGCACCCCCTCCGCCTTCATGGCGTGGGTGAAGATGACCGCGGCTTCGTCCTTCCCCTCCGTCTCCGCGTCCTCCACGAATTTCGGGTACATCTCGGTGAACTCGTCGGTCTCGCCCTCGATGCTCCCCTTCAGGTTGTCGGCGGTGCTCCCGATGCCTCCCATCTCGGCGAGTTCGCGCTTCGCATGGATCGCCTCGGCGCGTGAGGCCGCACGGTACAGGCGGGCGACATTCTTAAAACCCTCTTCATCTGCTTTCTCAGAGAATGCAAGGTATTTACGGTTCGCCTGCGACTCACCGGCAAACGCCGCCTTGAGATCTTCCAGTGTTGCCATGGTGATCCGATCGGCACCGTTCATAGAAATACTTTCCACCGGGAAGAAGGTTGCAAAGGGGCATCGACGTCTGAAACGATCCGTTCCTGAAGAGAAAGGTACAGAAGGCAGACAGAGAACAGATTCGAAAGTATATATATCGGCGGGGCAAAACCTGCCCTGATGAAACGGATGCGCGACGTGCCCGACGGCGACCGCCCCAGGGAGAAAATCGCCGCAAAGGGTGTCGCCGCTCTCACCGAACGCGAGCTCATCGCCGCGATCATCGGCCGGGGCGTGTCAGGGCGGGACGTCTTCGAGATCGCGCGGGACCTCGAAGGGGTGATCGCCGACTCGGGCGTCCCGGCATACGCCGATCTCGTCACCGTCCAGGGGGTCGGAACCGCAAAAGCATGCCAGATCGCCGCAGCCTTCGAGCTCGCCCGCCGCCGCCTGATGCCCGGAGAAATGCGGATTTCAGTCCCCGCCGACGTCCTGCCCCTGGTGCGGTACCTTGCCGACCGCAAACAGGAATATTTCATCTGCATCTCTCTCAACGGCGCGGGCGAGGTGATCGGTAACAGGGAGGTGACGAAAGGGCTCATCAACTACAGCCCGGTCCACCCGAGAGAGGTGTTCGCCGACGTGCTCACCGACCGGGCGAGCTCGGTGATCTTCGTCCACAACCACCCGTCGGGCAGCCTCGAACCGAGCCGCGAGGATATCGCCATGACCGGACAGCTCGTCGCCGCCGCAGGGATCCTGGGGATCCGGGTGCTCGACCACATCATCATCTCGCGCAAAGGGCACGCCTCGATGCGGGAGCTGGGTCTGATCTGAGGGGCCGTGACATGATGGAATACGGCAGGGTCAGACGGGTACTCTGGATCATTCTCGCCCTCAACATTCTCGTCGCCCTTGCGAAGGCGATATTCGGTCTCCTCGCCGGATCGATGAGCATGGTCGCCGACGCTATCCATTCCTCCTTCGACTCGGCCTCGAACATCATCGGGATCGCCGCCACCCGCGTCGCCGACCGTCCCCCGGACCGCAACCACCAGTACGGCCATGCGAAGGTCGAGAGCCTCGCCACCCTGATCGTCGGCGGCATGCTGCTCCTGACCGCCTACTGGGTGATCAGCGAGGGCATCGCCCGCCTCACCGCGGGGGGCGCGCCCGCGATCACCGCGGTCACCGTCGGCGTGATGGTGGCGACCCTCGTCGTCAACATCTTTGTCGCATGGTACGAACGGCGGATGGGCGAAGAACTGAAGAGCGGCTTTCTGATCGCCGATTCCGAGCACACCAGAAGCGACGTGTACGTCTCCCTGTCGGTGCTTGCCGGGTTCGTCGCGGTCAGAGCCGGCTACCCGGCGGCCGATCCCCTGATCGCCCTGGTCATCGGGGTGCTGATCGGGAAGATGGGTATTTCCATCATACGGCAGGCCGGCATGGTGCTCACCGACGGCGCTACCGTGGACTGCGAAGATATCGTCAGAAAAAGCGTAACTTCGATACCGGGCGTCAGGGGATATCATCAGTTCAGGTGCCGCGGCGGGTCAGGCGAACTCTTCGCCGACATCCACGTCACCGTCGACCCTGCGATGAGCGTACTCCGCTCCCACGAGATCGCCCGAACGGTCGAGGCCGTCCTCAAAGAGCGCGTGCCCGGCATGAAAGAGGTGATCGTCCATATCGAGCCGGGAAACGAAGGAGGATCCGAAATAAAGGATTGACCTGAGATCATCCGGCCGGGACACCGCAGAGAGGCGTCACTGTTTGCCGACGATCCTGCCGAGTTCCTTTCCTTTCTCGTACGCCTCCGCCACGACCTCAGGACGGGTCCGGATATCCAGCACATGGTCCATGTCCCGCTGGAAGACCCCCTCCCAGTACGGGCAGTCGACGATCTCGCAGAAGGTCTTCGTCGTCTGGAGGGCCCCGTCGAAGTTCCCGGGAAGGTTCATTCCCGAAATGCAGATGAACAGCGTTTTGCGTTCTTTTCGCCGCTCTTTCGAGATGAACGGATCGTTCCGCAGATATTTCGCCATATAATAGACCTGAAAGCGATCCATAAAGGACTTCAGTTTCCCGGGCATGCCCATCGTCATGATCGGCGCGGCGACGATCAAACCGTCCATCTCCCTGAACTTCCGATAAAACGGGGTGAGTTCGTCCTGTATCCGGCAGTCCTCGTGCTCCCTGCAGTAAAAAATTTCCATGCAGGGCTGGAAGTTCAGGTACGGCACCATCACCCGCTCGACCTCGCAGCCTTCCTCCTCGGCCCCTTCGACCGCTCTGTTGAAGAGATACGCGGTGTTGCCATCCCTGATCGGGCTTCCGAGGAGGGCGACGATCTTCTTTGTTCCCATGAAAAAGAACCTCTGTGCGCTCCTATATCTAATTATTCCTGCCCCCTGCAAAAGTCATAAATATAACAGCGTGCTATTCACCGTCTGGTGAAACAGTGACGACAGAAGAACCGAAGAAAGTAAAAGCAGGAGAAAAAGTAGGCCCGGGAAAGTACGTCTGCATCGACTGCGGACGTGAACTGAAGGTGACCGAGGCCGAGAAGGACCTGGTCAAGTGTCCAAGCTGCGCCTGCGAGACCTACCAGTGCTTCCCGATGACGCATATCAGACCGGACGTCAGGACACCTGAAGACGCAGTTCACCCGCCGAAGCGCAAATAATACGGGCGCATGATTGAAAGGACGTGAAAACGATGGTCAATGTGGAAGAAGTAGGGCAGGTCTTCGTCTGCGAGATCTGCGGGAATGTCATAGAAGTCAGAGAGGTCGGAGGAGGCGAGCTGATATGTTGCGGCGAGCCGATGGTCCTCAGGGAGTGATCACATGGATAAAGAGATGAAAGAACTGGAGCAGAAGATCGGCAAGGTCCCGAAGATCTTCGTCGATCTCAAGAAAACCGCACCCGAAATCTACGAAAAAGTCATGGGCCTCGACCAGCTGGTGTGGGCCGATGGAGCGCTTTCCAAACAGACGAAGAAAATTCTGGCGATCGCCATTGCGGCGTCTCTCAGAGACGACCACGCGGTGCGGGCCCAGATGGCCGGAGCCATGAGCATCGGCGTCAAGAAAGAGGAGATCGAAGAGGGGCTCCGCGTGGCGTTCCTGCTTGCCGGAATGCCGGCCTACGTCTATGGTAAAGCGGCGCTCGAAGAACTGATGGAGCAGTGAGACGATGGAGAATCAGGAAGAAATGCATTCTCTCCCCATTATCGGGGAGGATGCACCTGACTTCGAGGCCGTCACCACGCACGGCCCGTTGAAACTCTCGGATCTGCGTGGCAAGTGGGTCGTGCTCTTTTCTCATCCGGCCGACTTCACGCCGGTCTGCACGACCGAATTCATGGCGCTTGCACGCGTAAACGACGAACTCGAGTCCCTGAACACAAAACTGATCGGCCTCTCCATCGACAGCGTCCACTCCCACCTCGCCTGGGTCAGGAGTATCGAGGAGAAGCTGGGAGTGAAAATTCCCTTCCCGGTCATCGCCGACCTCGATATGAGCGTGGCGAAAAAGTTCGGGATGATCCACCCGAAAACGAGCGGCACGTCCACGATCCGCACGGTCTTCTTCATCGATCCCGAGGGGAAGATGCGGGCGATGATCTATTACCCCCAGACAAACGGGCGGTATATCCCGGAGATCATCAGACTCGTCAAGGCCCTGCAGGTGACCGACCAGTTCAAGGTCTCGACACCGGCAAACTGGCAGCCGGGAGACAGCGTCGTCGTATCTCCGCCGAAAACGGCCGATGAAATGGAGCGGCGGAAAAACGAAGGCTACGACTGCAAGGACTGGTACCTCTGCTTCAAGCAGATCTGATCCCCCTTTTTTCAGGGATGTAGACCCCTCTCTCTCGGCATGGACCTTATGAACAGATCTATTTGAGAAATCGGAGAATTAACAGGGATATATCCGGGGAGAAACCATGGCCATGATTACCGTGCTCCGCCTCAGAGCGCCCGGGGAGGCAGAATCCGAACCGGCAGGAGAAGACGGAGTCACCGTTATGATGGCAGATACCCCCGAAGACCTCCTCAACCATGTGGCGGCGCGCCCCTTCGACGTCGTGGTGGTCCCTGCGGAAATCGCCCTGACCCCCTATTGCAACCGTCTTGCGGCTTCGAGCGGCACGCACCCCCTGGTCGTTGCCGCCTCGGAGAAGGGACACGCCGTCATCGACTTCGAAACCGGAGAAGAGAAGACGGACACCGTCACCGGGATCGTCGGGGACATCATCAAAAGGCATGCGAAAGTCCACGACCTTGCAACGTTTCCTGAGGAAGACCCGGACCCGGTGATGCGCGTCGGCGGGAACGGCAGGGTCCTCTATGCAAACGAAGCAGGCAAAAAAGTTCTGAAGGCCTGGGGTACCGACGAGGGGGGCGTTCTGCCGGAGACCTGGCAGGAGGTGGTCGCCGATTCCCTGGCATCCGCCCGGATCACGAGAAGGGATGTCGATCTGGAGGGGTCGGATTTCACCCTCGCCTGCGTTCCCCTGCCCGGTGCTGACTGCGCCAACTTCTATGGGGTCGATATCACCGAACGCAAGCGGACGGAAAACGCAATACAGGACGCAAACCGGAAACTCAACCTCCTCAACAGCATCATCCGTCACGACCTGTTCAACCAGATCACCGTGCTCCAGGGATATCTCGACCTGATCAGAGAGACCGGCGAGGGAGGGCCGTACCTCGACAGGATCGCCGAAGCGGCCGCGCGGATCCGGCGTCAGGTGGAGTTCGGCCGCGACTACCAGGAGCTTGGCGTCAGGGGACCGACCTGGCAGGCCGCAGGCGACGAGATGAACAACGCCTTCCTCTCCCTCTCTCCACAGGGAATCAGGCTGGAGTGCGAGGTCGACCCGCGTCTCGAGGTGTTCGCCGACCCGCTGATCGGGCGCGTCTTTTACAACCTGGTGGACAACACCGTGCGCCACAGCAAAGGGGCGTGCACCGTCAGGTTTTCTGCCGAACCGTCAGAAAACGGTCTCTCTCTGATCTACGAAGACGACGGCCCCGGCATCCCGGAAGAGAGGAAAAAAGACCTGTTCGGATGGCCTTCCGGGAAAAAAAGAGGACTCGGCATGACGCTCTCCAGCGAGATCCTCTCCCTGACCGGGCTGTCGATCCGGGAAGAGGGGACCGCAGGGCAGGGGGTGCGTTTTGCGATCGCGGTTCCGCCGTCCAGATTCAGGTACCGGGAAGAACATCCCTGACCGCCAACCTTTTTGTCAGGCAGGGAGATAAGAGAAGCGATGGCACTTCATGTCCTCGCCATTGCCGGAAGCCCCCGGCGGCACGGAAATTCAGAGACGCTCCTCGACCGGGTGATCGCCGCCATACAGGAGGAGGGCGTCGAGGTCGAGAAGATCGCCCTCACCGACGTGACGGTCAACCCCTGCAAAGGGTGCAATGCCTGCGAACGGCTGAACAAATGCGTGCAACGAGACGATCTCGATTGGCTGGGGCCGAAGATCCTCGACGCCGACTGCGTGATCCTCTCCTCGCCGATCTACTGCATGGGGATCTGCGCACCGGTGAAAGCGCTCATCGACCGGGCACAGGTCTTCAGATCGCGAAAATATGTCCTCAAACTGCCGGTGGTGCCGCCCGAAAGAAAAGGAAAACGGTTCGGCGTATTCCTCTCGACGGCCGGGCAGAAATGGGATCATGTCTTCGACGCCGCCATCCCAAGTGTTAAATGTTTCTACCACGTGATGGAGATCAGAGACGCCGACATCGCCTTCCTGATGATCAACGGCGTCGACCTCCGCGGTGAGCTTGAGAAGCACCCGACGGCGAGTGCGGACGCGCTGGCACTCGGGAAAGAGCTGGTAAAAAAAATGCATGAGAGGTTTGAAGATGGATATTAAGGTACTTGGTATTTCGGGAAGCCCGCGCCGGCACGGGAATACGGAAACTCTGCTCGACTCGTTTCTTGCCGGAGCCGAAGAAGCGGGAGCCGGCATCGAGAAGATAGTGCTCCGCGATCTCAAGTATGCGACGTGCACGGGCTGCAACGCCTGCCATAATTCCGGGGTCTGCGTGATGAAAGACGACCTCACCAAACTGTACAAAAAGATCCTCGAGGTCGATATCCTCGCCGTCGCCTCGCCGATCTACTCGATGGGGATCACCGCCGGACTCAAGGGATTCATCGACCGGGGACAGTATCTCTGGGCAAAGAAATTCGTCCTGAAAAAACTGTATTTTTCGACCGAGCATATCAAACAGCACAAGGGCCTGTTCATCTCGACGGCCGGACAGAGCTGGAACGATGTCTTCGATGCAGCCTATCCGATCGTGACCGCATTTTTCGACAGCACGGGCTTTGAGTATTACGACAACGTCATCGCAAACAACATGGACGCGTACGGAGGGATCCAGGGGCATCCGACCGCACTCGCCGACGCAAAAACAAAAGGAGAAGAGGTCGTCCGGGAAGTCGTCTCCCTGATCTCTACAGGAACATCAGAGCGCCAATAAGGGTGGCGAGCGAGGCGACGAAGAGGACGCCGAAGACCGCGGGGTTCCATGCGAGCACCTTTCTGCCGTCGAGCACGCTCACCGGGAGCAGGTTGAAGGTGGCGATCATGGCGTTGATCTGGACGCCCATCAGCCCGATCAGCAAGAGCACGTCCACATTCAGCACCCCTCCCGCAAGGAAAAGCGCAAAGAAGACGGCGCAGAGCACGAGGTTCGTGATCGGACCGGCGGCAGAGATGATCCCGCTCTCCCGCTTCGTCGTGGAGCCGTAGATGACGGTGGCCCCGGGAGCGGCGAAGACGACCCCGGCGAGGGCGGCCAGGATCACCGCCACGACAAGCATGGTGTTGTCCTTCTGGAACTCAGCCCAGTAACCGAAATGCATCGCGGCGAACTTGTGGGCGAGCTCGTGGAGGACGAAGCCGACGCCGACCGTCAGGAGAGAGACGGCAAAGATGAGCACGAACATGCCCGGACTGATGCCGTCTCTGACATAGATCAGACTGAACGCAACGGCGATGGCGATCCACGCGATCAGGAGATCGCGCCGTTCGCGTTGCGGGATTCTCTCAAGCATATAAATTGATGGGTCGGCCGGGGTATTATCCTTGTTGTGCCGGCACCGTTTTTATGCCGGCATGCCGATGATCTTCCATGACAATCGAGGAGATCAGGACAGAGATCGACCTCCTGGACAGCAGCATCATCTGGCTGATCGCCGAAAGACAGGCGATGGCAGGCAGGATGGCCCATGAAAAGTATCTCGAAGGACTGCCGGTCAGGGACGAGGCGCGGAGGGAGGCCCTTCTCGACCGGGCCTTCAACGAGGCGGCCGAACAGAACATCAATCCGGTGATGGTCAGGCGGATCTTCGAGATCCTGATGGACATGAGCGAGGAGCGGCAGCACGAGTGCATCGGGGAGGGAAATCTTCCCTGACGCGTCAATCCGTTCCCCTGAGATAGGACGAGGCGGTGATGCCGCCGAGCGAACGTTTTTTTATCTCTTCTTTGAGGCGGGAGAGGATCGCACGGTCTCCTGAACGCCCGGCGGCGTCGAGGGCCTTGCGATAGAGCGCGGTCATCTCCCCCGCATAGACGGGCCCGCGGCCGCGGGCGTCGACCGCAACGCCGCCGACTCCGGCGGCGAGGAGCGCCGGGAGGTGATCGACGAGACAGGTCTCGACGGCGTTGCCGATATGCGCCCTGCACGCGCGGTCGGTGCGCAACGGAAAGACCCGGCGGCGGTCGTCCCTGAGAGCCCATGCATCGCCGCTGCAGCCAGCAGGGCAGCCGACGGCGGTGGCCGGGGGGCAGTCCTCGGTGACCATCGCTTCGGTCGTCCCCTGCACGAGGACCTCGATCGCCGGGGCGCACGAAGGGAGACGGGCGACGAGGGCCCGGATATCCTCCCCTGAAAGTTCCGGGGAGAGGGTAAGGACGGCGAATTCCGGGTGGTTCAGCACGGCGAGGTGGTTCCAGATATTCAGACCGGCCCCGCCGAAGAGCGGCATGGAGGGCGATCGCGCCCGGACGGCGCCGGCGCACCCGTGGCCGCCGACCATCACGCCGGCAATACCGGCGGTATCCAGCAGGGGAAGAGCGGCGTCGAGAACAGCGCGCCGCACAATTCCCGGCCAGACCCAGATCAGGGGGACGCAGGCGGCGTCTGCGGCCTGAGAGAGGACTGTTTCCGTGCATTCGACCGGCTCGAAATAGACGCGGTCGGCCCCGGCGGCGCAGGCGGCCCCGACCCCTTCGGGGGTGTCGGTGTAGACGGCGAGCGTCCGGGCGGGGGGAGCGCGCGCGTGCTCCGCGGCGACCCCGGCAAGAACGTCTTCGCAACGCCGGCGGGCGGCGGCGACGGCTTCGGGCGACGGACGGGCCGCCGCCCGAAGACCGGTTTCGGCCGCGTCGAAGAGGCTTCTCCTGAGGGCGTTCAGATAGGAAGGAGGAGCGAACAGCCCGCCGGGATAGTGCAGCACCAGATCGCCGATGAAAAATTGTGTGCCGCCGGTTTTTTTCAGGTGGTCGCCGATCTCGGCGGCGTCGAGCGGCCTGGTGCGGGCCGCCGCCATCGGCCCGGGAGCGCGGACCCGCACCTGCACGGGCGGGCGGCGCGGCGGTGTGCAGACGGCATCGACGACCGGCGTGCCGTCCCGGTCCCAGCAGACCTCAGCGTCGATCCGCACCGCCTGCCGCCCCATCCTGATCGTCGCCCTGGCCCGCTCTTCGAGGGCGGCCGACCTGGTGATCGAGACGACCGCACCCACCGCCGCGGCTTCCGGGACCCGCAGGCGGACCAGACCGCCGCACGCCCGGGGGTCGCCGCGAAGCACGAAGCCGAAGGATCCGTCTGGCGACGTGACGGCGAGGCCGTCGCCGTTCGCGGGGGCGAGCGGGCCGGCGAGGGCGACCGTCGCCTCCATCCGCCCGTGCGAGAAGGCCGTCACCGTCCCGATCGCCACCCCCCGGTTGTCCGGACGGTCCGGGCCGATCACCCCGCGGTGCCGGACGCCGGCCAGGTAGCCCGCGGTAAAACCGCGGTTGAAGGCGAGGGCGAGATCCAGTTCGTCCTCGGCCGAAGGGACGAACCTGCCGGCCGCAACCGCGTCCAGGGCCCGCCGGTAGATCGCGGTGACGACGGCCACATAGACCGGGGACTTCATCCGGCCCTCGATCTTCAGCGCGGCGACCGGGGCGGCGGCGACGCGGTCCAGGATCGGGTACAGGCAGATGTCCTGCGTGGAGAGGGGGTACGGTCCGGCGCCTTCGACCGGACGCAGATCAGTCGGGCGGCCGTACCGGTCGGCCGCCCCTCTCAGCAGGGCGTAGGGTTTGCGGCAGGGCTGGGCGCAGGCGCCCCTATTCCCGCTCCGCCCGCCGATCACCGAGGAGAGGAGACACTGGCCAGAGTAGGCGTAGCAGAGGGCGCCGTGGAGAAAGACTTCCAGTTCGATCCCGGTCTCCGCGAGCGCCGGCCGCATCTCCTCGATCTCCCGGAGGCCGAGCTCGCGGGCGAGCACGACGCGGCTCATCCCCTGCGCCGCCGCCCGGCGGACACCCTCCACAGAGACGATCGTCATCTGGGTCGAGGCATGGACAGGGAGCGCCGGAACGATGCGGCGGGCGAGCGAGAGCACGCCGGTGTCCTGGAAGAGGACGGCGTCGACGCCGATCTCGTACAGGAAGAGAAGGTACTCGCCGACCGCCCGGAGTTCGGCGTCGTGGATCAGCGTGTTGACGGTCGCGTGCACCGCGACCCCGCGGGCATGGGCATAGTCCACCGCGTCCCTGAGGGCGGCGGCGTCGAAGTTCGCCGCATCGCGCCGCGCCGAAAACCGCGTGCCGCCGAGGTACACCGCATCTGCTCCGGCGGCCACCGCGGCCGCAAGCGCCTCCATCGAGCCCGCAGGCGCGAGGAGTTCGGGGATCTCTGCGGGTGTCGTGGGGGAATATGGGGGCGGCGCGGATATAGCCCTTTCAGACAGTGGCGGGCAACCTATATCGGCCCCAAAAACAAAAGCTCATCCCGATAGCATGACCGAGATCACCGAATACCTCAGAGAGGTCCAGCAGACAAACAAAGATGTAGCGGCCTTCGACCCGGCGCTCTGGAACGCCTTCGTGGGCTTTGCGAACGAGGCGTCGAAGGAGGGAGCCCTGCCGATCAAGTACAAGGAGATCATCGGGACCGCCCTTGCGGTCGTCGAACACTGCCCGTTCTGCATATCCAGTCATACAAAGGCAGCGATAGAAGCCGGAGCGACGCGGCAAGAGATCATGGAGGGCGGATTCATGGCGGTGCTCATGGGCGGCGGCCCGGCCATGGCCTATCTCAGATATGTGATCGACGCCTGCGACGAGTTCGGCGCCGAATAACCGGCGATGCATGGACAGAGATATAACCCGGGCATCTGATACCTGAGTATATGAAGATCGTCGTCTCACTGACGGGTTCCGACGAGATCAGGAAAGCGGTGGCCCTCGGCGCAGATCTTGTCGAGCTCAGGCTCGATCTCATGGATGAAGACGTTTCGGCGGCGACGGCCGGGTGCGGCGAGGAGTGTGCGGTCCCGCTCATCGCCACCCTGCGGAGCACGGAAGAGGGAGGCTCGTTCGCCGGAGACCCGGACCGCTGGTTCTCCATCGTTCAGCCCTTCCTCGACCTCGTGGACTACGTGGACGTGGAGCGGAGGTTCAGGCGGTTCGCCCCTCTCGTGCGCTGCCGGCACACGCAGGTCATCGCATCGGCGCATATCCGCTCCATGCCGCCTCCCGACGACCTGAGGGCGATCGAACGCGATCTCAGGTCTTTCGGGGAGATCCCGAAGATCGCGGTCACGCCGTCGTCGGCGCGCGATCTTCTCGACCTGCTCGCCTTCACGCTCGACGCGGAGAAACCGGTCATCGCGACCGTGATGGGCGGAGAGTTCAGATATGCCCGGACCTTCCTCCCGTTCTTCGGGTCCGAGATGGTGTACTGCCATATCGGCACCCCCACGGCAGCAGGGCAGTACGATATCAGGGAGCTGAAGCAGCTGGAAGAACTGCTCGCGTACAGGTGAATCTTCTTTCGTGGAACGGCCGGGGGAATCGATCCCCCGCCCCTTCCCGCGTCACCGCCGGCCGTATTTCCTGAACATATACCACAGCCCCGCGACGACACCGAGCACGACGAGGAGGCCGATCGCTGCAATATACGACTGCTCTTTGACGACGACCCTGAACTCGTCCTGCTCCTCGGCCTGATCGCATGCGACCCGGGCGATCAGTTTGTACTCGCCGGCAACGATATCGGCCGGCGGGATCACCGTCACCGCCACCGTCGTCCGTTCGCCCGGCCCGAGACTCGCAATCGTGGGGGTATCGACCGTCGCCCGCCATCCCTCCGGTGCGCTGATGTTGACGCCGATGTTCGTCAGCGTGCCGCCGGTGCCTCCATTCGTGAGAGTCAGATCGAACCCGGTCGAATCTCCCGGACCGATCTCCGAGCGGTAACTCCGGGAATAGAGCTGGAGGTCATAGGTGCCCCTGAGCCGCAACGTCAGGTTTTCCTCGTACGACCGGGCTGCAGACTCGATCACTGCCGTGAGATTGTATTCGCCGACATCAACCGAGTACGGCGGGATCACCTCAAGATAGAGGGTTTTTTCTTCACCCGCAGGGATGTAGGCCTCGGTAACGTCTTCGGTCGCGTCCCGGTCTTCCTTGAACCTGGCGTACCACTGATCAGGCAGGCCCTTCACCCCCAGACGATAGGTGTCGTCGACCCTGCCGACATTTTTGAGAACGATCTCATACCCGGGGGTGCTGCCGACGGTCGTCACCAGGGAGGGCGACTTCACCCTCACATCGGCATAGAAGTTCTCCTTGTCCAGCGGGACGATGCCGAGGTCTGTGGTCTGTCCGATCCTGATCTCCACTGTTTTCTTGCTCCACGGCTGGTACCCCTCTTTCGCGATGGCGACGGTATAGACTCCCATGGGAGCGCCGATGCTGACTTTTCCCTCGGCGGTCGTCAGCATTCCCTCGATTCTGTCGTCACCGTTATAGATGCCGACGTCGGCGCCCTGCACCACCGTGCCTTCTTTATCCACGACGGTGAGGATCAGGTTTCCCGTCTCGTCGCCATGCGTCCGGGTGATCCTGACGTAGAGCCAGATATTCCCGTTTCCGATACCGACGCGGATCGGGTACTCGCCGACAGGCGCATACCCGGGCGACTCCACAATCAGTCTGATCGTTTTGCTCTCTGCCGCGGGGAGATACATCTTGTATACGTCCCGGTCCCCGTCCACAAACCGGATCTTCCAGTCCGTATCGTCGAAATAGGTCCAGGAATTGATCTCGCATGTTTTCGTATCGCCCGTGTTGGCGACCGTCAGATCGAAGGTGGCCGTCTCCCCGGCTTCGATCATCTCGCCGGGAAAGTCACAGGTGATGGCGACGACATTGGAGGTCGCTGCAGCCGTTGCTCCGGGAACGAGCGCCAGGGCAATAATGCAGATCGCAGCCGCATACATCGAATATTTCGTGATCATGCCGTCGCCGCCTGTCGTCGGTTCTCCAGAAGAAGTCTCGACGCACTGCATGAATTTCTGATCACGCGTCATCTCCTGTAGATCGACATGAAGAGGCCCTCGATATCGGGCGTACGTACCGAGATCTCCCGCACGTGTAACCCCTGCCCGGAGAGAGACGTCACAATCCGGCTGCGGATATCTGATTTCGCCAGGATCGTCGCACGATTCCCGTCCGTCTCCACGGAGACGATCGCAGGATCGACGATTGCAGGCAGCGGCTCTTCGGTTTCCAGGACAATCCGCACGAGATCTCCATCTGCCGGATCCAGCACCCTGGCGACGTCTTCGATCGTCCCTTTCGCGATCAGACGACCTTTTACCAGCAGGCCGACGGTCCTGCAGACCACCCTGACCTCGGAGAGAATATGCGAGGAGATCATCACTGTTTTTCCCTCGTCGGAAAGCCGGGCGATCAGGTCTCTATACTCGCGCACCCCCTCGGGGTCGAGGTTCGCCGTCGGTTCGTCCAGAAAAATCACCTTCGGGTCGTTGATCAGTGCCTGCGCGAGGCCGAGGCGTTGTTTCATGCCGCGGGAATATTCGCCGACCTTCTGGGTCACCCCGTCCAGATGTACGAGGTCGAGCAGGTCGCGGATCCGTTGTGTCCGTTCGGCTGCGTCCATCGGGTAAAAGCGGGCATAATAGTCGAGGTTCTGTTCCGCAGTCATGTTTCCGTAAAATCCCACGTCTTCAGGGAGATAGCCGATGATGTCCTTTACTTTCAGGGGATTGCGGGCGACCTCGATCCCGTCGATATAACACTGTCCGGCCGTCGGCTCTATCATGCCGACGAGCATCAGGATCGTCGTGCTCTTCCCGGCACCGTTCGGACCGAGGAAACCGAAGACCTCTCCCTGATCGATCTCCATGGAGAGATCGTCCACGGCATGGCTGCCGTTGTAATCTTTTGTCAGGTGTTCTGTTCTGATCATGAAGCATCACCGTGTCTTACCTGATGTCGGCCCGCATGAATTTCGCATACGCCACCCCGAAGAAGACGCAGGGGAGTACGAAGAGTGCAAGGGCGTTCGCCCAGATCGCACCGATGAGCTCGTCAAGGCCGGGCGACGTCTCGGGCGGACCTTCCGCGAAGGAGTACGGGTTGTTGTCCGTGGCGATCGCCTGCCCGGGATCGGTGATCGCCAGGGCCATTCTCTCGTAGTTCAGGTCCGGAGAGATCAGATTTATGGCTGAGGAAAATGCGGATCGTTTCGCCCAGTACGCCTGCATGTCCTGCTGATAACTCTGCATGTCTCCGGCATCGACGGAGGGAGAACCAGGGTTCGCAGAAACGGGAGTGGGCCCGGCCAGGGTTTCGGCAGCCGCCCATCCCAGGATCGGCACGACCGACGAAAGGATCACAAAGATGATCAGGGTGGCGATGAGAGCGCTCCCGCTGTCCTTTGAAATAGCGGACATCATGAGGGCAAGAGAAAAGTAGACCAGGATAAAGATCCCGGAGACGACGGTAAAAATCAGGATGGCGCCGAAGTCGGAGAGGGACGGGACGATGCCGGCCAGAAGAAGGATGGCTATCGAGACCGCCACGGTGGTACCGAGGGCGATTACCAGAGCGAGGATGCTTCCGAGCGCCTTTCCGTTGATGATCTCGTCCCTGAAGACCGGGCGGGCGAGGAGGGTCTTGAGCGAGTGGTTCTCCTTTTCTCTGGAGATCAGGTCGAAACCCATCGCGATACCCAGGATCGTTCCGAAGAGCACGATGTAGTCGGACATCTTCGAGAAGATCGTCAGAGGAGAGATGATTTCGGAGAGTGATCCGGCATAGGGGTCGTTTCCGGTGGCAGACTGCAGCCGCTCGCTGTACGAGGCGAGGTGCTCGTTGTAGTCTGCCGTTCCCTCGTAGATCCCCAGGGCGGAGATGAGGAGGAGCAGGGCAAAGATGCTGAGGAAACGTTTGCTGGTCAGTTGATCGACGAACTCTTTGTGGGCCACGACAAGGAGACCGGAAGGCATTATGCATCACCTCTGCCATGGGCCCGACCGGTCGGAAGGACGCAGAGACCCTGCGGGATATGAAAAGACTGTAGTACCATGTTTACCATTTTTTTATCACCTGAGATCCATCCGCATGAAACGTGCATATGCGAGGGCAAGGAATACCAGCGGGAAGACTGCGATCGCAACGATGTTCTGCCAGATCCGGCCGATCAGGTCGGCAAGACCGGAGATGCCCCACCCTGATATCGGATCGCTCCGATCGGTGAGCAGTTCTTTCGTGATCGCCTGATAGTTCCCGTCAGGGCTGAGTATCAGCACCAGATTTTCAACGCCGTTGAGGGTCTGGTAGCGGGTCCGCGCCGCATCCAGATAGTGCTGAACCTCTTCGGCCGGGGCGTCGTAGGAGGGATAGGCCGGGAGATCTCCGGCGATCGCCGCTCCTGCACAGGATGCCGCGGCCGGCACAACGATCGAGAAGAGGATGAAGGCCGCCATCGTCCAGGCGAGCGCCCGGCCGCCGTCGTCGACGAGGCCGGAGAATGCCAGGGCGACGGCGAAGTACGTCAGCAGGTACAGGGCCGTGGCCGCCCAGAAGAGCGCCGCGATCCCCGCGTCGTCGGGCGGGATCGTGATCCCGGCGGCGGCGATCAGGCCGAGGGCAAGAACGACGGGCACCGCCGACGCGAGGGCCAGCACGGCCCCGCCGCCGAGGGCCTTGCCGGTGATGATCTCGTCCCTGAAGACCGGGCGGACGAGGAGGGTCTTGAGCGAGCGGGATGAGCGCTCGCCGGAGATCAGGTCGAACCCGACCGCGATCGCAAGCAGCGGACCCCACTGGAGAAGGCGTTCGGCAAGGGCACTGAAGACGATCAGCAGGGAGGGGGGGTGAGAATCGGTGAGCGGGGACGAGAACGCGGGATCGGAGTATGCCACAGAGTGCTCGTACAGTTTGAGGGCGTCATCGTAGGCGACGAGGCCCTGGCGCAGGGACAGGACGGTCAGAAGGAAAAAGATCGCCAGGATCAGCAGGAACGTCCGGTCCGTGAGGTGGTCGAGGCATTCTTTTCGGGTAATGGTCGCCACCCGTTTGAGGTCAAGAATCGGTGTCACGTGTGCATCACCTGATGTCCATCCGCAGGAACGCCATGAACGCCAGACCGAAGAGTGCGATCGGCGCCAGCAGGAGCAGAAGCACATTCTGCCAGCACCGGGCCATGGCATCGAGAGGGTGCGCCTCTGTGCCGGCCGGGAGGAGGTCCAGATGTCTTATGAAGGCCTGGTATTCTGTGGTCCTGGGGTTCAATGCGTACTGGACGACGGTCTCGTAGTTCATCTGCGGAGAGAAGACCGTCACGACGCTGTCGATCAGATCCAGCCGCGCCCAGTAGGTCTCGCGAACTGACTGATAGTCAGGGTGGTCCGTGTAGTCGAAGGCATAGAGAGAGGACCCGGCAATATCGTTCCTGACCTCAGAACCGACGACCGGGACGAGGGTGGAGAGGATGAAGAAGACGATCAGGGCGTAGAGAAACGCCTTCCCGCTCTTTCTGGTCACGGTCGAGATCGCCAGTGCGAGGCAGAAGTAGAAGGCCAGAAGCGCGATCGTGGCGAGGCCGAAGAGCAGGATCGAGACGAGATCGTCGGCACCGGGCACGATCCCCCTGAAGAGGAGCACGGCCACGGAGAGGGCGAGGCCGGCGGCGACGGAAACGGCGAGGGCCGCAAGTCCCCCCAGGGCCTTGCCGGCGATGATCTCGTCCCTGAAGACCGGGCGGGCGAGGAGGAGTTTGAGCGAGCCGGTCTGCCGCTCCCCGGAGACCAGGTCGAAACCCATCGCAATCGCCAGGACAGCCCCGGCGGTCGAGATCACGTCGGGGAGCTGCCCGTAGATGACCTGCATCGCCTGACCGGGCGGTCCCCCGGTGCCGTACGCGGCAAGTTTCACCGGGTCGGCAAGCAGTGCCAGATACCGCTCATACCCCTCGAGGCCCTGATGGAACGGGACGATGCAGACGGCGATGAGCAGGAACGCAAGGACCAGGAACGCCGGGTCGGTCAGGTGGTCGGCGAACTCCTTCCGCGCCACGGTCAGCAGGCCGCGGGAGGCGTTGCGAGAAGACGTATCTCCATGCATGACAATTCTCCACAAATGCCGGAAGAGAGAGGAGGGGAGGGCTCTCCCCCTGCTCCCGACCGGCGAGGCAGGAACGCTTCAGACCTGCGTCCAGCCGCTCTGATCGAACCAGTTCTTCGACACGACGCCGTCTTCGACGATCGCACGGTAGCCGCGGCACGTGTAATCACCGGACGGCGGGCTGGAATACACATCGTACGCCCCGTACGTCACGTCATGCTTACAGCTGGCATAGTACTCCATAGGAGAACTTCGAACGCAGGAGTACGACGAACCGTCATCATACCAGAGATTTGCCTGGATATAGATCTCGTCGACGGTCTGGTCGATTCACGTTTCCGCATCGTACGAGACGCGGGTCGGGTCTGTCAGTTTCTCCGAATACGCGATATCGTTTGCCGTGTACGCGCTCACCGCAGGCACGGCGGCGAGGCCCACGAGCAGCAGCGCCATGAGCATGGGGCGAAGAAGAGCCCCGTTCTGTTTTCTGGTCATTTCTTTTCCTCCGATTCTCTCCGGAGGCAACGAACCGTACCGGCCATCTCTGATGGTACCCGGCACTGGCACCTCCGGACATACGCGAGAGGCCGGGGCGTGCATGCAGATTCAGGTGTCCGGCCTCTCCCGCGGGACGTCAAGGCGTCCACGCCCCACAGTATATTCAACGATATATATAGAACTTATGAGCAGATCGTTTATCAATCACACGGACTGATAAACGATCTGCTCACAAAGGTTAAGACAATGCATGCAGAGTCAATCACGGTGCAGCCAATGCATGCAGAAAAAATTGTTCTCAGTATCCTGGTTGCCGCCGCGCTCCTCTTCGTTCCCTGTGCGGCGGCGACAGGAGATGCAGGGTCCGCCAGTACGATCATCGTCTCCCCGGCCGGCGATCAGAACGGCATCACCGGTCTCGTCAACGGTGTGCGGTCGATCGACGGGTGGATCTACCCGGGCGAAACTGATGTGATAAACAAATACATCCCCCCGGGCACGACGAGGATCAGTGTCCGTCTTGACTGGAGCGGCCACCAGCACAGCGGTACAGACTCGGTCTCCCTGACCATCTATCCCCCCGACGGGAGCGTGCTCGGAGCATATCAGGACAGTGCCGACGGAAAAATAGACGAAAAGATCTCGCTTGTCTTTTCAGATGCAACGACTCTGCCTGCCGGCACGTGGCAATTTCATGTGCACGGCGATTCTGTACCTGCATGCGGAGACGCGTACACCTTAAACGTCTTATATGCCTGATGAAACGTTTCAGACCATCCAGGAGAGCTGCGTGATGCAAAAAAGGACTCTCTCCATTTTCATGGGCATCTTCATCCTGCTCCTCTGCCTTAATCCCACAGAGGCCAGGATTATCGTCGAGCCTGGACCCGCTGAGTTGCCCACCGACATGATCAATGTGGACGACGAATATTTCGTGCCGCTCTGGGAAGTTCCGCCGATGCGGCTCATCACCACGTATGTACTGATTTATTGCCCCCTCATCGCGTTCCCTGTCGAAATGATCTACTCCTCCGGTCTCTGGGCATACCTGATCTACAGAACCGCCTCCCGGAAGGTCCCCGAAAGCGAGAACAGGAAAAAGATCCATGCGTGCATCAAGGACTGTCCTGGCATCTCCGCCTCTCAGATCGCAGGAGCGATCGGCATCAGCCGCGGGGCGGTGGCGTATCATCTCTCCCGTCTGCGAGCGGAACAGAGGATCAAAAAATCGTATACCAGAGGGTATGTAGGCTACCTCACTCCCGACAGGGGTCTCTCCCCGAATGAAGAGCACACACTCCTCCACATGCAGAACGCCACGGAAAAAAAGATCCTTTTTCTTCTCCTCAACACGCCTGACCTCTCGCAGTCCGAACTCGCGGCGGAGATCGGCATCTCGGGACCCGCGATCTCCTGGCATATGATGCGGCTCAATTCGGACGGCATTATTCAATCATTCATCGCCGGTCGGGAAACACATTACCGGCTCATGCCCGGCATCCCCCTGATCCTCATCGATTGGACCGGAAACGGCAGGGACACCAGAGACTACGAAGGCGCGACTGCATGATGCTCCACCCGATTTTTGTCCGACTCCCCTGCGGCCGGGCATGTGTTCTGGAGAAGTTGTCAGGCAGCAATATTTATCTCGAAGACCGGCCAATATGTGATCCGGCCTCCGGGCATACGCGAGGGGTCGGGCGTGCATGCAGATGAAAGGGCCCGACCTCCCGTGGGATAATACCTCTTCTGGCATCCGGATCGGTTCAGGGGGGCAGTCCGGCGAAGAAGAAACCCCTCACCATTCCCGCCGCCGTACCGGTCCTTCTACACGTTTTCGGTATTTATCCGGATCATGAGACCTGAACGATTGGGCGATGCATAATCGCTCTCGATTACCAATGCCCTGACGTCGCAGTCTGTCCGGATGGAAAGATCAAGAGAATGGCAACGCTGAAGATAGAATGTAAACTCCTGCGGAGTTCTATCATCGATCGATACTTCAAATCGATATTCTGCCTCGCCTTCGTTCTTGAAGGATGATGTTTCATATCCGTCTGCCTCCAGCCGATAGGTCTCCGAACAGACGCGGGTATGATTTTCACTCATATTGTATACGGTAACGACAACCTCGTGCGGTACGTCGTCCTGGTTACTCACAGAAAACAGCGATAAAGGAGACGGCTGCGTATCCCGGTATTCCGATCCGGTTTCACAGAGAACGACGAGTGCACCGACCGCGATCGCACCGACCACAACAAGGGTCGCCATCCATCCTGTCGCTCGCATCTCCTTCTCACCTCATTCTCACTGGTATCCAGCGACATATCCTTTCGTTTCGCTGATCCTCCCGGCATTGTCATGGGATGCATCTCCATTCCGACTGTCGCATGAATACTCAAGACACATATTGTTCCCCATGAATGTTGACCAGAGTGCCGTATAACGGTCATTCCAGTGATACGCCTTCGCATATGACGGATAGGGAGCTGTGGAGTCTTCATGTCCGGCGCCGAAAAGGTGTCCGATTTCATGTGCAGCGTGATGTATTGACAGTCACAAGATCGTAATCTTGAGCAGGTGGGAGATGTGTGAAACAGATCTCATCTGCCCCTTCAGAGAGTTGAACAGTGCTGAAGTACGCCGCATCATCTCCACAGACAGACCGGGCGCCGACAGCAGGCATGAACAATGAACTCATGCAAACGACTATAGCGAGAACAGCTGCTATTCGTACATGTCCCATACTTTTCATTTTTTTCCTCCGATGTTCTCCCGGAAGGCAGACAGACCGCAACGGCTATCTCTGATGACACCCAATGATCCGATTGCCTCCGGGCATACGCGCGTGGGTCGGGACGCGACGTCAATCACGGTTCCCGACCCTCCGCGGGACACCCATTCCAGGCATCCACGCTTCTGTTATATTCTCAATTCTATATACGATTTGTGACACAATCGTTTACATGTCAGCCCGGCAGGTGACGGGCACAGGTTTTTGCGGCGTGCGGCTCTCACGCACTCTCTCGAACACCGTCCTCGCCGACCCGGGAAATCGACGGGCGTCCGGGTGAACCGGGGGAGAACGAGTTCGAGAAAGCCGCGAGGCGTTCGAGGTGCGATCGCAAGAAGTTTGAGAAGACCGGAGGTCTTTGAAGGAAACCGGGCAAGATGCCCGGGGAGGGAGGGGGTCAGTACGTTCACTGCGGGATCAGAGAACACCGTCTCTACAGGATGATGAACTCCCCGGATACAAACTCGATAGGGCCTTTGTATGTCCCGAATCTGAGGACGATCCGATACCGTCCGGGAGGTGCGTTCATGTTCTCCTCTTCCAACCTGGACTCACATTTTTTGCCACCGGTATCCCACCAGTAGGTTTTCTTTTCACCTGGCTGGAGACGCCAGCCTTCGCCCATATAGTAGTCCGTGCAGGGGAGGAATTCACTTCTCGCAGAGGTCCAGGTGTCGTTTGTCTTCATCTGGATCTCAAGAGGCATGCTGGAAGGGAAACAACCTTCTCTGGCGCCGGTATTTATCATCCAGAATGTCACGACGTCACCGGCAGAGTACGACGTGTCGTCGGTGAAGATCTCGAAGCGGGAGCCGTCGGAGAATGTTGATACATTATAAACGGCAGGTTCACCCTCGGGCCGCTCCAGAAGTGTGAACTCATTGGATGCAAAACCACCCTCAAAGACAATCCGATATCGACCTGGAGGTGTGGTTTCCCTCTCCTCCCCGGCAATCTGGCAACCCCGGCCGGTATCCCACAGGAATGTTTTCGTTTCACCGGGGTGAACATACCAGAGATTTTCTGTCGGCCCCATATTCACGCCATACGCCCTGAAACTGACCCAGGTGTCGTTCTGCTTTATCTGGGTGACGATAGGGGCACCGTACACAAATTTGATATTTTCAATTCCGTTATTCTCGATCCCGAATGTCACGACACCGCCGATATAGTACGACTCATGATCGGTGAATACCCTGACGCCACTGTCGCTGGCCCGGGTGGACGCCGGAGATGCGGTCGTCTCCGCGGGAAGAAGGGGGGTCGTGGAAATCACTGGCATGTAGATCCCGGGTCCCGTGATTCCTCGACTCCAGACATCGGGTGCCTTCACCGACGGTGCCGCAGAATCCAGTTCGACTGTACCCGATCCCGAGAGGGCAATCGATACGACATCAGGTCTTTTGCTCAGTTCACGTATCAGATCACCGGGCAGGTCGGCAAATACTGACGGAGATAGTTTGCTGGCGTAGGTGATCTCGAACCCTTTTGACCCGAGAAGATCGATCACCGGCTTTTCATGCGAGAGATACATCTGTATTCTGGATTGGCGCAATTCTTCCTGCTGTCTGTCGTTCGCGTCCGTTTCGATCTCAGGCATGTTCTCCGGTTCGGTCATCCAGATCCAGACGGAGATATTCTCATCCGGACCCGCGTATTGTAGTTTATCGTACAGATCTGGAGAGAACTTCCCATACCGATCGATATACTCCGCTTGCCCGGTCTCTGCAGTCCGATCGACATCCACGACGTTCTGCCTCTCGTCCAGACTGATTGAATAATACTTTCCTGACTGCGTATCCCTCACTTTAAAAGAGCGAATGTTTTCACCTGTGAGATGATACGGCGCTATCGCCGAATGACGGATCTCCAGTCTTTCTATGGGAATGGCATTCATTTCCGACACCAGTGCAATGGCTTTTTCTTCGAACAGTCCGGTACTGTCGGGGCGTTCAAACCGAAGGTCCGCGCTCGCTACCGGCATCATCGCCATGCTCCCCAGCAGCATCGCCAGGAGCAGGGAAAATCTCCGTAATCTGATTCTTCCGTTCATTTTTTCCTCCGATTTTTTCCCCGGAGAACCATCGGCCGCAACAACCGTCTCTGATGACACCGGACGACCTGCCCGCCTCCGTGCTGCGGGGTGCGTTGTCCGGCCCGCGAGCCACGGGACAGACGAAAACCCGCGGCAGGGTCAGGATGCCATACGTGACACCCGCAAC
>JASGMW010000086.1 GCA_030156225.1 Methanofollis sp.
GTCGAGGTCGTAGACATAGGTGGTCCCGACCTCCTTGAGTTCGGTGTAGACCCGGACGTGGTTTCGCCCCATCGTGCCGGTGCCGATGACGCCTGCATCCATCTCACGCCACCTCGTTGACGGCGTCGGCGATCGACGCCCGTTCCTCGTCGGCGACGCCGGGGTGGACCGGGATGGAAAGGACCGATGCGGCGAGGGCCTCGGCGACCGGACAGACCGCCTTCAGGCCCGCATAGATCGGCTGCCTGTGGATCGGCACCGGGTAGTGGACCGCCGTGCCGATCCCCCGCTCCCTGAGGGCCGCCGCCAGCCGGTCCCGTCCTTCGCCGACCCGCAGCACGTACTGGTGATAGACATGCGCGGCGCCAGGCGAGACCGTCGGCGTTGCGATCCCCGGAGCCCTGATATGGCTGGAAAAGAAGGCGGCGTTCTCCTGCCGGCGCCGGTTGAAGCCGTCCAGCCGTTCCAGCTGCACGAGCCCGACGGCGGCGGCGATGTCGGTCATCCGGTAGTTGTAGCCGAGTTCAGTATGAAGATATTTTTCGGACTGGCCGTGGTTGATGACCCGGCGCAGACGGGCATCGTACTCGTCCGACGCCGTCGTCACCATCCCGCCCTCCCCGGTGGTCATGTTCTTCGTCGCGTAGAAGGAAAAGCAGCCGAAGTCCCCGAACGACCCGGCTTTCTTTCCGTCCAGCATCGCCCCGTGGGCCTGCGCGGCGTCCTCCACAAAGAGGAGGTTGCGGTCCGCGCAGAGGTCGGCGATCGCCGGCACGTCGCAGCACTGGCCGAAGAGGTGGACGGCGATCGCCGCTTTCGTCCGCGGCGTGACGAGACCTGCCGCCGACCCCGGGTCGATGGTGAAGCGGTCAGGGTCCACGTCCGCAAAGACCGGCACGGCGCCGCACATCGAGACCGCCGTCGCCGTCGCGATGAACGAGAAGGACGGAACGATCACCTCGTCGCCCGGCCCGACGCCGCCGGCGAGCAGCGCCGCGTGGAGGGCGGCCGTGCCCGAGTTCGTCGCCACCGCATGGGGAACGCCGCAGAACGCGGCGAACCGCTCTTCGAACGCCGCCGTTTTCGGACCCGCAGCGATCATGCCGGACGCCAGCACGTCCCGCACTGCGTCGGCTTCCTCTGCCCCGAGCAGGGGGCGCGCCACTGGAACATTCATCCTACTCACGCATCCGTTCGGGGAGATCGACAATGCGTGCGGGCGCTCCGATCGCCATCATGCGCGCCGGGACGTCCCGGGTGACGACGGCGCCCGCGGCCACGAGCGCCCCCTCGCCGACGGCGACGCCCGGCAGGATCACCGCTCCGGCGCCGATCGAGGCGCCGTCCCTGACGACCGGACCCTGGAGGGGCGGCGTGCCGTGCGGCGGGTACCGGTCGTTCGTCAGCACGGCGTTGGGGCCGATGAAGACGCGGTCGCCGAGCACGGTGTTCGTTGGGATGTACACCATGCTCTGAAGCGAGACGCTGCTTCCGATGACGCAATCACCTTCGATGACGGTCGACGTGCCGACGGCCACGCGATCGCCGATCTTCGTGCGCTCGCGGATCATCACGTTGTGCCCGCTCGAAAAATCGTCGCCGATCTCGACGTCGCAGTAGATGATCGTGCCCGATCTGAGCACGGCGTTCTTCCCGACGACGGTGCCTGCGAAATCCTTCAGTCCGAACCGCTCTCTCGACGGAAAGCCGATGGTCACCGGCTCGAAGATGCGTGCACCCTCGCCCACGCTGTTCCTGCCATACTCTATCATTCGACGGTCACACTCTTTGCCAGATTTCTTGGTTTGTCGATATCTCTCTTCAATGCATTTGCTGTCCGGTAGGCCAGAAGCTGGAGGACCACCGAAACCGTGAGCGTCTGAACCATCAGGTGGTCCTCCGGGACCGGGACGAAGACGTCCACGATGCTCTCGACCTCGGTGTCCCCTTCCGCCCCGATCCCGATCACCGGAGCGCCCCGCGCCTTCATCTCCTTGACGTTGGAGAGCATCACGGCGTAGGTCCGGCCGGGCGTGCAGATGGCGACGACCGGCGTTTTCGGAGAGAGAAGGGCGAAGGGGCCGTGTTTGAGCTCGCCGGCCGCATACCCCTCGGCGTGGATGTAGGAGATCTCCTTCATCTTCAGGGCGCCTTCGAGCGCCACCGGGTAGAACACCCCCCGGCCCACATAGAACATCTCGGCGGCGCCGGCGAGGAGAGCGACCGCCGCGCCCAGTTCCTCCTGGAGCACGCGCTCGATCGAAAGGTGGGCATGGGCCAGGATTTCGGTGAACTTCCCGTCGGCCATCACGTTCACCATGCCCATGAAGACGGCGAGCTGGGCGATGAAGGACTTCGTGGCGGCGACGCTGATCTCCGGGCCGGCGCACGTGAAGACGGTCCAGTCCGCGCTCCGGCTGACAGTGCTGCCGAGCACGTTCGTGATCGCCAGGGTCGAGCAGTTGCGGGCCTTCGCCTTCTCGACGGCGGTGAGGGTGTCGGCGGTCTCTCCAGACTGGGTGACCGCGATCACCATCTCGCGGAGGGGCGGGGTATAATACCTGAACTCCGAGGCAAACTCCACCGAGACCCGTTTGGCGCTGTATTCCTGTGCGAGATAGCGAAAGATGAGGGCGGCGTGATAGGACGTCCCGCAGGCCACCACCGTGATCTCGGTCGGGATCCTGAGCATGGGGAGACGGCCGTCTTTTTCCAGCGCCTTGATCGTGTTGTAGAAGACCTCGGGCTGCTCGTAGATCTCCTTGAGCATATAGTGTTCGAATCCGCCCTTCTTCGCATCGTCCACGCTCCACTCGATCCCGGTGACCGAACGTTCGACCGGGAGGCCGTCGTGGTAGACGTCGATCCGCGAGGGCGTGAGGGCGGCGATGTCGCCGTCCTCCAGGTAGACCGCCCGCTGGGTGTGCTCAAGGAGGGGCGTGACGTCTGATGCGCAGAGCACTTCCCCGTCGCCGATGCCCAGGACGAGCGGGCTGCTCTTGCGGGCGGCGACGATCCGCGGGTCGTCCTTCGCAATGACCAGGATCGCGTACGAACCCTCGAGATGACGGACCGCCCCGGTGACGGCGACGAGCAGGTCGCCCTGAAAATATTCCTCCACCAGGTGTGCGATCACCTCGGTGTCGGTCTCGCTTTTGAAGCGGTGCCCTTTTTCGATGAGTTTTCTCTTGAGCACCGCGTAGTTTTCGATGATCCCGTTGTGGACGACGGCGATCGCACCCGTACAGTCGGTGTGGGGGTGGGCGTTGCTGTCGTTGGGCACGCCGTGCGTCGCCCAGCGGGTGTGGCCGATGCCGATGTGGCCGGCAAGGGTGCCGGGGGCAAGACCGTTTTCCGAGATCCTCCCGCTCTTTTTAAAGACACTGATCTCGCCGTTCTCGGTTGCGATGCCGAACGAGTCGTAGCCCCGATATTCGAGACGCTTCAGTCCCTCGATGACGAGGGGTGCGGCCTCTCGCCAGCCGATATATCCCACTATCCCGCACACGGTGCATCCCTCAATGTAATAGTATCCCTCCTGATATTCAAACGTTATATAATTCTCGCACCGTCCGGGATCTCGCCGGAGACCGTTTTTCCTTCATCGATGCGGACGTCGTTGCCGACGATGCAGTTTTTGAAGATGCAGAACGGTGCGGAACAGACGTTGTCCCCGATGATGGCCCCGAACTTCGCCCGGATCAGTTCGTCTTCAATCGAGAAGACGGACGCGCGCGCAAACGTCGTCGCATGGTCGCCGACGTGCGTTCCGGTGCCGACGACGGCGTCGGTGACGCGCGCATGGGAGCCGATGCAGACGTCTTCGAAGATCACGGAATGCCCGATCAGGGTGAACGGCTCCACCCTGGTCCGGTCGCCGATGCTCGTCCCGGGCAGGACGACGCAGTTCGGACCGATCTCGCAGTCCTCGCCGATGACGACCGGGCCGAGCACGGTGCTGTTCGGGCCGATCGTCGTCCCCCTGCCGATGGAGACCGGCCCCCTGATCACGACGGAGGCGCCGATCCGCCCGGCCCGCTCCTGCCGCACGCCCTGCAGGAGCGCCGCGTTCAGTCTCAGGAGGTCCCAGGGGAAGATGGCGTCCTGCCAGTTCTCGGCCGGGACCGCTTTCAGGGGCGTGCCCGCGGCGATCATGGCGTTGACGGCGTTCGGGATCTCGGTCTCGTCGAGATAGTTCAGAAACGAAGCTTCGAGCGAGAAAATCCCGGTCGACACCGTGAAGCCAGGCGCGTCCTCGGGCTTCTCGATCACCTGCCTGACGTAGCCGTCCCTGATCGTGAGCACCCCGAAGTTCGAGGGGTAGGGGTGGTCCCAGGTCAGGACGGCGTTTTTCTCCCGCATGATCCGCGCGATCGACGCCGTATCGATGTAGTTGTCGCCGGGCAGGAGGAGAAACTCGCCGGTGATCAGGGAGGCCGCACACTTGAGGGCGTGCGCGGTGCCGAGCTGCCGCTCCTGAACGACGATCTTCACCGGGATGTCGAGGGCGTTGAGGTGTCTGATCACCTGCTCTTTTTTGTAGCCGACGACGACGATGATCTCCCTGATCCCGTTCTTTTCGAGCGCCCTGACAATGTAGTCCAGGATCGGCCGGTTCGCGACCGGCATCATCGCCTTGGGCACGGCGTGGGTGAGGGGGCGGAGGCGCCTGCCCTCACCTGCTGCGAGAATGACTGCCTGCATGGTTTCACCTACCTGATCACGGTTCGATCTTTCAGGACGCCCTCGACGAGGGTATGCGGCCCGATGAGCGAGTAACTGCCGATGACGCTGCCCACGTTCACCGAGCAGTTGATGCCGAAGAGGACGTGGTCGCCGACGATCGCACCGAACTTCGTCCGGCCGGTGGACTGGCCGTCGATCTCGATTGTTTCGTGGTCATGCCTGAGGTTCGCGACCTTGGTGCCGGCCCCGAAGTTGCAGTGGCTCCCGACGATGGAGTCGCCGATATAGTTGAAGTGCGGGGCCTTTGTCCCGGCGAATATGATCGAGTTTTTCACCTCGACGGCGTGGCCGATATGACAGCCGTCGCCGATCGCGGTCGAGCCCCTGATATAGGCGTGGGGGCCGATCGTGCACCCCTCACCGACGATGCAGTCCCCCTCGATGTAGGTGCCGGCCCTGACGACCGAGTCTCTGCCCAGGATCAGTTTGCCGTGGACGACGACGCCGGCCTCGACCGTTCCCTCGCAGGCCGGCTCCATCCTTGCAAGCAGGGTGGCGCTGGCATCGAGGAGATCCCACGGCACTCCGACGTCCATCCAGGTGGAGAGGCGGTGGGCCGAAAGGCACCCTTCAGCGATATAGTCGGCGAGGGCGTCGGTGAGTTCGTACTCGCCCCGGCCCGAGAGAGGCACGTTCTGCAACAGTTCGTAGATCTCCGGGTCGAAGAGGTAGACGCCGGCGTTGATCGTCCGGCTCTTCGGCTGCCGAGACTTCTCTTCGAGCCCGGTGATCAGGTCTCCCTCGATTGTCACGACGCCATAGTCCTGCGGGTGGTCGCTCTCGTAGACACCCATGCACGGGGCTTTTCTGCCGCAGAGCGCGGCGAGGTCGGCCGCATCGACGATCATGTCGCCGTTGAGCATGAGAAAACGGCCGGCAACCAATCCCTTCGTTGCCCGCAGGGCGTCGGCGGTCCCGAGCTGGCGGCGCTGGGCGACGTACCGGATCGCGACACCGAAGCGGCTGCCGTCGCCGAACCATTCCCGCACCTCGCGTTCGCCGTAACCGACGACGAGAACGATCGAGGCGATCCCGGCCTCTGCTGCGGCCCTGACCAGGTGTTCGAGCATCGGCCTGTTGGCGAGAGGGAGCATCACTTTCGGGCGCTCGGCGGTGAGCGGGCGCATTCTCGTCCCCTCGCCCGCCGCAAGGATGACGCACTCCATTTATGCCGCCCTCCCGCGGGTGGCGGCGCGGAGCCGTTCCCTGCCCGTCTCCATCATCCGTGCTGCGGCGGCGGCGTCCGTGCCCTCGGCGGTGAACCTGATCTTCGGCTCGGTCCCGCTCGCCCTGATCAGGCACCAGCCGTCCTCCTCCTCGATCCTGATCCCGTCGGTCGGGACGGCGGCGCCGAGGGCGGCCATCAGCTCGCGGGCGTTCTCGATCCTGACCGAGTCCCGCAGGATCGGATAGGCGGGCATGGCCGCCACCCGTTCCGCGATATCCCACTCGCCAGCGATCTCGCAGAGCAGGGCGGCGGCGTAGATGCCGTCCGGACAGAGCGAGTTTTCCGGGAAGATCCATGCGCCTGAGGGCTCCCCGCCGAAGTCGCCCCATTTCAGCAGTTCTTCGGAGACAAAGGTGTCGCCCACCGGCGTCCGGTGCACCTGGCAGATCTCCTCGATCGCCATCGAGGCGTCCGCGGTGGTGACGACGCGTTTCGCTCCCAGGTATTCGGCGAAGAGCATGAGAAGGTGGTCGCCGCCGATATACCG
>JASGMW010000087.1 GCA_030156225.1 Methanofollis sp.
TACGACGCAGGGCGGCAGGCATACGGCGTCTCGATCATCCGCGGCGCCACCGGACGCCACGGCGACGACCGTCAGATGTACCCGGCCGAAGGATACTGGTTATATATGGATGAACCCGACACCCTCTACGCGATCGGAGCATGAAGATGAGAACCAGACACTGGCTTGCGCTGTTCCTCCTCATCGGTCTGGTCGCCGGTGCGGCGGCCGACGGGGGGGTTCCCACCCTTCCCCAGGAATTCTGGGGCGCCGTCACGATCGGCGGCTCTCCGGCCCCCGCGGGCACCGTGATCGCCGCCCTGATCGAGGGCGAACCCTGCGGCTCCGTGACGACGACGGCGGACGGCGCGTACGGAAACGCCGGCAGGTACGACGGGGAGCGTCTCGTCGTCAGCGGTAACGAGGAGCAGGCCGGGCTTTCGATCGTCTTCCTGGTCGACGGAAAGGAGGCCGGGCAGACGGCGGCCTTCACGCCAGGGGGCACGACGCGGCTCGACCTCGCCGTCGCCGGCAGCAGTTCCCCTTCAGGCGGCGTCTCGTCGTCGAGCGGCGGGACGACCGCCACCACCGTGACGACCGCCCGGTCGACGACACCGCCTGTCTCGCCCCGGACAGCAACCGCCCTTGCCACGTCCTCGTCAGGCGAGGTGCTCGCGACCGCGACCTTCAGGACTGCCGGCGGCCTCGCCTCCCTGACAGTCCCGGCAGGCACGACCGCTCTTGACGGGAACGGGGTGCCTCTCGAAGGAGTGACGATCGAAACGGCCGATACCTTCGTGATCACTCATGTCCTGCCGGGCATGACGATGGGCTTCCCCATTTCCTGCGGCCCGGACGGCGCGCACTTCGACCCGTCGGTCACCCTCTCCTATACGTTCTCTGAGGACGCATGGCCCCCCGTCGCCCACCCCTCGACGATGACGGTGATGGCGTACGCCGCGGCGACGCAGACCTGGCAGGAGGTGCCCACGACCGTGGACGCCGCCAGCCGGACGGTCACCGCACAGATCTCCCACTTCAGCGTCTATGCTCTCGGATGGACGACACCCGCCCCGTCGGCGGTGACGACCGCACCGTCGTTCTCCGCCACCGTCGTTTCGCCCGCCCCGGTCGAGCCGACATCGTCCGGGAACGGTACCTCCCTGCCTGTTCTCGCAATCGCGGGCATCATGATCGGTGCGGCGGGATATTTCGCACTGAAGAAAAAATAACCGTCGTACCTTTTTCCGGGATGAAGGGGGTCCTTTGCGTCAGGGCAGACCCCCCGATAAAAAGATCAGTGCCGCCGTATGCAGTACATCGCGGCAAAAACGGATACGATGGCGGAAAACGCTCCGGGCGGCGAGGACGCGGCCTCCGTCTCTGTCGGTGCGGTCTCTTCCGGCACCGTGGTCGTCCGGGCTGGTGTCCCGGGCAGGGTCGTGGAGCCCGTGACCGGCGCCTCCTCGCAGGCCCTGTAGAGAGTTACTGTTTTTCCGTTATCTGCGGTCACGACCGTCCTCCCGTCGCCGGAGATCGCAAGGGCATGCGCCGGTTTATCTGACACCGTGTCGAGAACCTCGCCTCCGGGAGAACGGAGGGTGACGCTCTCGCCGCCGACGGCGATCAGGGGTTTATCCTCTGCAATCCCGATCCCCGGGAGTCCATCGCCTGAAATTGCCGTCCAGAGACGTTTGCCGTTGCTGTTGATGCAGGAGGCCGCGCCGTGGTCGGCCCCGACGACGATATAGGACCCGTCGCTCGTGATCGAGCAGGAGAGCCTGCTGCTCCCGGTGTCATAGCGCCACAGCAGCCGTCCCCCGTCCGCGTATCTCAGGAGCATGCCGTCTCTATCCCCTGCCGTGATGGAAGAGGCGTTTTCCGCAAGATCCAGTGCGATGATGTCGTCGTCGATCCCGACCGACCATGCCGGCAGGAACACCCCGGTGGCGTTTTTCCTGAAGAGCATCAGACTTTCATTGTCGAAACCCCCGGCAATGCAGGACCCGTCAGGCGATATGCCGACGCCGAAGGCAAAGTAGCCGTTTGCATGTCTGAAGACCTGTGCACCGGTACCGTTATATGCCCTGATATCCTCCCCATCGATGACGACAGCCGAACCGTCCTCCGACATTCCGACATGTCGGGCATGGCCGCCGGGCACTTCCCAGCGCAGCCCCCCGTCGGCGGCATAACATTCGAGGGTGGAACCGGTAAGGACAGCGATCGTCGATCCGTCTGCCGAGATGGCGACGTCGTTGACGGTATCGCCGGCTGTTTTTTCCCACGCAATTTCAAATGCCGGCGCCGCCATTGCAGGCCCCGCGATCCCGGTCAAAAAAAAGACGGCGATCAGGAGCGCCTGCACCCCTCTCATCCGCGCCTCCGGAGGAGGATGCAGGCGCCGAGAAGTGCGGCTGTTCCGGCGACGGTTCCGAACCCTGGCGACGCTGCGGCGGTTGTGGGTGCGGTCGCTGCAGCCGCAGGGAAGAGGTCAGGGTGGATGTCGGCGGCCACCTCTTCGAGAGCGCCGACGAGACGCGGGCCACCCCGATCGATGATGTCGGAGTCGATGATGTAGACGCGGCCGTTTTTGATCGCCTTCATGTTTTTAAAGCGCGGCTCGTCCATGAAATAGCGGTAGATGAGGTCGTTGCCTTCCTCACCCATGCCGGTCCCGGAATTGACGATGATCACGTCCGGATCGGTGGTGATGAATCGTTCCATCGTGACGATCTGCCAGCCCTCCAGATCGGGAAACGCGTTGGTGCCGCCGGCGAGCGTGACCAGTTCGTTCTGGAAGGTGTTGTTCCCGCTGACCCAGATCGGATCGTACCATACGGCGTGGACGACCGTCGGTGAATCGGTCATGTTCTTTGTTTTTTCGGTCACGGCGTCGATCCGCGCCTCCATTGATCCTGTAAGTTCGGCAGCCCGGTCCCCGGTTCCGGTGGCCTCTCCGACGATCCTGATGTCGCGGAGCGTCCCTGTGACCGAGTCCGGGTTCAGCGCGATCACGGTCAGACCGAGATTTTTAAGGTGGTCGACGACCTCTTCAGTGTTCCCGTAGGCCGCCACCACCAGATCGGGCCGTGCGGCCACCACGCGCTCGATGTTCACGGTGGAGTACCCGCCGATCTTCTCTTTTTCTTTCGCCTCCTCCGGATAGTTGCAGTAATCGGTCACGCCGACCACCCTGTCGCCGAGGCCGAGGGCGAAGAGGATCTCGGTGTTCGCAGGGGCGAGGGAGACGATGCGCTGCGGCTCCTGTGCGATGGTGATCGTCTCGCCGAAATCGTCCGTAACGGTGACGGGCTTCCATGCGACCGGAGCGGCGGTGGATGCTGCGGTCTGCGGCGCTGTCGTCGCTTCGGGTGCGGTCTCTACGGACGTTTTCGGTACCGAGAGTTCGGGTGTTTTCTGGCCGGGCAGGATCGGGTAGGGCTTTCCGAGCAGAGCCGGAATTGCCCGCGCCGTCATGCCGCAGGGGTTGTCGGCGGTGTAGGTCGTCCACAGGAACGAACCGTCAGGCTGCTGGAGATCTGCAAGTGTGGAGACCGCGTTTTTTCCGTTTTTCGACCAGCCCTGCGGGTCTTCTCCGGCGCCGGCGATCGCCTGGATCACCCATGCCGCCGAGGCGGCGTTCGACGAGGAGGAGCCGCCGTAATTGAAGCCCCCGTCGTCCATCTGGTGCGCCCTGAGATAATCGAGTGCGTCTGCCACCGCGGGGGTGGTCGCCTCTTCGCCGGCGGCGATCAGGGCCATGATCACGGCGGCGGTATCGTCTGAATCGCTCTCGGCACCCGGCATCCAGCCGTATCCGCCGTCTTCGTTCTGCTGGCTTTTCAGCCAATCGACAGAGGTGGAAACGTCTTCACCGGCGGAGACGAGTCCGAAGACTCCCCAGTAGGTGGTGTAGACGAAATCGCCGAACTGTCCGTCGGATTTCATTCGCTCCTTGAGTTCGGCGGCATAGTCGTGGCCGTTGAAGGCGTGCGGGTCCTCACCCGCCGCCGCAACGAGAGTGACCATCTTGCCGAGCTCGGCCGTTCCTTCGGGTTTCACGGCATCTTCGGCGGATTTCCAGTAATCGATCGCCGACGTGCCGTTCACCGTCCACTCATGCGGATCCTCGCCTGCGGCGACGATCGCCATCACCGCAAACCATGAAGTGCCCGGGTTTGTGCTCCTCCCGGCCTCGGCGAACCCGCCGTCGTCGTGCTGGCAGGACCTGATAGAGTCGAGGCCGTTCTGGATGGCGCTGTCGGTCGTCTCATACGGATAGGCCGCCGCGACCGAGATCCAGGCGACGCAGAGAAGAAAAATACATGGTGCTATCGGTTTCAAAAATCATTCCTCCTTTCTTCCGATCAGGTGGGCTCCCCCTCCGATAAAGACCCCGGCGATCACCGTCGCCACGCCGACAGGCGTCTGTGCCGGGGTCGTGACGGGAACGGTCCCTGTCGTTGCAGGCGTCGGCATGGTCGTCATGCTCGCGGTCGGGACCGCGTCGCCGAGACTGACGAGGGCGAACGCCGAAAGCCCGTTCGGTGATGCGGCCTCGAAGATCAGATCCCCGTTCCTGTCGATCCCGGCCGTTCTGGTCTCGAGCATCTCGACCGTCCCGTTATCGGCGATGTGAACGATGCGGATCGCGTCGGCGCCGCCGTGGCTTTCTGTCCACGCCGGGCTGATATGCATCCTGACCGTGGCGCCTGCGATATCCTCCCCGTTTGCGAGGCCGGTCATGCCGACGTTCATCACGTAGGCGGTGCCGGTGACGGCGGCCCCGTTGGCGGCGCAGACTGCGGACAGAGCCGATTGTTCGTCTATCGAAAGTTCAGGTGCGTAGACGACCCTGATCCCGGCAAGGGCCGGAACGCCGTTCAGCGCGAGGTGCAGCGTCCCCAGCACCTCTCCGATGCCCTCTATCGTTCCTGTTTCCGGTGTCAGTTCGGCTGTGACGCTTTTTATAAATCCTGTGGCGATGCCGTCTCTCTCGGTGATGTCTTCGGTCAGGACGGTCATGATCAGCCCGGGCCGTTCGATGACAACGCGGTCGCCCTTCACGGTGACCCGCTCTCTATCGTGTGCGGCGTTCTGGTCGATCGAAATCCTGGTTTTCCCGCCCTCCACTGCGATGGTGGTGCCTTCGGGAAGTCCGACCGGTACCGTCGCCTCTGCCGCAGGACCGAGAGTCGCGACGCTGCCGGTTCCGGTGTCGGAACTGCTGCCTCCATCGCTGCTTCCGAAGACCACCCGCAGCCTGATGACATCCGTTGAGGTCTCCGGGGTGGACGACATGCTCTCGCTCCAGTAGTACACGACCCGATCGCCGTTCTGCACCGCTTTCACGTTCGCTCCGACAGACGGGGAGACGCCGTTGACCTGGTACATCCAGCCGGCCGAGCCTTCGCCGGCCCTGCCGTTGATGGCGCCGATGTAGAGCGTGCCGTACTGGTCGTACCACTCGTCGTTGACCACATAGGACGTGCCCGAGGCGTCGAGTGCTCCAAGGGCGGTACGACGGTTGACGGTATATGGTTTTCCGCTCTCTGCGGTCACGGTGAAGTTGCCCGGTCCGAGAATTACTTCATTCCAGACGGTCGAGTCTCCCCCGCCCCCGCCTCCTCCTCCGCCGCTGTTCGTCGTGACGGCGATCGAACGGGTTGCGGTCTCGCCGCCAGCAGTGGCGGTGACGAAGAGCGTGCCGGTCGTGTGCGGGATATATCTGACGGTCGTCCCCTGTGCAAAGACCGGGGTGCCGTTGTTCTCCTGGAAGACGACGAAGGCGTCTTCGTCGCAGCTGACGGTCACCGGGGAGCCCGCCGTGTTTCCCGAGACGTCGACGGTCAGAGCCGCGGCCGGCAGGGTGCAGGCGGCCGCAAGCAGCAGACAGAGCAGCGTCAGGAAACGGTGCATTCCGAACCTCCGCTGTGGGAGATCAGGCCGTCCGGATAGTCATCGAAGCGGTAGATCCCGGCATACAGCGTGTACGTTCCCGCGCTCACCTGCGAGGGGACCGACACCAGCACCGGCACCCTGATCGTCCCGTTGTCGTTGAGGTACACGGTCCCGGTGCCGGCAAGGCCCTCGCCGGCGGCGTCGGTGCCGCTCACGACGACGACGTACCACCCGCGATCTTCTGCCGAGGCGTCGACCTCTGCAAGAACGAAGCCGCCGCGCGCGCCATCGGTGACGGTGGGCGCGGCCACGACGGCCCTGGCGACGGTGACGTCGATCACGAGCACATAGTCCGCCTCGTCGATGAGCGGCGCATAGGTGGTCGGGTCGGACGGGCAGTAGGAGAAGGTGAGTTCGTCCCCA
>JASGMW010000013.1 GCA_030156225.1 Methanofollis sp.
AGTACATCTGCGGCGGCTGCCGGGCACGGGCATGGTCGTATTACCATGACCTGACGAAACCTGATCCCGGATGCATCAGGAACAACGCGGCATGGGAGGGACTGACCGGCGAACAGAGCGACCACGATGGGCCGCCACCCTGTCGGCGATTTTAACGATTCATCCCTCAGGTGGCACGGCTGAATGCGAGTCGCCGGCCCGCTTCTGCCGGAGATCGTGATTGCCGGTATAACTGCGAACGGTCTCGCAGTCATGGGATCGTATATGTATGGATGCTGTCCATCCCTGTTCATGCGATCAATGACACCCTGCGACGCGTCCTGCCCCCTCGCGGCTACGGCCGTCGTCCTCGCCGCCTGTCTTCTTGCCGCCGGATGCACCGGGCAGGCTCCAGGGGGAAATACCGCGGTCCCGGGGGCAGAACCGAACGGTACGGCCTGGAACCTCCTCTCGTACGAACAGAACGGTTCGATGACTGATGTTCTCGAAGGGACGACGGTCACCCTGATCTTCGGCAGGAACGACACCCTCTCGGGCTCGGCCGGGTGCAACGCCTACTCTGCCGGGTACCTCATAGACGGCACCGGGATCGCCGTCGGCCCGGCGATCTCGACGCTGATGTACTGCGAGAAGCCGGGCGTGATGGAGCAGGAGAGCGCGTACTTGAGGCTCCTCGGCACAGCGACGTCCTTTGCGATCGAAGGTGACGACACGCTGACCCTCGCGGACCAGAACGGCACCGCCATCCTGGTGTTCGAACGGGCCGTCCCGCCCGAACCGAAACCCCTCGTCGGGACGAACTGGACTCTTGAGTCGTTCCGCACCGGCGATCTCGCCGGCCCGGTGATCGCCGGCACGACCGTCACCGGCTCGGCCGGGTGCAACCGATATTTCGGCTCCTATCATGTCTCGGGTGCGTCGCTCTCGATCGACCGGGTGGTGTCCACGGAGATGGCCTGCACCGGACCGTCGGGGATCATGGTACAGGAACATACCTATCTGAACGCCCTCGCGGATGTGATGGGCTACGCGATCGAGGGAGACCGGCTCGTACTGCTCGACGAACGCGGCGTGCGGGTTCTCACCTTCGACGCGGCGGACTGAACGTTCAGGCAGAGATGATATCAACTCCCGATCAACGGGGTACTCCATATAAACTATGTATCTGCAGCAGGCATTGGGCGGCGGCTTTTCATCCAGAAATCGGTCACCGATATGAATGGTGCACCCTCCTACACCGCCAGAAATGCACACAGCATGATAGAAGGGGAGGAGCAGTACTTTTTTTCCGGCGGCTGCCCCCCAGGACAGAAGAGGCCGGAAAGGAGAAAAAACAAAAAAGGCGATAAGAAGAACGGCATAAGGCAACCTTCCTGCTCCCATCCGCCGATCCTCTGTTCATCCGGTGCCTTTCAAGGTACGGATCCGCCGCATTGCCTCTTTCAGCATCGGGAGAGAGGCGGCATAACTGAACCTGATCCAGCCCGGAGCGTTGAACGCCGTGCCCGGCGTCGTCGCCACATGGGCCTCGTTCAGCCATGCGCGTGCGATCTCAAGATCGTCGCCCTCCACCTTCGCGAAGACGTAGAAGGCCCCGTCGGGCGGTGCGACCGGGAAGTTCATCGACCCGAACTCGTCGAGCATATACATCCGTCTGGTCTCGAACTCCTTTCGCATCGCCTCTACGCAGGACTGGTCGCCGGTCAGGGCCGCCACGCCGCCCCACATCACGAACGTCGTGGGGTGAGAGACCGAGTGCTGCTGCACCTTCGCCATCTGGCGGAGGACCGGGAGGGGGGCCACGGCATAGCCGAGCCGCCATCCGGTCATCGCATAGGCCTTGGAAAAGCCGTTGACCGTGATCGTCCGGCCGGCCATATCGTCGAACGATGCGAGGGAAAGATGCTCTTTTCCGTAGATCAACTTCTCATAGATCTCGTCGGAAAGAGCAAGAAGATCGTAGTCCTCACAGATATCGGCGACGAGTTTCAGGGACGCCTTCGAAAGCACCGTGCCGGTGGGGTTCGACGGGGTGTTGACGACGATCATCTTCGTCCGCGGCCCCACCCGTTCGAGGATCGCATCGTCGATCTGGAACGAGGGCTCCCTGAGGGCGTGGTGGACGACCCGGCCCCCGGCCATCTGGACGCAGGGCTCGTAGGAGACCCACGACGGGTCAGGAAGGATCACCTCGTCGCCCGGGTTCAGGCAGGCCTGCATCGCCTGGAAGATCGCGTCCTTCGCTCCGCAGGTGGCGATGACGTTCTCCGGGGCGCAGGGGATGTTGTTCTCGGTCAGGCACTTCTCTGCGACGGCGTGCAGGAGTTCCGGGATGCCGTTCGACGGGGCGTAATGGGTCTCGCCCCGGGCAAGCGCGTCGCAGCAGGCCTGCACGATGTGGGCCGGCGTCGCAAAGTCGGGTTCTCCGATGGAAAGGCCGATCACATCGATCCCCGCCCTCTTCATCCTCTTTGCAGCGTCGGAAATCTCGATCGTCGCCGAAGGGGCGACGGCACTAACCTTCTCCGAGAGGGCCCTCATTCTAATCTCTGAACCATCTTGACGGCTGATTCGACGGCGCGCTTTGCATAGTCGATCCGCTCGGTGGCTTCGAGACGGGTCATGCCCGGCCCGGAGATCCCGAGGGCGACGGGCTTGTCGTACTCGAGGGAGAGGTCGATGATCTTCCGGGCGGCGTGCTGGACGACGATCTCGTCGTGCTGGGTCGCCCCCTCGATGACGCAGCCGATGGTGACGACGGCGTCGATATCGTCCTGCCCGAGCAGTTTCTTGATTGCAAGCGGCATGTCGTAGGCGCCCGGCACGTACATGCACCCGGTCACCTCGGCGCCGAGAAACTTCGCGTGCTCCCGCGCCTCGATCTCCATCATATAGGTGATGTCGCGGTTGAACTCCGCGACCACAAAGCCCAATTTAATTGCCATGATATCTGTCTCCTCGATTGATCCTTTCTCTGTTCTTTCTTTATTCTACCGGTTTACTCTCTTGCCGGGCCGACGTCCTCGAAGCCCTGCCGCTGGCCGGTTCCTGCCTGACGGGTGAGCGTCTGGGGGCGGAGGAGAAGGATCACGGCGTTTTCAGCGTGTTCCCTCGCCCGCCGCTCGGCGAGCCACGCAAGTTCCCGGTCGTCCTTTGCCTCGTCCTCGTGGACGAAGACCTCGATGATGTGGCGATTGGTCATGAGCTGGGTGAGCATCAGCCCCTGCGAGGCTTCGTGGGCGCACATTTTGTCTTTTTCCGCGCCGCCGGGCATCCCGAGGGCGATGACGATGTCGCAGCCCCGTTCCTCGATGAGTTTCTTGCAGGCGACCGGGAGATCTTTAAAGCCCGGCACGGTATAGCGCTCGATAGCGACGCTGGCGTGTTTGCGCAGTTCGTCAATGACGAACGCACCCATATTCACCCGGGCGAACGTGGTGTCCGCAACTCCGATCTTCATGCGTCAAGCACCTCTGCCGCCGCACCGAGACCGCAGGTGACGCCAGGGACGCCCGCCTTTTTGAGGGCGTACTGGACGGCGGCAAGAGTGGCGAGTATTTCCGGGGCGCCGACCGCACCCATCGAGCCGATCCTGAAGATCCTGCCCTTGAGGTGGTCCTGGCCGCCGGCGATCTCGATGCCCAGCCGCTTTACGGTGCCGCGCAGGGCGCTGTCGGCGACGCCGTCGGGCATCTTCACGGCGGTGACAGTGTTCGAGTAGGCGGAGACGGCGTCGATCTGCGGGAACATGGAGAGGCCCCATGCCGAGACCGCGGCCCTGACCGCGGCCGACATCTTCCGGTGACGGGCGATGCGGGCGGCCATGCCTTCTTCCCGGATGATCGCCGTCGCTTCGGCGAGTGCCAGGAAGAGCGGGACGGCCGGGGTGTACGGGGTCTCCATGGGGGATTTCCTGCCGCTCTTGCGGTAGGCGGCAAGGTCGAGGTAGTACGGGCGGTCGTCGACGATCTGCTCCCATGCCCGCTCTGAGACGGCGACGGCCGCAAGCCCTGCCGGGGCGGCGAGGCATTTCTGCGAGCCCACGATGGCGACATCGACGTTCCAGTCGTCGACGAGCACTTCGTCGCCGCCGACCGAAGTGACGCCGTCCATGACGAAGAGGGCGTCGTGCTTGCGGGCGAGTTTGCCGACCTCTTTCGCCGGGTTGAGAATGCCGGCCGAGGTCTCGTTGTGCACCATCGTCACCATTTCCGCACCGTCTTCGAGGGCGGCGGCGAGGGCTTCGAGATCGAGGGGCGTGCCCCACGCAGAGTCGACGGCGGTCGCATCGCCGTAGCGCTGCCCGATGTCCCGGAGCCTCTCACCGAATTTGCCGTTGACCATGGATGCGATCTTTTTCCCGCGGCCGAAGTTGGCGACGGCCGCCTCCATGCCGGCGGTGCCCGAGCCGCTGATGATGTAGACCTCGTTTTTCGTCCCGAAGCACTCTTTCAGGACGCCGACGCATTCGGCGTAGGCGGTGCCGAATTCAGGGCCGCGATGGTTGATCGCCTGCCGCATCATCGCCTGCCGTACCCGTTCAGGCACCGGCACCGGCCCGGGCAGCATGAGGAGTCGTTCGTTTTCCATAAGGAATCAGCACGTACTGGTGTATCTTCAGGAGCAATGTAGGTTTTCATGGGGAGGGAAGGCGGGCGCCCGGGACGACCCGAAGATGCCGGAGATGGGATGGAGATCGATCGGGAATAGATAGTAGGTTCGGAGGAAAAGGTTTTTCGAAATCCTCTAAAATAGTCAAAACCAACGATTCGTGGGATTAAAGAACTCTTATGAGAACTTCAGATCTCTTCCATAGTTTGATCGATCACTCGATAATACCGGGGCATTGCTGTTGGCTCCCATCATTGCCCGGTGGCGGCATACCGTCTCCTCTCCAGTATCCAGACAATTCACCGACCTGCCGGGACGACACCTCTCCGGGCCGCGGCTCAGGGCCGGTCCGTTCGGACTTCTTCACGAAAACAGGCCCGGGAACGTCAGCGGCAGCATCATTCCAATCCCCATCGACGTCACAGCGATCAGGACAACAATCAGCATCATGATTCTCTGCTCCACATCCATCCTCATCACGTCCAGGAACAGACCGACCTGCACCGGTTTCTCCATCCCATAAATAGATACAGTACAACTATAAAATATTATCCCACAAAATTTGATCTTAAAACAGCATTTACAAAAAAATTGGGGACCTTCGCGATAAATACGCCACCATTGCGGATTTTAGAAAAAATGCCTCCCGCCCCCCCCGCCAGAATTAAATAAATCGTCTCCCATACTTCTGTAGATCAGGATGACTGCCGACGCAATGGACCGGAGCCGTTTCAACCACGTCCCCACGCGCATCGAGGGCCTCGTCGACCTCGCCTTCAATCTCTGGTGGAGCTGGCACCCGGCCGCCCGGATACTCTTCAAACAGGTGAACGCACACGCCTGGAAAGAGAGCGGGCACAACCCGGTGAGGATGCTCAGGGAGATACCGGAGGAATACCTCGTACGGGCGGCGCAGAACATGGAGTACCTCCGCCGCTACGACATCATCATGAAACGGTACCAGGAATACATGGCCAGGAAAAACTCCTGGTTCACCGAGGAATACTCCTCCTGCCGCCCGGTCACCATCGCCTACTTTTCCGCGGAGTACGGCCTCCACCACTCCCTCCCATTCTACGCCGGCGGGCTCGGTTTTCTGGCCGGCGACCACCTCAAAGAATGTTCCGACCTCGGCGTGCCTCTCGTCGCCGTCGGGTTCATGTACTCCTCCGGTTATCTCCACCAGCACATCGGCCCGGACGGCTCGCAGATGAACATCGAAGAGAGGCTCGACCGCGATGCGGCCCCGATCACCCGCGTCCTCGACCCGTCGGGCACACAGATCATCCTGCCGGTGCCCTATATCGACCCCACCATCAACGTCGCCGTCTGGAAGGTGCAGGTCGGCCGCATCCCCCTTTACCTCCTCGACACCGACATCCCGGAGAACAACCCGGAACACCGTTCCATCTCCCACCGGCTCTACTCCGGTGACCGGGAGCAGCGGCTCCTTCAGGAGATCGTGCTCGGCGTCGGCGGCAGAAAGGTGCTCTCGTATCTCGGCGTCCATTACTCGGGTGTCCATATCAACGAAGGCCACCCCGCGTTCGCCCTGATCGAGCGGGTCAGGGAGCGGGTCGGAGAGGGCCTGTCCTTCGAGGACGCCCTCGGACAGGTGAGGGGGACCACCATATTCACCACCCACACCCCGGTTCCTGCAGGAACCGATATCTTTCCGACGGAAATGATCGACCGGTACTTCAGCACCTACTACCGCTGTCTGGGCATCGACCGGGAACGGTTCCTCGCTCTCGGCACCGCCCCCGGGGACCCGGGAGGCGGGTTCAACATGACCGTCTTTGCGATGCGGATGTCGGCCCATCACAACGCCGTCTCGCAGCGTCACGGCGAGGTTGCAAGGGCGATGTGGCAGGGGATCTGGCCCGAACTCCCTGAAGAGCGGGTGCCGATCGATGCAATCACCAACGGCGTCCATCTCTCGACCTGGCTCAACCCCAGAATGGAGCAGCTCTTCGACCGCTATATCGGGGCCGTCTGCCCGTACTGGCAGATGGAGTACGACAATCCGGCCCTCTGGGAACTCGTCGACGAGATCCCTGACGAAGAGCTCTGGTACCTGCACATCTGGCTGAAAACCAAACTCTTCAACAGGATGCGGGAGAGAAAACGGGTGAGATGGGCCGCCCGCAGCGACGTGCCCGAGAACATCGTCGCAGAGGGCGTGCTCCTGAACCCGAGCGTGTTCACCATTGGATTTGCACGGCGGTTCTCGACCTACAAACGTGCGGACCTCATCTTCCACGATCTCGAACGGCTCAAACGGATCGTCAACAACCGCTGGCGGCCGGTGCAGATCGTCTTTGCAGGCAAGGCCCATCCGGCCGATGTCGAGGGGCAGCAGATCCTCCAGAAGATCTACCGTTTCACCCAGTCGCCCGACTTCGGCGGGAAGATCGCCTTCGTCGAGGACTACGGCGAGCAGATGGCCCAGTATCTTGTCCACGGCGTTGACCTCTGGCTCAACAACCCGCTCCCGCCGATGGAGGCCTGCGGCACCTCCGGCATGAAGGCGGCGATCAACGGCGTCCCCAACCTATCCATCCTGGACGGCTGGTGGATCGAGGGGTACAACGGCAGAAACGGCTGGGCGTTCGGCGGCGAGTACCACGGCGGGGATCGGACGGCCGCGGACGCGGACGCCATCTACGAACTCCTGGAAAAGGAGATCGTCCCGCTCTACTACGAGACCGACATGCACGGCGTGCCGCATGGATGGGTGAAGACGATGAAAGAGTCGATCAAGAGCAACGCCCCCCGTTTCTGCGCAAAGAGAATGGTCAAGGAGTACGTCGCCCGGTATTATCCGAAGGTGCTCTCCTGCGCCGGCACACCGTTCTCCGGCCCCGGCGAAAAATGAACGCCGTTTCAGTCCCCCATGTACAGCGCCTGGATCGCCACGACCTCTGCGGAGTCCCGGGCCGCTGCATACTCGGCGAGAGGGGCGGCGTTCAGTTCGAGAAAGTGCAGACCCCAGTTGAACTTCGAAAGGACGTCTCTGGCCTGCTCGCCCTCGCCGAGAATAGAGAGCGCCGCGGCAAAGGCCTCCACCGAGGTGAGGCGGAGTGGGCGGCCGAAGTTCACCGGGTTGGCGGCGACGAGGTAGGGGAGGGCGCGTCTGGTCGGCCAGCGCCGTACCGTCACCGAGTCCAGCACCTCCCAGGAGCAGTCGAGGGCCGTGATCGAGGGCACGCCCCGGTCGGCCGGGGAAAGGGCCTGCTCCGCCGTCGGGTCAAGGATGAGGGACGATCCGGGAATGCGGCCGGGTGCGTCGACGATCTTCACCTGCCCCCATTTTTCCATCCGCTTTACCGTGCACTTCCGCGGGTCACAGGAGTTGTCCCTGAAGGCGAAGAGGCGGATCATCTATCTCGGTTTGAGGCAGACAGGTGATGAATGTATGTCCTTGTCTCCCCCTGCATCTGCGATCCCTCCCTCAGGGCCGAGGGGATCACCGGACCGTCGGACCGTGCGGCCTTCCGAAAGGCCCTCGAACGGTGCCGGCGATTTTCGATCGAGGTGGTCCCGCTGCCCTGCCCGGAGACCGCATATCTCGGTCGCCCGCGGCCGCCCGCGACCTTTGCCGAACGCCTCGACACCCCGGCCTTCCACACCCTTCTCGACCGCATGGAAGAGGAGGTTGAAGCGACGATCCGCGAGCGGGGCCCGCCGCTCTGCATCGTCGGCGTCGATTCGTCGCCGACCTGCGGCGTGAACCGGACGTGGCTGGACGACCGGGTGCCGGGTCGGGGCGCCTTTCTCGCCAGGTTCCCCGGGTGCCGGGCGGTCGACGTCTGCGACTTCGCGCGTTACCGGGTGTATTTCGCGGCCCCGCTCTTCTCTGAGGCCGAACGCACCTTCAACAGGAAGACAGGAGATCTTCTTGAGGCGTCGCTCTATGATGTGTATCTCCCGCAGGAGATCAGGGACGACGAGGCCGCACGGCGCACCGGGGACCGGAGATGGATCTTCGAGCGCCATGTCAGGGCCCTGGAGGAGGCTGATATCGTCGTCGCTGTTGTCGACGGGGCAGACGCCGATTCGGGAACCGCGTGGGAGATGGGATACGCCCGCGGCCGCGGCATACCGGTCGTGGCCCTCAGGACCGACTTCCGCCGGGTCGACGGGGCCGAGCGCGTCAACCTCATGCTCGAAGCGTCGTCGACCGTCGTCACCCGCACCGCCGATCTCCCGGCGGCGATCGCAGGCGTCCTCTCCTCAGGAGCGACCGAAGAGGGCGAAGAGCCGGGAACGCTCTGAGAGCGCCTCAGCATAGGATTCCGCCGCAAAAGGCGTCTCCTCCCCTCCTCCAATTCTTTCGAGCGCAGCGGCATAGGCAGAGAGCGCATGGTGCGCGCACTCCTCCCGCTCGATCAGCCGCTCGCCGGCGGCGACGAGTTCGGCAGCGACCGGATCGTCGGTCGACGGCGGGGCGGCCGTCTCCTTCGCCGCCCTCAGGTCGCGCTCACACCCGTACCCGGCCCGGGCCGGGAGAAGCCGCGCCGCTTCCCGCGCCGCCGCGGCCGCACCCGCGGCGTCGCCGAGGGCCGCCTGCACGCCGGCAAGACGGTGCCAGACCGTCGGGTCTTCAGGCGCATAGCGGCGGGCCTGATCGAGGAGGGAGGCCGCACGTTTCAGGGCGCCGGCCCCGGCTGCGAGAACGCCCATATTCCGCAGCACCAGCCCCCTGACCCGGGAGGGGGGGTTCGCCTTCAGGGCCTTCCGGTAACAGGTCTCCGCCTCACTGGAAAAACCGAGATCGGCAAGGATCGTAGCTGCCCCGAGATAATACAGCGCCCGAACTCCGTCCTGTGCCGGCAGGTCGCCGAACCGGTCGATCGTATCGACGATGCTGTCCCCGGCGACGGCGTCGCGGACGAGAGGATAGAGCACGAGGGCGAGATCCATCCGGTCCCTGACGGCGGCGGCGATGCCCTGCCTGATCAGCCGTTCGCCTTCCACCCCGGCGGTGAGGAGACCGAGGTGGATGAGAGAGAACACATCGGCGGGCCGTTCCGCAAGCACCATGCCGAAATATTCCCGGGCCGTCTCCACCGAGCCGTACAGGCGGTGGGCGATGGCGATGTTCCTGAGCAGATCGACGTCGCGGCTGATCGCGAGGGCGCGTTCGAAAAAGGCGATGGCCCGGTCGAACTGGAACGCCTGGAGCAGGGCCGCACCCTTGCCGAAGAAGTCGAGGTACCGCCGACGGTCCTCGACGGCGGCAAGCCCGGCCAGGTCAAACGAACCGTCGGCCCGGGCGTACTGGTCCATGGAGAAAAGACGCGCCATCGCGGCGTCGGCTGCCTCCCCTTCGCAGCCTTCTTCGAGGATGCGGGTGAGCACGGCGTACTCTTCTTCGAACCTGTCCGTCCTCCTGAACGAGGAGGCGACGGCCCAGAGCAGGGACGCGGCCTTTTCGGGAGAGAGACGGTCGGCCGCAGCAAGAGCCCGGGCGATCAGGTCGGCCGCACGCATGGCGTGGCCCTGCAGATACAGCGATTCAGAAAGACTTTTTTCGCCGAGGGCGACGAGATAGGGATCAGAATCCGGCGCCCTCTTCCTGATCGCGAGGGCGCGTTCGGCGCAGTCGCCGGCACGGCCGTACTCTCCCTCCTCCCTGAAAAGGACGGCGAGATTCTCGTAACAGGTGTGGTGAAGCGCCGGGTCGCCTGAGTGCAGGACCGTGTAGGCGTACACGGTCTCCGCCTCCTCGACAAAACCCCGTTTCACGAGCCCGGCCGCCTCTTCGAGAAGGGTCTCGTAGTCGTCGAAGATCGCCACGAACCGGTCGAGCGTCTCCTCGCCGAGGGTGAACGGATAGGTCCTGTTCAGGATCGCCGCCTCTTCGTCGTACGATTTTCCGGCGAACCATAAGAGGGCGAGGACCGCTCCTGCGTCGTTGATAAAGCGCTCGAAGGTTCCGGCGTCCCCGGGCGGGGTCGTTCCGCCGAGAAGGTTTTTGAGGGTTTCGAACGCGAAGGCGGTGATCTCCAGGTCGGCCGGACTGATCAGGGTTCCAGGCAGTTCCCTGAGATAGGGCGCCTCGAAATAGAGGTCCGGGTACCGGACACCCAGCATCACCGCATGTTTCTCCTGTTTCTCCCAGAAAGAACGCGAGATCTCCTCCCCTGCGGCGACCGGGGGGGCAAGATAACCGTCCTCCGCCGTCGTGCCGAGCATCGTCTCGACGAGCCGCGCACCGTGTACGTCCCCCGCGTCCAGGAGGCCAAGGTACCGCCGCCAGAGATATGCGCCGCTTCCTGCACCGGCCAGATCGCGGCAGTCTTCTGTCAGGGCGTCGGCAAGGGCCGTCCTGAAAACATCTTTCGCTCGATCGTCGACAAACGCCTCGCCCGCGGCATAGGCGGCAAACCCGGGGTCTCTTCCCCGCCTGATGAGAAAGAGATGAAGGAGCGCCTCATCCCCGGGAGTGGCGTGTTCCCGCACCCGGCGTCCGATCCAGAACGATTCCCAGAAAAAGTTCAGTGCAACGGTTGTATCCATCTCGTCGTACCTCTCCCGGATAAGATGATACCTGCGGCGTGATACCCCTATTGATCAGATCGCCGGTTGCGGACGAGAAAAAAATGTACGAAAATGAAGGTTCCCCCGGGGCAGGTGCCGCCCCGACCTTCTTCTGAGGGTCCGGTGTCGGTGAATGTGCACAGGTGGGAGGATGCCGGCCTCCCGCCGGAATGAATGCTGACGCGTTTGAGAGGTGAAATACGCAGGCACTCCTGCGTGCTGGTGTGCGCTCGCTTGAGTTAGGTGGTACCGGGTGCCTGCTGGTGTTCTGTCGATTGCGCCCCGTCCGAGCGTTCCCCACGTCGGATGAGACGTCGGCAATCATATGTTGATTATGAAAATATAAAAACATTTCCCATATTGCATGGCATTGACGCCATCTTCGATGCAGAACATTATGCCGTCCACGTCCGAAACCGATAAGTACTGGCCGGTATCACTCTGATCCGACATGAGACCATATTCTGAGGAGATCACTAAAATTCTCGGTCATTTAAAGGCGAATCCTCGCGGGATGTCGGTCACCGATCTGGCCAGAGTTCTCGTGATCAACAGGAATACGGTCTCGCGATACCTCGACATGCTCCTCATCTCCGGCGAGGTGGACATGCGAACCTACGGCAAGGCGAAGGTCTTCTACCCCTCCCAGCGGGTGCCCCTCTCGGCCATGATCAACTTCTCCTCCGACGGCGTGGTCATCCTGGACCGCGATCTCACCATCGTCCAGGCGAACGACCGCATCCTCGAGATTGTACGCGCCGGCAGGGACGACGTCATCGGAAAACCGATCGGAGAGTCGCGTCTCTCGGCATTCGACCACCCCCTGATCAGGGCGCGGATCGAGGACGCACTCGGGGGCGACGACGTGGTCGAGGAAGTGAGGTTCCTCAGGACGGGGGGCGAACTCTTCTTCAGGATGAAGATCCTGCCCACCGCCTTCAACGACGGCACCCCCGGGATCACCATCATCCTCGAAGACATCACCCGTCAAAAACTCTCGGAAGAAGCCCTGCGTGCCGAGGAGGCAAAGTTCAGGGCACTGGTCGAGGACATCAACGACATCATCTGGAACGTCGACGACGGGTGGACCTTCTCCTATGTGAGCCCGAAGAGTTTCGATCTTCTGGGGTACGCCCCCGACGAGATGACCGGGCGTTCCCTCCTCGATTTCGTGCCGGAAGCCGAACAGGAACGGCTCACGGAAAAACTCGCCGGAATTCTCGACCGGCACGAAGCGTTCTCCTCCCTCCTCATACGCCTCCTTCATCGAAACGGCCGCCACCTCGTGTTCGAAGCGAGCGGGACACCGGACTTCGACGAGATCGGGGAGTTCGCAGGCTTCCGGATGGTGTCGAGGGACGTAACCGAACGGCACCGGGCCGAGCGCCGGGTGAGGGGCTGGAAGTCGTTTCTCCACTGTATCGTCCAGAACATCCCTGACATGGTGTTCGTCAGGGAGATCGCAGACGGGGCGTACGTCTTTTTCAACCGCGCAGCCGAAGCCTTCGTCGGCGGATCCTCGGAGTCGCTCGCCGGAAAACAGGAGCACGAGATCTTCCGGCCAGAGATCATCCCGCTCATCGCCTGCGGCGAAGAGGAGATGCGGGCCAGGCAGGCCCCCATAGAATGCCCCGCCATGCCCATCGTTTTTCCAAACGGCGAGACGCACCACCTGCAGACGAAAAAGATCCCGATCGCCGGCGACAGAGGCGAGATGAAGTACGTCCTCACTATCGTGCGCGACATCACCGATCACGTCCGCGCCGATGCCCTCCTCGCCGACCAGCGGGATCTTGCAACGGCCCTCGGCTCGGTTTCCGACCTCAAAGAGGCCCTGTCCCTCTGTCTCGGAGCGGCGACGGCTGCTGCCGGCGTGGACATCGCCGCCGTCTATGCTGTCGTCAAGGAGGGCGCCCTCGACCGCGTGGCGGCGACCGGGCTCTCCGGAGAATCCGCGGCGATGACCGGACGGATCGAGGGTGCGGAGGCGGAGACGCTCCTTTCCGGCAGGGCCGACGCCTTTCCCGGAGAAGACGGGCAGCGCAACGTCGTCACGTTCGCCATCGCCCATGCCGGAACGCCGGTCGCCGTTCTCGTCGCCGCCTCCCGGCCAGGCGGCCTGATACCCGCAGCCGGGGTGCAGGCCCTCGAAACGATCGCGGCCCAGGCGGCGAACGTGGCCGGACGCATCCTCGCCCAGGAGACCGTCAGGATCGAGCGGGACCTGGCCGAACGTTATCTCGACGTCGCAGGGGTGATGATCGCGGTGATCAGGACGGACGGCACGATCGCACGGATGAACCGGACCGGGTGTCTCGCCCTCGGCTATGCGGAGACCGAGATCGTCGGGAAGAACTGGTTCGAAACCCTTGTCCCGGCACCCCTCGGGCCGCGCCTCGAAGCGAATTTCAGGAGACTGATGGACGGTTCGTCCCCGCTCCCCGGCGAGGAGAACGGCCCCCTCGTCACGAAAGACGGCCAGGAGATCCGCGTGCTCTGGCGCAACGCCATCGTGCGTGACGACGGCGGCCGGATCACCGGCCTCGTCACGTCCGGCCTGATCGCCGGACCGTCGACGGAAAGATGTTAATCAGGAGCAGGCGACCCTTCTCCCAATGACGCGACCCGACGCCCCGCTCCACCTGTCTTCAGGCGAGGAGAAGAAACAGGAGGAGTTTTTCGCCTCGCCCCGCGTCCCGCGGCGGATCGAGCGGCTGATTGAGGAATATATCGAAAAAAAGACCGGGAAATCCTGGAACGATCCGGTCGTCCTCGAACGAATACGCAATGCGGTCGTCGTACAGAAGGGGGGGTACTGGGCGAGGGGGCGTCGCCGACAGATATCGTATGCAAAGGGCTACGACGTCCTCGCCTATCTCGCCTACCAGTTTCCGGTCTACCTCGTGCAGACAGAACTCCTCCTCCATGACTTCGTCGCCGACGGCCTCATACCCCGGGACATGCGGGTGCTGGACGCCGGATGCGGGCCAGGCGTCGTTTCCCTTGCGATCGCGGACTACCTGGGGCGGGTGGAAGGAGCGACGGCCCGGATCGACGCGATCGATCGCTCAGAAGAGCATATCGAGGCATACCAGGCGCTGGCGCCCAGGTACGCGGAGAAGAAAGGACGCGTCGCGGTCGAACGCCCGGCTGTCAGAGACCTCCTCGGCCCCCCGGAAGAGAGACCGGGGGGACCGTACGACCTGATCGTCTTCTCCAACGTGCTCAACGAGATCCCGGGCGCCGGGCCGGAAGAGAAAGCAGCGATGATCGCCGGGTTTGCGGAAAATCTCTCGCCCGACGGCACTGTCCTCATCGTCGAGCCCGCGGAGAAGGACGCCTCCACCGCCCTGCGCGAGGTGCAGCGCACCCTCGTCTCTGCCGGCCTCACCGTCTACGCCCCCTGCACGCCCCTCTGGGGAGAAACCTGCCGCCCTGACCGGTGCTGGACCTTCGTCACGGGCCCGGAGATCAGGCCGCCGCGGCTGATGGAGGCGCTTGCGACCGGGGAAGAGGGGTACCGCTACCGCAACACCGACATCAAGTTCTCCTATCTCGTCCTGCGGAAGGACGGGCTCGCCCGAGAAGGCTACCGCATCGAAAAGAACCTGAAGGCCGCCCGTCTCGGCGCACTCGACGACCACGTCGGGAAACGGATCCATCTCTGTGCGGCCAGGATGTCGGCCGACATCGGGGACACCGGCCGGCACGTCGTGAAGATCTGCGACGGCACCCCGAAAAAACCGGTCTATGCGGTCCTGCCTGAATACTCGAGAAACGAGGGGAACGAGGCGATACTCACCGGACGGTACGGTGAGATTCTCATCGTCAGGAACGCAACGGTCAGGTACAACAGGGAGGCGGATACGTACTCGGTGATCATCGGCAGGAAGACGACCGTGACCCCGGCCGGCAGGGGGTGCGGCACGTGATCCCGCAGATCTGGCGGTTCGGCGCCCTGCTGATCCTCCTGATCGCCGCAGCCGGTTTCATGGTTTCTTCGACGGTCAGGTGGGCAGAAAATGACGAAGAAACGACCGAAACGCTCTATCAGGTCTCGACGATCGGCGCCCTTCTCGACGGCGTCTACGACGGGGTCGAGGAGTTCGGCACGCTCACCGACCACGGCGACACCGGCATCGGCACACCCGGGGCGCTCGACGGGGAGATCGTCATTCTCGACGGAGAGGTGTGGCAGATCCGCGGCGACGGTTCGGTCAGGCAGATCGACCCGGCGACCAGGGCGGCATTTGCAGCGGTCACCTTCTTCGACGACGACATCTCCTTCGAACTCAACGGCCCGGTCTCCCTCCCCGAACTGGAGGCGGCGATCGAAGACGCATTGCCGTCCTGGAACTATCCGGTCGCGGTCCTGGTGAAGGGCGAGTTCGCGAACCTCACCGCACGTAGCGTGGACGCACAGACCGAACCCTATCCCCCCCTGGTCGAGGCGACCGCCTCGCAGCACGTCTTCACGTTCAACCGGACCGCAGGCGCCCTCGTCGGCTTCTATCTCCCGCCGTACATGGCCGGGGTCAACGTCCGGGGATTCCACCTGCATTATCTCTCTGACGACCGCACGGGCGGGGGCCACCTCCTCGGCTGCACCGCGGATCGCGTCCGGGTGAGCCTCGACACGACACCGTATTTCCGCCTTGTCCTCCCGGGGAACGGAGCATTCGCGGGAGCCGACCTTGCCGGCGATCGGTCGGACGAGGTGGACGCCGCGGAACGGGGAGGCGCCCGGTGAAAAAAGGGGGAGTCCGGCCCTCACGTTTCTGCGATTTCATCGAGATCGACCACCTCATCGACGAACGTGGTGAGCTGGCTCAGGAGCAGCGGGTCGAGACCCTTCTCGACGGAGAGAAAAATCCCGGAAACGTCCAGGATCTTCAGGCGACTCGATACGAAGTGAATGAATTTCGAGATGTTCACCGACGAAAGATAGATGAGCATCGTCGAGACCGAATCGAAGAGGAGAGAGACGCTCCGCCCTTCCGCATTTTTGAGGGTCCGGGTGATGGCGATGCCCATGTCGGTCAGGTTGTCGGGACGGTTGACAAAGAGGGTGTTCACGGCGTCGTCCGGCACCTTCCCGACGGCGTACTTCGTGATGGCGTCGACAAAATAAACGTTCGAGAGATCGATCCCCTCCTCCCCGTAGAGTTTTCTGAGAATCATGTACGGCTGGTTCGTGGTGATCACGGCGGCGGCATTTCCTGACGCAATGATGTCCCTGACGATCGCGACGTTGGCCTCTTTCATTGTCTGCGCTGAGGATAGGAGGAGATAGAGTTTTTTATCATCTTTTTCTTGCAGGGGTAGCGTCATGTGCTTCACCGCGTCAGGAGGTCGGTGTACGAATCCGGGATGTCCTTCTGCTCGTCGATCACGCCCTGATTCAGTTCCCGCAGGGTGGCAAGGATCGTCTCGGCATGGCGGATCTGGATCTGCAGAACGACCTGGATTTCCTCTTTATCCATCTCGCCGGTAGCGAGGCCGCGACTGATCTCACCGAGGTTCTCGAGGACGACATTCATCGGCGTCTTGATCCGCAGCGCGACCTCTGAGATGAACGCGACAAGGGCCAGACGTTTTGTCTCCCGTTCCTCGAAGAGCCGGTCTCTCGATTCCGAGAGCGAGCCGACCACACAGGCCACCAGTATGAACATCGCCGCCCTGACAAGGGCAACCGGATCGAAGATGACCCCGGTCATGAAAAATTCCACGACTGTGTGCAGCACGCCGAAGAAAAGGGCGATCCAGACCGCTTTTTTATAGTACCAGATCCCGGCAATGACAATCGGGAGATAGAATATGTGGGTATAGGCCACGGATATATTCAGGTACACATGGACGAATATCTCCAGGGCAACAGAGACGATGATCAGCCCGATGACCACTGCAGGCTTGATCCACGGGTGGTTTTCGATATTTTCACGCAGGTTCATCCACATCCTCCGGCTCTCAAGATAGGTTTAATTTATCTTTCTTTTTTCAGATAAACTTATTCAAATATACATCGCACGCTCCACCCTGGAATTCAAAGCAATTTCATAAAAAACGCCCAATTCACGGGGGAAACCGGACCGGTCCGGGAGGAGGAGACCGGGCATTGCATCTCAGGGACGCCGAAAAAACGAAAATTCGCTGCAAAATGGGGCCATACTCCGGTCAGGACCGCATTTCCGGTATAAAGAGAATAGTACAAATATAACAAATTCTAATCTTTTTGCTCGATGAAAAAGAATATCGGGAGAGTCTTCGGGCCCCTTATATTTCTCGCCCTCATACTCGCCCCCATCGACGAGAGCATCATGCCGACCCCGGCCAGATATGTCGCGGCGGTCACTCTCCTGATGATCATCTGGTGGATCACAGAGGCGATCCCCCTCGAAGCGACTGCCCTCCTGCCGGTGGTGCTTTTTCCTGCTCTCGGCGTCCTCACCGCCACGGAGGCGGCGTCACCCTATGCCGACAAGGTCATCTTTCTCTTCATGGGTGGTTTTATCATTGCCATGTCGATGCAACGGTGGGGGCTCCACCGCCGTATCGCCCTGACGATCATCAATATCGTGGGCACAAGTCCGAGACGGCTGATCCTGGGGTTCATGATCGCCACGGCGTTTCTCTCCATGTGGATCTCCAATACGGCAACGGCCATGATGATGATCCCGATCGCGATCGCGATCATCACCACCATCATCCCGAACGCTGGCACGCCCCTCAAGGACATGACCGGAGAACAGCGCGATTTTTCCGAAGCGCTGGTCATCTCCATCGCCTATGCGGCGAATATCGGCGGCATCGCAACCCTGATCGGCACGCCGCCGAACGGGATCTTCGCCGCCCAGATGAAGACGCTCTTCCCGGCCGCCCCGGCCATCGACTTCTTCTCATGGATGAAATTCGGCGTGCCGCTCGTAGCAATCTTCATCCCGATCACCTGGCTCTGGCTCACCTACGGGTCGTACCGCAACCTCCCCACAACGATCGCCCATGCAAAGGATATCATCACCCACCAGATCGAAAATCTCGGGCCGATGACGAGAGGCGAGCGGTGGACCCTGCTGATCTTCGTACTCACTGCACTCTCCTGGGTCTTCGAGAAAACAAAGGTCCTCGGCGACCTCGTCATCCCTGGCCTCGACATGATCTTCCCCAGCATCCACGACTCGACGATCGCCATCGCCGGCGCCCTCCTCCTCTTCCTCCTGCCGGTGGACCGGAAACAGGGGATCTATACGATGGACTGGGAATGGGCGGCGAAAATACCCTGGGGTATCCTCATCCTCTTCGGCGGCGGCCTCTGCCTCTCGGTCGCCTTCATCAAGAGCGGGCTCGCAACGTTCATCGTCGACCAGATCGCCGTCTTCGGCGGCCTGCCCATCGTCGTTCTCGTGCTGATCGTGGGGATCGGCATCTCTCTCCTGACCGAGGTGACCTCGAACACCGCCATCGCATCCCTGATGATGCCGATCATGGCTGTGACCGCGGTATCGATGAATATGAACCCGTACCTGCTCATGCTCACCGCGGCGGTCTGCACCTCGATGGCCTTCATGCTCCCGGTGGCGACCCCGCCAAACGCCGTCGCCTATGCGTCCGGCTATATCGACATGAAAGACCTGATGCGTTCGGGCTGGGTGCTGGATTTTATCGGCGTCGGCCTCTGGACCTTTTTCCTCTTCACCATCGTGATGTGGGCCCTCGGCTTCTCCCCGGCCCTTCCGGACTGGGCAACGATGCCGGTCAGGTGACGACGACGTCGCCGGGGTATTCCACCACGATCTCCTTTTCTCCCCGGTAGGTCTGGACGGTCCCGGCAATGCTCACGTTCGACCCTTTCTTCAGGTCCAGCCGGTCTGCAACACGTGAGGGCAAAAATACGTTTGCCCCTCCGACCGTAACGGAGAGATGACCGCCGGCGAGGTGGCGGAGGTCGTCCACGGTCCCACGCACGACCACAAAGGTACCGTCACCGGCCTCCGGGGTCCACGGGTCGGCGAAGGCCGCACTCCCGATAACGGCCAGCATCCCGTGTGCCGCAAGAAGGAGTACTGAAATGCCCGTCAGGATCATCAAAGCCGTTTTTTCCCGTCGATCAAGCACATCATAATATCTGGTTATCATTTATATATGGGCGATACATTCATATGTTAACGCCGTTAATAACATGGTATGCACCACATGACCCTCCCACCTTCTTCCAGGAAGGTCCTGCTGATCCTGGGGGACGGTGGTGCGATGACGCACAAGGACCTGGTGCGGACCTCCAGCCTTGCGCCCAGAACGGTCAGGTACGCACTGAAAAAACTGAAGGAGAACGACCTCATCATCGAGAAGTTCAATTTCAAGGATGCACGCCAGATCATCTATCAGTGTAAGCCACAGGAAGCCGTAGAGGCAGCCTGAACCAAAGGGTCCGTTTTTTCCAGGGACAACGGCCCTGTTCGTCAGCGCCGGATCTTCCGCACCGCGTAGATGAGCGCGAAGATCAGGACGATCGTAGCGGCGCAGACGATACGCACGTCCGACTCATTGCCGGCCTGATCGCCGGCATTCCAGTCGGCGTCGAATGCAGCCGCAAAGTAGCGAGCCGCGTCCGGGTGGTCGACGATCACGCCCGCCTCCCGGTTGAAATCAGGGGAGTTGTCGTTCCAGTTGATGCTCGATACGAGCACGCTCCTGTTGTCCACGACCACCCCCTTTGTATGGACCTTTTCCAGGTTCGCGGCGTCGAGATCGACGCACCGCGCTTCGAGAGGAAGAGCTTCCGAACGAGCGAGAGCATTGATCCATGCCGCCTGCTCGTCGTTGTCGTCGTCACCCTCGACGTTGAACCAGGACGAGTCCAGGATCACCCGCACGGCAACACCGCGGCGGGCGGCGTCGATCGCCTCCGCAAGGAAACGATTCGGCGCACCGCCGGTGCTGTTCGTGATGTAGGCCTGTTCGATCAGGACGCGTTCTTCCGCACCGGCAATGAGGGCGGTGATCAGATCGCTGGTCTCCGGGGAGAGCACCGGCGTCACCGCGGCGCCCTCCACGGTGAGCGGCTCGAAGACCGCGTCGTACGCCTTCTGCCCGGTCGCGGCGGGCGCACCCCCGGTCGGCGCCGGCCCGATATCTCCTCCGGTGCTGTCCGCGTCGTAAACCGCAGAGAAGTAGCCGGCCACGCGGGGGTCGCGCACCCAGGCGCCCCAGCCGCGGTTGCCAGTCTGCCCGGTCTCCGGGATCCCGCTCTCCTTGAAATTTTCCGAGACGACCAGGACACTCTCGCCGTCGATCACCAGGTACTTCGCATGATCGAAGCGGTACCTTGCATGGACATCGCCCTGCGTCGTCATCACGGCAACCGAAACGCCGTTTTCGGTGAGATACGAAGCGACGTTCTCTTCTTCCGCCGATATGCCCCCCACCGGCCCGCCCTCCAGAAGAACGCTGACCTCGACGCCGCGGCCGGCAGCGTCGGCGAGCATCCCGGCGATTCCCGGGTGCGTGAACTCGTAGACGTTCGCGTCGATGCGCCGGCGAGCCGAGCCGATCGCGTCGGAAAAGACCCTGTACGAACAGTCCGGGGAAACGAAGAGGGTGACGGTGACGTTCTCGTAGGTCGCCGGCCCGAAGTCGGACTGCCCGATCATCCTGGGGTGCGGGTCCCAGACCCCGTCCCGCAGAAAATGGACCTGCCCTTCGCGCGCTGCGACGTCTTCGGGCCACCGCACCTCCTGAACGACGGCGCGGTCCGTCATCAATGCGAGGCTGTCCTGCTTGTTCGCCATCCGCAGGTTCCCGGCGGAGACCATCTCCGGGACCGCGGGATCGGCGCCGGCGATCTCGTAGTCGGGCGGCAGGCCGTGGACCTGCCGGTATGCGGCGGCGTCCCTGGCCACCGTCACCCGGCCCGACGAGACAGCGCCGGCCGGAAACCGGACAGAACCCTCGCCGTCGGTGACCGTCACTCCGTCGAGGCTGCCGGTCCCCTCCAGCACGAAATACTCGTCCGGGTCGTCGTGCAGGTAGGGATCCGGACAGAACTCCACGATCTCGAACGCGCCCGCAGGCAGGACGAGGACCAGCGCGAGGACGAGGAGGACGTACGCCCTGGACATATACGACGGTTGCGCCCTCCGGGTTTTTATAATCGGCCTGTTCACCCTCATCATGAACAGGCCGGCGGTCGTAAAGATCGGAGGAAGCCTGACCGACTGCGCCGGGGCGATTGTGGGGGAGATCCTCGCGTCGGGCCGGCAGGTGCTCGTCGTTCCCGGAGGCGGCGTGTTCGCCGACGGTGTCCGTAACCTCGACCCCCAACCGACCGCCGCCCACTGGATGGCCGTGTGCGCGATGGAGGCCTACGGCTGGTACCTCTCCTCCTTCGGGCTGCCGACGACCGCAGAGATCGCCGTCCCGGAAAAACCCGCGGTCCTCCTGCCGTACGCTCCTTTTCGGGCGGCCGACCCCCTCCCGCACTCGTGGGACGTCACCTCCGACACCATCGCCGCATGGGTGGCCGGCCGCCTGAACGCACCCCTCGCCCTGGTCAAGTCGATCGACATGCTCACGCGGGACGGAGCGGAAATACCTGACGCCGACGAACCATTTTCCTGCGAGGAGGTCGATCCCTGTCTCATAACCTACCTGTTCGATCGGGGAATCGAGGCATGCACGGTGAACGGCCGCAGACCTGGAAGAATTTCTGCTCTGCTCGCTGGAGAGGAAGTACCGTGCACCCGTATCCGTACGCGACCTTAATTGCCGATCACGATCAACAATTACTGACTCTTAACCTGGGGTTTATTTATGGCTATAGAAAAATGCACTTCCTGCAATGCACCGCTCGCCGAAAGCGGCGCAACCAGATTCGACTGCCCGGTCTGCGGCAACGAGATCAGGCGCTGCGTCCAGTGCCGTGAGCAGAGCAACGCGTATATCTGCGGAAAATGCGGGTTCCAGGGGCCATAAGCCATGGGAAAGGTCGCAGTCATCCTCAAGCTGATGCCGGAATCCGCGGACGTCCCGATCGAGGAACTCGAAAAGAGAGTGAAGACCACCGTCCCGGGCATTGACGAGGTCAGGGCCGAGCCGATCGGCTTCGGTCTCTCGGCACTGAAAGTCGCCGCCGTCATCGAGGACGAAGAAGGCGCCACCGACGCACTCGAATCGAGGCTCGCAGCGGTCGATGGCATCGCAAACGCAGAGATCGTCGACGTCAACCGGATGATCTGAGTTCATCCATTTTTTCAAAGACATCCCGGGTGATCGCCCGGATCTTTTCGACAGAAGCCCTGAACGCCGCCTGTTCGGATCCTTCGATCCTGATCGACACCGGGACGACGCCGTCTCTGCTGATCCTGGCAGGGACGCCGATGCAGGTGTCGCCGATATCGTGGACCTCGCTCTTGATATAACTCGACACGGTGAGGATCCGGTTCTCGTTGCCGAGTATCGTCTGGACGAGCGTTGCGATCGCGTCGCCCGGACCGTAAATGGTCGCCCCGCTGTTTTTGATAATGAAACTCCCGGTGTTTTTAACCCGCTCCACCATCTCATCCATGGGCAGGTCCAGAAACGCCGGAAGATTCGAGATCCTGATCCCGCCGATGGTCGTCGCCGACCAGAGAGGGACCATGCTTTCCCCGTGCTCGCCGATGATGCGGGTATGGACCTCGCTCACATGGACCTGGAAGTGCCTGGCGATCAGCACCTTCAGCCGCATCGAATCAAGGTGGGTGCCGAGGCCGAAGACCTGCCGCGGCTCCATGCCCGAGTAGTGGAGAGCGACAGCGGTCATGACGTCCACCGGGTTTGTGATCATCAGGATGATCGAGCCGGGGGCGTACGCTCCGATCTGTTCTGCGATGGGGGCAACTACCTGAGCGTTTTCGAGGGCGAGGTCGGTTCTGTCCTGCCCCTCCTTTCTCGGAACGCCGGAAACGACGACGATCACATCGGAACCTGCATAATCGGCAGGCGATGTGCTCCAGGTGATGTTCATGCCGATCCCGCGCGCGGCACAGGAATCGGTGAGATCGCGGGAGAGAGCCATTAGAGAATGTTCCCTGCCGGGGCGTCCGGTCAGCAGCAGCTCATCGACGTGCGGGATGCCTGAAATGGCATGAGACGCAAAAGAGCCAAGCCTTCCTGTAGCTCCGATAATCGTAACTTTTGACATAGAAATCAATCGCTGGGGACGGATCTTCGGTCGACAACACGTGCCTGCACTTGCCAGGACGTCCCTTCTCCACCCCGCACCCCCATGGGCGCCGTATGTCCACGGTAAGTCTGCTCCCTTCCGGGCCTGAACCGGTTCCCGCGGTACCAGGTCTCCGCCCCCTGCGGGGCATCGATCCCTGTCCATCGACCTCATGGGACAAGGCTTCTCAGTCAGGACGCACAAGGTGCCTGCAGATCGCCATAGCCTTCCTCAGACTTCGCCCTCCGCATACCGGCGATTTCGGGTTACAGGTGACGCCGAGCCACCCGGGCTAGTCCCCATATGTACTGCGGCTCACGGGATAAATGCCTTCCCTCCACCGCCGTTCCGCCACTGTGCAAGAGCGGCTTCGCAGGTGTTCCGGTCTTCCTTTCCGAAAAAATCGATCGCCGCAAGGCTGCGCCTGATCTCCGGGATCAGAGGAGGCAGGCGGGCAGCGTCGCCCTGGTACACGATGAGATGCTGATCGCCCCGGGCCTCTGCAACAGGAACGGGGTCTCTCCTCACCGCCGGAAGACCGGAGGCCGGCAGGGAGACCTCGTCGACAAGGAGGACATCGCGGTTTGCCGCGATGTTTATTGCGGTCCAGAAGACCGCCGGGCCGTATACGTCGTTGAACACGACGATCGGGGTTCCCGCAAGGGCGGCCGCAAGTCCGAGCGTGCCGGCGCCGCAACAGGCGTCGATAAAGACGCGGGGGTTCTGCCAGCTGATCTCACGCTCGACCGAACGTATCTTTGGGTTGTACGGCCTGGGAAACTCGATGTGCATCTTCGAGAGCTCCTTGTAGACGACGATGTCGCCGTACGAGGCGGCGAAGACGTTCGCCTGCACGTCGCAGCCGGCAAGGAGGAGGTGGGCGGCGGCGGTGCCGTCCGGTGCGATGCCCGGGAGGACCGGCGCGGTGCGCACCACGCCCTGCACGGCCGGCACTTCCCTGACGATCCGCGCCGCGGCGTTTCTGTCCGGGTGGGGGCTGAGAAGGACGAGGGAGCGTTCGGGAAGAAAGGGCGGGGCGGCCATCGCGAAGCCGGGGTTCGTGACCGGGACGCCGGCCGCCCGCAGGGGTTCGGTGCCGGCGAGCGCCCCCTCATCCACCAGGATCCGATAAATGGCAGCGAAGACGTCGTCGATGAACTGCTTCCCGCAGGCGCAGGTGCCGCGGGTGTCGTAGTCACGGGAAAGGGGAGCCGCTTTATCGAGAGGGACCCCGCCACAGGTCTCGCAGGGCGCGAAACCGTCGGGTAGGAACGCAAGGACGGCACCGGCCTCGCCGATATGGTCTCTCCCACAGACCGGACAGTGCATGAGGAGTACGATCGGACAGGAGGGGGATAAACCTGTGGCCGGTTATGCCCCGTTGAGATCGATGATATCGTCCGAGAACGAGGTGAGCTGGGCGAGAAGGATGGGGTCGAGGCCGCTCTCCACGGCAAGAAAGATCCCGGAGAGATCGAGTATCTTCAGCTTGCTCGAGACGAAATGGATGAACCGGGAGAGGTCGCCGGAGGGGAGGTATATGAGCATGGCGTTGATGGAGTCGATGAGGATGCAGGCGGGAAGGTCGTTGCGGTTTTTCAGGCTTTCGGTCACGGCGATGGACAGGCCGGTCAGGTCGCCGGGGTTCGAGAGAAAGACGGAGGCGGGCATGTCTTCAGGTATCCTGCCGCCGGCGTATTTCGTGATGGTGTCGATGAAACTGACGCGGGAGAGGTCGATGCCGTTTTTTCCGTAATATTCCCGGAGATAATGGGCCGGCTGATTGATGGTGACGACGATCGCCTGATAGCCTTTTTCCGTGATCTCCTTGATGACGGCCATGTTGTTCTCCTTGATCTGTCGTGCCGAGGAGAGCACAATGCATATCTGGGCGTTTTCGGGCGTGAAATGGATGATGCTCACGATGTGCCACCTACCTGTTCAGGAATCTGCGGAACGCCTCGGGTATCTCCGGACGCCCTTCCGTAGCGGATGAGGTGAGCGTTCTGAGGTTCTCGACGATCTGATTGGCGTTTGCGATCTGGATCTTGATCCGGTCCATGATGCTCTCCTTCGAATCGGTGCCGTCCTGAATATCCTCGTATATCAGGGCGAGGTTGTCCCTGACAAGGGCGATCGGGTTTTTGAGCCGCAACGCCGACTCGTTGAGGAAGGCGAGTAACTCCTCGGCGTTCTCCTCCCGCCTGACGGTTGAACCGATGATGCCGGCCGCAGCGCCGATGGCGTCGATCTCGGCCACCGCCCAGTGGCGTTCCTCCTGCGTTTCGTCAAAGCCGATGAAGCCCCACCAGCGGTCTCCCGAATATATCGGGGCGATGACTTCTGACGTGACGCCGAGCGCCTCCATGTTTTTCTGCTCGTTTTCCCCGGCCGGGCCGATGTAGATTTCCCCGGCCGGACTGATGAGTGTTTCTCCAGCCGGACTGATGAGTGTTTTTCCAGCCGGGTCGATGTAGATTTCTCCGGCAGGACTGATGAGGGTTTCTCCAGCCGGACTGATGAGGGTTTCTCCAGCCGGACCGAGGTAGGTGAAAACGATTTTGCCGGCACTGAGAATGGGGACCCAGCCGAGAACACCGGCGTCCCGGTATGAAAGCCCGTGCATCGCCGGATCGGTGATCGCTCCCCCTCTACCACTCTTATTCCATTCATAGCAGCCGTTCAGGAGCAGATCGCCGGTCTCGGGGTCTTCGGTGTTCTTGAAGAGGTATACCCGACGGGCCCCGGTCGCCTCGCAGAGATCTCGGAGCACCCTGACGATCACGTCCTCCCAGTGGATTGAGTTGATAAAAAGCCCGGCCATGGAGTTGATCGCATCCAGAACGGCGTCCCGCCTGTGGAGGGTCTGGATTGCCCGCACTTCCCGGGAGATGTCGATGACCGAGACGGTGAAGGCCCCGTGCTCTCCGACAGGCTCGACGGTGGCGGCGACTTCGAGAAGGCTCCCGTCCTTTCTCTTCAGGTGCAGATTGTGGAGGACCGGATTCCCGTCAGGGCCGGAAACGGCGAGGGGCGTAAGATCAGGGTCATCGACGACGCCGGACCAGTGCATGGTTCCCTCTACTTCAGAACGTTCGTAACCTGCCATCGAGAGGAAGCGGCGGTTCGCCCTGAGGATCAGCGAGGTCCTGTCCACCACAACAAGACCGTCTCCTGTCGATTCGAAAATCACCTCGTAGATCTGTTCATCGAAGCGGACGTCTTCTTTGTTCACAATAGGGAGTTGGGGGAGCGGCGAGTATAATAAATGTGATCCTTCATGGCCGGCAGGAGGAGGGGATGTACACCATCGCGGCACCGCACGCGTGCTTGATATCCACCTCACGAAATTGCGCTGATTTCCGCCCTTTTTCCCGGCACCTCTTTTTATCTCGATTTTCCCGCCGGTATGACGGATTTGTGAGCCCGGCCGGACTGTATTCCCTTCAGGGAGAGGGGGGTCCGCGTTCACGCCACCTCCCACCACATGACCACCACGTCGTTGGTCTCGACGAACGTGCCGTCCTCGCCGGCATGCGGGAGGACCAGCTCCCTGATGCGTGCCGCCACGCCCTCATCGACCTCAACGAACCGGCCGACGAAAGACGCCGTTGAATGGACTTTTTCTTCCAGCGTCATCGTGTTGGTGAACGAGAAATGCGAAACGTTCAGGAGCCGGCCCCATTCCCGGAGAACGACGTAGGCGAAGTAGTCGCCATCCGGCTCGAACTCGCCGGCGTATTCGTTGCCGGTGATCCTGGCGTAGACCTCCTTGACGAGGCCGCCACGCCCGGCCGGCTGCACGATCGCACAGTATTTTCTGGAGGCGTTCTCCATTTTTTCCAGATGTTCTTCGAGGTCAGGGATCATCCAGAGGAAGTGCGAACAGAAGACCAGGTCGTAGCCGTCCTTCAGCTCCACGTCGTCGGTGCGCAGCCAGTTTTTGTGGATCACGTCCACGTTGTCGCAGGATGCTTCCTGCAGATTTTTTTCGAGGTGGGCGATGTTTCTCAGGGAAAGGTCGATGCAGGTGATCGCCCCGACTTTTTTCGAGAGCGGGACGGTGACCGTCCCCGGCCCGGGCCCGATCTCAAGCACGTGCGCGGAAGGGTTGAGGAAGCCGGAGAAGATCGCCGCGGCCTTTCTGCCGTATTCATATTCGCCTTCTTTGATCCGTTTCGAGAACTCGGCGGCGGATTTCGTTTTTATGTCGGGATCGAAACGCAGCCCCGGACCTCCGATCCTCTCTTTCAAAATGGCCTGCCGTGCGTCTTTCCAGTTAATGCGATATTTTAATGCACGTTTCTCTCCGATCATGACAGAACTCTCTCCCTGATGGATTGATAAATGTTAGCTATCAGGCATGTTATTTTTGGGTTTGTCGAATGAATAAAGTGAACCGGGTACGGCATGGAACGCGATCGCGAGGGGTTCCGTCAACGCCGCGAACGCACCGGGCATATGCGCTCGCTGCGCAAAAAACGATCCCGATCCCGGGGAAACGCCCTGACGGAAGGAGGAATTAAAATTGGAGAGTGTTCCTGATAATCATGTGCTTATTGTTCGGGAACCCAGGGATCAGACTCTTCCCTTTCGACAAAAACCCGCGGACGTGTAAGTGAACTACCCCGCGCCTGTGTGGGCGTGGCTTCCTGCTTCATCCTCCCTCTCCTGAGGCAGGTCCACAGGCCCATTGGCGCGTTCCGCACCCGAGACC
>JASGMW010000014.1 GCA_030156225.1 Methanofollis sp.
GGTATCAGGTGCGGAACGCGCCGTCGGGCCTGTGGACTCGCCTCAGGAGAGGGGGGATGAAGCAGGAAGCCACGCCCACACAGGCGCGTGGTAGTTCACCCCCGGTGAGTGTAGTGCTCTATCTCGCCATATGCCCGGATTTTGCCGTTATCGAGCACAGAAACCGCACCGTGGCCGCCGCAGATCAGGCAACGCCTCCCGGTGCCGGCGAAGGCGGCATCGACGCCGGCGGCAATGTCATGGAGCGCGTGGCGTTCCTGCCGCGCCACACCCGAGTCGACATTGACCGAGGTGACCAGAAAATCCGCAAGAGAACTGTATCTGCTCCTCGCTTCGGTCAGGCTGTCGAAGTTGATCACCGTGTCGCTGGTCATGAGAAGGCCGGCCTCCGGGCAGAAGAGATAGACCAGACCCTGAACATGACCGCCGAGTGCCTCCAGCACCTCAAAGGTCAGACCGCCGAACGAAAAACGCCCGAGCACCGGAAAAATCCCCCGCATCTCCCCCGCAGGTCTGTCGAAGAGCGTATAGTTCTCGGGCGGGTTGAATCTGGAGAAGAGATTGATGATCGTGGTGTACACCATTTCAAGAATGGAGGACTCGACCGGCGAACCGGTGGCGCGGTTCTGGCTCCTGATGATTGCCTCGGTTCCCCGGTGCATGAAGGCAGGTACGTCATAGAACCCGGCTGCGCCGCAGTGGTCGGCATCGGCATGCGTGATGATGATCCTCTTCAGTTTGGTGCCGTCGCCGATCCCGTAGTGGCGGAACATCTCGATCACGTCGGGATAATAGATGCCGTATCCGGTGTCCACCATCATCGCCTCGTCGGGTCCCTCAAAAAGGAAGATGTTCCCGCCGCCCGGGAGCTGGAAGCAGAAGAGCGTCACGTCCGGCGCGACCGGGATCTGCTGGATATCGGCGTAGAAGCCCTCGCCAGAAGTCCTGTTCAGCGTTTCTCCGGTCTCGATGATGCTTGAAAAGACCTGTAACGGATCTTCGCCCCGGTTCGTCAGTTCCTGAACGATGTGGTTGATGTCCTGAAGGAGAGCGAGGAGAAACGGGTCTTCGGCAGAACCGATCATCGTTCTCAGGCGCTGGGCAAAGCAGATGTAAAATACGGTCTCGTCGAGCGTGTTGCCCGTCGTGTCGTAGTCCAGGATCTCAAGGGGATAGCGCGACTTGAGGGCGTTGAGGAGGTCTTCGACCTTTTCGCTTTCTTCGAGACTCAGGCTGACCGTAAGGCGGTCGGGGTGTTTTCCCGCGTCGTCGAAATCGACATGGGCAATATTCGCCCCGGCCTGCGTCGTCAGGTCGAGAAAGTCAGAAAGCGCCCCGGGCGTAGGAGGAAGGTGGGCATGAAACCTGAGAAAACGGATCTCAGGGAGGCTGGTCTGGAGGTATCCGATGGCTGCAAGTTCGTCCTGAATTGAGGCATATTCCTCGGTCGAAGCGGATACCTCAAAAAAGACCGTCGACGGGTCGATGCACCGGCTGTACTGAATCCGATTGATATTGCCGCCATAACGCTTAATGATCTCTGCCGCACGCTGCAGCGAACCCGGGCGGTCGGGCATGCGTGCAATGAAGGAATATTTCTCTTCCTGTGGCTCCATACGCAGTCTAAGATTGGACAGAACCCCTCATGAGAATTTCGATTAACCCGTCGCATTTTCCCCACTCCTGTTGAACCGCCGACTGTCCCCGATCCATTTCCCCTCTCCGGGGGGAAATACGGCCATATCGGCCGCATTTTTCGGAAAACCGTGCCGCAATTCGCCCAATATAGGCTTTTTTTAGAACACATCCATACAGGCGGCGGAATCGCGATCTGATGAGAAAATGTGTCGTTTCCTGTGGACGCAGATGCCAGGTCGGAGGGGATGATGACCTGAAAGAGGGGGATCGCCTGCCCGGGGGATGCAGAGAACAGGAGAAAGGGCGAAAATCGACGCGATTTTGAGAGGTTTTGCGGAGGGTACTGAGGGACCGGCAGCGCCAACCGCCGGATCCGCCGCAATGACAGAGGAGAAGACGCCCTATCCTCGGCTCAAACCAGCCGCGCCAGCACCGCCGCACCGAACTGCGCCGTCGTCGCCGCTCCCCCGAGATCGGGCGTCCGCACCCCTGCGGCAAGGACGGCGTCCACCGCCGCGTCCACGGCGGCCGCCCCGTCCGTATACCCGAAATGGTTGAGGAGCATCGCTGCGGAACGAATCGCCGCCACCGGATTTGCGATCCCCCGGCCGGCAATGTCCGGGGCGCTCCCGTGGACCGGTTCAAAAAAGGCGTGGGCATCGCCGATGTTCGCCGACGGGAGCGTACCGAGCCCGCCGACGAGATGGCCGGCCACATCGGAGAGGATGTCGCCGAAGATGTTCGTCGTCACGATGACATCATAGCGGGCCGGATGCATCAGCACGTCCAGGCAGAGAGCATCGATATATCGCTCCTCCCACGCCGTCCCCGCGGCCTCCGCCTCTTCGACGGCGCACCGCCTGAAGAGGGTGTCCGACTTGAGCACGTTCGCCTTTGTGCCGATGGTGAGCCGCCCGCCTCTCACAAGCCCGGCGGCATAACGCGCGATCCGCCGGCTCCCCGTCTCGGTGACGACACGCAGGGTGCAGGCGCTCCCGGGCAGGCTCCACTCGATCCCTGAGTACAGACCCTCGGTGTTCTCCCGCACGATGGTGAGGGCGAAGCCCGGCCCCTTCACCGGCCGCACGTTCGCATAGAGGTCAAGGTCGCGCCTGATCTGCAGGAGCACGCTCTGGTAGTCCGGGTCCGGGGGCGTCGTCACCGCACCGAAGAGGATGGCGTCCGCGTCCCGCAGGGCGCGCATCTCCTCAGCACCGATGGCGGCGCCGCAGCGCTCCCAGCGGCCGAAGCCCAGCTCGACAGGAAAATACTCCCATTCCGGGTGGAGGCGGCGGAGGACGTCCTCTGCCACCGGGACGACCTCCCGGCCGATCCCGTCACCCGGAACGATTGCGACCCTCATGCTCCTTCCATGCCGCAAGCGCCGCCCGCAGCACCGTATCGACGACATGCGGGGAAGCGCCCCAGTGGACGACGCCCCCGAGTTTCCTGTTCCAGACGCCGACACCCTCGCGGTTGGCCCGGCAGCACCTGGCGATAAAGGGCTCCTCGGCCACCTGCGCAAGCGGGCAGATCTCGTCGATCACCACGCCGTCCCCGTAGTTTTCAGCACAGAACTGCCGCGCCGTGAGGCATCCGGCCACCCGTTCCGTGCCGGCAAGCCGGTCGGTGTCCAGGGTCAGGTCGAACCCGCCGGCCCGGCAGGGGTAGACCTCGGCGGCCATCTCTCTGATATCCCTGATGTGGTACTCGAAGACGATCCCCAGGTCGCCGAAGAGTCCGACCGCTTCAAGGTCTCTGAGGATCGCGGCGAGATGGGGCCGCGGCGGGATGATGTCATAGACGTGCACGGTGAGGAGATCTGCAGGCTCGGGGTCGATCACGAAGGTCCTGGACCCGTCAGGGCTCTGAAAGATCGTGCATCGGTGACCCCCGGCCTTTGCAAGCCCGATCAGGAGCGAACGGTCGTTGAAGTTCACCGGGTCGGGATAGAAGATCGTCTCCTCGGGGGTGGCCAGCACCTGCTTCTCGACCACTTCACGCATCAGGCCGGCGCCGTCGGCGAGGCGGACTGCAAGCACCTCATAGCCGTCTTCGACCTGTCGGATCAGCCAGCGGGAAAGGAAATAGACGCGGCTGCCCAGGGGGAGACCGGTCGCAAGACCGACAAATTTACACTCTTCCGGAAAGATCATCGACGTTCTCCGCACAGGAACGGGACGAGACCTCCTGCAGCAAGGATCGCGCGCATACGGGGAGAGAGAGGACCGACCGGCCGCCTGGTGCCGCCGGTCTCGATCCAGCCCTCTTCAAGATCGAACGTGACCTGATCGCCGTCTCTGCAGGGGATCTCGCACTCGAGCACAGGTAGTCCTATATTGACGGCGTTGCGAAAAAAGATTCTGGCAAACGAAGGCGCCGCCACGGCGACGACACCCGCGTCCCTGAGGGCGACGGCCGCCTGCTCGCGCGAGGAGCCGCAGCCGAAGTTGCCGCCCGCCATGATCACCGCACCGGCCAGCCTTCCTGCAAGGGCGGGATCGCGGTCCTCAAGCGCGTGCGCCGCCCAGACCGAGCGGTCCCTCGTCCGCAGGTGGCGCCCTGCAATGATCAGGTCGGTGTCGATGTCCCGGCCGAGACAGACGGCGTGCCCGGAACCTCTCACAGAAACTCCTCCGGAGACGTGACGGCTCCCACAAGCGCCGTTGCCGCCGCGGTCCGGGGCGACGCCAGATAGATCTCCCCGCCGACGCCCATCCGGTTCTTGAAGTTCCGGTTCGCCGTGGAGAGGCAGACCTCGCCCTCGCCGAGCACGCCCAGATGTGCCCCGAGGCACGGTCCGCATCCCGGCGTCGCCACGGCGCAGCCGGCCTCGACCAGGGCGGCAAAGACGCCGGTCGCCACCGCCCGCGCGAGCACGGCGCGGGAGGCCGGGACGACGATCGTCCGCACCGCAACCTGTTTTCCGCGCACGGTCGCGGCAAACGCTTCGAGGTCCTCGTAGCGCCCGCCGGTGCAGGTGCCCAGAAAGACCTGGTCCACAGGCAGGCCCTCCTTCTCGGCCACCGGGCAGACCGCATCCACCCTCGGCGGCAGGGCAAGCAGGGGAACGACGTCCCCCAGGTCGATCTCGATCTCGTCGGGATACGTGCCGGCCTCCGGCACCTGCACCGCCGCCTCGACGCCGAAGCCTGCGAGGTACGCGCGCGTCACCCCGTCGGCATGGAAGATCCCGGCCTTCGCCCCGGTCTCCACCGCCATATTGCAGAGGGTCAGGCGGTCGGCCATGGAAAGGGACGCCGCTCCCTCCCCGACGAACTCAAGGGTCCGGTACGTCGCCCCGTCCATCCCGAGAGCGGCGACATAGGCGAGAGCGACATCTTTTGCCGCAGCCGCACCGGAAAGGGCGCCTTCGAGAAAGATGCCGGTCGTCTCAGGCACCCTGAACCACGTGCCGCCGGTCACCCAGATGCCGGCCATGTCGGTCGCTCCGACCCCGGTGGCAAACGCACCGAACGCACCGAGGGTACACGAATGCGAGTCGGCCCCGACGATCACCTCGCCCGGGAGGGCGCGCCCCTCGGCCATCACCTGATGGCAGACGCCCTCGCCGATTTCGAAGAAGTGCATCCCGGTCAGGGCGGCGAACTCCCGCATCTCACGGTGGAGATCGGCGGTCGTCGAGGTGTTTGCCGGGACGATGTGGTCGAAGATCAGGTACCGCCGGTCGGGGTCGGTGAACACCCCTGACCCGATCTCGGTCCAGGCGGCGCGGGCCAGCAGGCCGGTGCCGTCATGGACATAGGCGCGGTCGACGGCCCGGTCCACATAGGACCCGGCGCCTGCGCCGAGGATCCGCTCGGAAAGGGTGCTCACCGTCCGGCCCCCTTTCTGGCCGCACAGAGGATCTCCTGAAGCATCTCTAACGTCACCGTACACTTCGCCTCGCTCCGCCTCTTCACCTCGGCAAGCACCCGGGAGATCTCGTGCTCGTTGAGATCGTAGCCGAGGGAGGCGGCCACATGCCTGACCGCGTGCCTGCCCGTGTGCTTGCCCAGCATGAACGTCCGCTCGCAGCCGACAAGAGCGGGCTTCACGTACTCGTAGGTTTCTGGGTCCTTCAGGATGGCCGCGATATGGATGCCGCTCTCGTGCGCGAACGCGTGCGCGCCGACGATCGCCTTGTTTCTGGCGACCGGCAGACCGGCGGCCTTCGCCACCGTTTCCGAAAGTGTGTGAAGGAGCGAGAGGTCGTAACGGCGGATATCGGCCTTCATGGCGAGCAGGACCAGCACCTCTTCGAGCGCCGCATTTCCCGCCCGTTCCCCGATCCCGTTCACGGTGGTGTGGAGCTGGAAGGCCCCGGCCGCGGCGGCCGTGATCGTGTTCGCCGTGGCGCACCCCATGTCGTCATGGCAGTGGATGCAGAGCGGGACCGGCACCGCAGGAACGATCTCTTCCACGGCGGTCCTGATCTCGCTCGGCATCAGGCAGCCGACGGTGTCGGTGAAGGTGACCAGATCGGCGCCGTGCGAGATCGCCTGCCGGTATGCCAGGAGCAAAAACGCAGGATCGGTCCGGGACGCGTCTTCGGCCCCGAACCTGACCTCGACGCCGTGATCGTGAGCGTACTCGACCATGGCCATCGCCTCCATGAGCACCTCCTCCCGCGGCCTCCCATACTTGTGCCTGATATGGAGGTCGGAGGTCGGCAGGAAAACCGAGACCATGTCCACCCCGCAGTCGAGGGCGGCGTCGACATCCTCCTGTTTCGCCCGGGACAGGGCGCAGATCCTGGCGTCGAGCCCCATGCGGCATATGGCCCTGACGGCCTCCCGTTCGCTCGACGAGACCGCGGGGAACCCCCCCTCGATCACTTCGATACCGATGCCGTCGAGCAGCCCGGCGATCTCCATCTTCTCTTCGCAGGTGAACGAAACACCGGGCGTCTGTTCCCCGTCACGCAGCGTGACATCGCATACCTCAACATTCCACGCGTTCATGGCTCTCTCCGTCGGGACATACGCCCCGTACGACAACGGTTATCGGTCTTCCGGCAGGCGCGATCAGACGCTTCAGCGCCGCATCGTCGTCGGCGTCGCAGACGACAGGGTCGGCCCACCCGATATAGCGGAGGACGTCGGGCACCTCGTGGCCCCCGACCATACCCATCCGCCTGTTCGCAAGGACGATACAGAGGAGCGGCGTCTCCTTCTCGTACACGTCGATGAGGGCGTTGATGCCCGAGTGCATGAGGGCGTAGTCGCCGATAAGGGCTACGCCCGTACTCTTCGCACCGACTGCAACGGCAGAGCCGAGCCCGTACGAGGCGACGCCGATCCCGTACGGCTGGTTCATGGCGAGGAGCGAACACCCGGCATCGCAGGCCGCGCGCATCTCCCGCTCCGCGAGCAGGGCAAAGAGCGGGCGGTACGGACAGTGCGGACAGAAGCTCCGGAAAAAACCGCGGTCGGCAAAGCGTTCGGGCGCCCAGACCAGCGCCCGGACCGCGGGAAGCGTCACCCGTACTCCCGGAATGTCGGGAGAGACAGCAGAGGCCGCCGCTGCAAGCGCCCGCTCCCCCCGCCCCCGCATCGTGAAGGACCCGGGTGCGAGGGAGCCCGGGGCCGGGGCCGGCAGAACCGGTTCCGCAGGAACCGTGGCGTCGAGGGTATCGGGCGTCACCCTGAGGATCGCCACCCTGGAAAGGCGTTCGGAGAGGGCAAAACCCTCCCCCACCGCTGCAAATACGTCGGGTTCAGGCTCGACTACCGGCACCATGGCGAGGGTGCCGAAGTGGCGGGAGTCCTCCGCGGCCTGCGAGGCGCGGCAGAGAGGATCGTCCCCGGCAACCACCACCACGCCGGCGATGAGCCCCTGCGCCGTCGCCTGCACCAGCGGATCGGCAAGGAGGTTCATGCCGACGTTTTTCACGATCACTGCCGCCCGTCTGCCGGCAAGAGAATCCCCGATGGCGTACTCGAGGGCTACCTTCTCGTTGGCGCAGACGACGGCGCCGGCCGTTGCGGCGACGCCGGTCACCGGATACCCGGGCACCGCGTAGACCGCTGCGGCGACCATGCGCAGGGCCGCCGCAAGCGCCTCTCCGCCGTTCATCCTCAGTCCCTCCCCGGGATCAGGTCGCACCCGGTGCAGGCGGCGCACATCGTCAGGGCCCGTTTAGCATCGAGCCCTGCCGCCGCCATCTCTCTGGCGGCAACGGCATGCAGCCCGAGCAGCCTGGAGGCGGTCGGCCGGCGCGAGCGCGACAGCCCTGCCGACGGGGTCAGGGGGCGCAGCACCGGGATCACGCCCATGCGGCAGAGCCGCCCGATCGTCTCCTCCATCTCGTCGTCGCTCTCGCCGAGGCCAACGATGACGTTGCTCTGGACATGATTTTTTCCGAAAAGACGCACCGAGGCCCCGAGCACCTCCCAGAGCAGGGCCCGGTCCAGCCCGGGACACACCTCGGCGAATAATCCTGGCGTCGCGGCCTCGATATTGAATTTCACCTCGACAGCCCCGGCTTCCCAGAGCAGCCGCGGGGTGTTGCGGGTCGGGTAGATCGAGACGCCGATGGGGAGGCCGAAAGGAGTGAGCGCCCGGACAACGTCCAGCGCCCGCCGCTCCTCCTCTTCGACGCTCCCTGCAACGCCGCTGGTGATGGAAACGGCATCGATGCGGTTCAGGGCCGACCGCACCATGGCGGCGACCTCTGCCGCCGTCTTCGTCCGGCCCCCGCTGCCTGGCACCGCACAGTAGCGGCACGAGAAGATACAGTCCTCGGAGAGGGTGATGTACGCCTGCCGCGGGCAGTGAAAGGCCGGCACCTCGAGCACGCCCCGCACCATCCCGCCGCGGAACGGGATCGCGGCGTTTCCCTTCCCCTCATGGATGAGCACAAGGGAGGCGTCCGGGTCGACGGCAAGGCGGACCCGCCGTCCTTCGACCGAGAAGAAGACCGAGCCCTTCCCGCCCGCACCAGGTCCGGCGGTGGACGACGCCAGAAAGGCACCCGGGGGAAGACCTGCGATCTTCACCCGCCCTTCCGCAAGCAGCGCGGCCTTCAGGTTCAGCCAGTCCATAAGGACAGCGCCTCCTCGAAATCGGTATAGAAGGGGATCGCCGCGACCGCCCCGATCAGGCCGCGGCCGTCCAGCACGATCCCGACATTCCCTGATACGGCGTCGAGGGCGGCGCGGTCGACCTGCCCGCGTTTCACCGCCTCTCCATAGGGCCTGAGAGAAGAGGGATCGAAACCGACATGGACGGCCATCCCCGTCTCTTCTGAGAGCGTGTGCCTGCGGAGAAGGGCGGCAAACCTGTCGACAAGCCCGTCGGGATCGGTGGAGGCGAACTCCACCGCACAGGCGACGCAATTCTTCGTCCTGAACGGCACCGGAAAGAGCTGGACGATCGTGTGCGAGAGATAGACCGAAGCGTCGTCGGCCACGGCCTTCGCAATGTTGTGGACGAGCGTCCAGGTCGCGCCGGCCTCGGGCGTATCGGTGTCGTCGACCCCGATGATCACCCGCTCCCTGCGGGGGATGCGGATCGTCGAACCGGCGACTTTTCCGCCGCCCGATGCGTCGCATTCGGCGCCGAGCACGCCACCGGCGCCGGCCCGGCACGCCGCCGCCCCCACGCCGCCGCCCCCCATTCCGCGATAGGTGACGGTGATCTCGTCTCCTTTTACAGAGGCGCCGGCAATACCCGCAGGGAACCTGGACCCCTCCAGGTGGAGCGGGGCCGCACCGGCCCTGAGCACATAGCGGGTCGTCGCCCCGACGGTGCGGGCCGAGATCACGATCGGACTCTGTGCATAGTGGCGGCGCACCCACTGCGCTCCGCCGATGCAGTCGTAAAACTCCACCACCTCGATCAGATCGCCGTCCGGGTCGGCGACCCCGACGATCAGCGGGTACGAGACCACATAAGGGTCGGACAGCCCCTCAGATCCCGCCGTCAGGTCTCTCTCCATACAGTCCCGCCGCCTCCACGCCGCAGTTGCCCCACAGCACCGCACCAAAAGCCCCGATCCGTCCCTTGCTCCGCGCGGTGTCGACGAACGCGACGCCGATCCGTTCGGCCTCGGCCTCGACCCCGGCCAGTTCCAGAATATCGGTCTTGATCCGCCGGGCGTACTCCGACTGCGGGAGATCGATGCCACGGTAATACGCAATTCCGGTGTCGCCAGAGACGGCGTTTTTCTCGATGTACTCCTTTACAAACGCCAGGAGCGCGTCGACCGCGCCTGGCCTGACCGCGAAGTTCAGCACTGAACCGACGCAGTTCGTCGTCTTCTTCGGCACTGCCGGGTTGAGCTGCACAAGCCGCATATTAAGGTACTCGACGCCGGCCAATCTGCACGCCTCCGCGCACTTCAAGGCGAGCACCCAGGTCGCCCCCTCCTCTTTCGTGTCGGTATCGTCGATCCCGATCGTCACCTTCTCATAAACCGGGGAGACGATCCGCACCCGGCATACGCGGGCGCCCCCGATGCGGAGGTCGTCCTCGGTCGGGTACTCGGCCCTGAGCACACCCGGGGCCTGGGGCAGACAGGCGGCGACACCGACCCCGGCGCCCGCGATTCCCGCCCAGGTGGTCGCGACCTCGTCGCCCTGCACCTCGACGCCCTCAAGGGCCTGGCCGCCGATCTCCCTGCCTGCAGCGCCGAAGTGCGCGTCCTGCCGGCCGAGCCTGGCACGCATCGTCATGGAAGACCCCTGCACCCCGGCAGAGGCGAGCACGCCGCCGGCACGCCGCCGGTTCATCATGTCCCACTCGATGGTGCCGCGGTGCCGGCAGGTCTCCAGGATTTCGGCCATGCCGGCCTGTTCGTCCACCATCACAATAAATTTCTGCGCGAACAGTGGCCCGAACCGGGCCCTTGCATCTTCTGGCGTGAGCGTGATCATCAACAAGCACCGAAATTTTCGTTGACGAAATAATCGGCGTCATCCGGGATAAAAGGATCGCCCATGCAGAGTGTGATCTGGTATGGAGGGGAACCCATACGGGACCGGGAGGATCGAAGAGACGGAAAGCGAAGCAAAAAAAGGTTAGAAAAGATCCTGAAGGTTGAACTTGAAGGGACCGAGGCTGCCGCCGAAATTTCCGGCGCTGATCAAGACGACGCCCGGGACCCTGGTTGCCGCCCTGATGCCCTCGGCCATCGCTTCCTTCACGCAGTCCTCATCGAGACCGTCGATGACGATCTCGTAGATCGCCCCGACGCCCTCTGGCACCTTCGAGTCCTCGACCTTCTCCCTGAGGGTCGGGCAGTACTTCTCATTGGTGGAGGCGGACATGAACCTGTACTTCCTGCTCCCCACCTTCGAACCCGATGCGACGATCCCGCCCGGGAAGGAGGTGATGACACCGCACACCCCGGCGATCGCGTCGACTGCCGCCTGGGCGCCCATGAGCGCCGCCATCTGGTTCTCGCCCATCACAAAGAAGTTTCCGCCGGCAACGCCCTTGACAATGCCGAAGTCCTCTTCGCCGACGTACTCGCCGTTCATGATCGGGATCGCCCAGCACTTCCGGCCGCCGACCTCCTTCTGGTACTCGTAGCCGTCGCCGAAGAAGTGGAGTTTCACCGCGATCCGCTCCTCGGCCTCGGGCAGACCGTCGAAGACCGCCGTGGTCGGGGCGGTGAGGACGCACTCGGAAAGACGCTCGACGACCTGCTCCTTCAACTTCTTCTTTCCCGCGCAGATCAGAATGGCAACGCCAGGGCGGCCGTCGGGCGTCTCGTCGCCCGAGAGGAATCCCTCGATGCCGGCCTCGCAGGGGCATCCGATCGCCGAGGTCGCAAAACCGGTCGCTTCGTTCGCTGCCTTGTACGCCCAGTCCTCGGTCACGGCGGTGATGATCACCCTGGAAACCCACGTCGGGAACGCTTCAGCATACTCATCGTCGATGGTCACACCATTTAACTCCATATTTGCACCTCATATGCAGAGTCGCAGGACAATCCTGTCGTCTCAACTCTATTACAGAATACAACAGGGGAATAGAAGAAGATTTCTAATTTTTCCACTCCATCCCGTCTTCCCATGAAGAACACAGATAATAGAGCGTTGTTTCCAATAAAAACCCATACGCAGGCGATCCGGACCCGGGGCCCGCAGGGGCTGTTTAATCAGAGAACCAAATCAACCCATTGCCATTGTCAGAGCAGGAATGCAGATTTTTTTCGCCTGTCTCCTTTCAGAAAGTTTATCTATTTTATTTGACAACTCTCTCTTAATCGATTTTAATCGAGATAGCTGGTGCGTGAAAACCATGGCATTTGCAGTGCATGTAAACATGGAGCGGTGTACCGGTTGTAATAATTGTGTGGTTGCGTGTCCCGTTGACGCACTCGAGCTCAATACGGTGGATCCTGTCACCACTGACAAGATCTACAAGGTGATGGACGGCAAGGCAAGGGTTCTTGACGTCGATCACGAGCTCTGTGCCGGATGCGGCGTATGCATTGGGGCATGCCCATACGATGTTATTCGACTGGTGACGGAACCGATTCAGTCGGGGGCTTCCCCGGCGGCAGCAAAGGAGTGAGGTTTATTCATGGCGATATATCCAAAATACTCCAAAAAGAGAGATGGTATCAACATCATCAACGAACAGAGACTCCTCCAGCAGGTTAACAACCTGACGCTCGATACCAAGCGGTGTACAGGGTGCGGAATCTGCGCAGAATCCTGCCCTGAGGACGCCATTGCTGTCAGCATGGTCGGTGCCTCCAAGCGTAAGAGCGCTCTTGATTACACAACTCCCCTGAACATTGACGAGGTCAAGTGTTCATACTGCGGCGTCTGTGTGATCATGTGTCCGTTCAACGCGCTGACCCTGAAGATCGACGGCGAAGAACGGCTCCCCATCGTAGAGAAGGAGGGCTTCCCGCAGTACGACATTGTCGCCGAGATCGACGACGAGAAATGCGTGCGGTGTACGACCTGCGAGGACGTCTGTCCGCGCGACGCGATCGACCGCGACGTCCCGGCCTACGAAGGTTCGGACGAGAACGGCCTGAAACGCCAGACCGCACTGAAGGCAAAGACCACCTTCGAAGTCGATGAAGACAAGTGTACGCTCTGCGGCATCTGCGACTCGCTCTGTCCGGCGATCACCGTGAAGAAAGAGGAATTCACGGCCGAGACCGGCGGGATCGAGGGCACCGTCCTCTGGGACGAGAAACTCTGCGACGCCTGCAAGGTCTGCGTGGAGGCCTGCCCCGAAGAGGCGATCACCGTCAACCGTGAGGTCGAAGGAAAGAAACTCGCCGGAAAGGTCAGCATCATCAAGGACGACTGTTGCACCTGCCGCTGGTGTGCAACGAACTGCCCGACCGAGGCGATCACCGTCGAGAAGATCTTCGAGGGCGAGATCGAGTTCCATGCCGAGAAGTGCCCGGGCGGCTGTTCGACCTGCCTCGAGATCTGCCCGGCCCGTGCGATTTATCTTCCCTCTCCGGTACCCGCCGCCCAGATGAAGCGTCAGCAAGAGCTAAAGATCGCTGTAAACAAGGACCTCTGCATCCTCTGCGGCGCGTGCATCAATGCCTGCCCCGGCGAGGACATCATCGTCCTGAAGCGGACCGGGATCCGGATGAAGGGCAAGGAAACCGACCTGTTCAACAGTATCAAGGCGAAACTCTTCAGCCCGCGGACCTCGAAGGTCAGGGAAGAGGACGTAAAATCAGGCGAAGTGGAACTCAAGGCCCTCGATAACGCGTGAGGTAGTGATATGGCAAAAGGATATAATGATCCTGCAATGGAAACGAGATTCCAGGACAGGTATTACCACTCCGCGGACAACCCGGAATTCACGAAAGAAGTCGAGCGGATCAGTCGCACGATCGCGCACATGTGCTTTCAGTGCGGCACCTGCACGGGCTCCTGCCCGTCGGCCCCCCGTTCGAGTTACCGGATCAGGAAGTTCGTCCGCCGTGCGGTGATGGGACTGGAGAGAGAAGCGCTGACCGACCCCGACCTCTGGCTCTGCACCACCTGCTACAGCTGCACCGACCGGTGCCCGCGTGGCATTGCCCCGACCGACATCATCATGGCGATGCGCAACCTTGCCTTCAAGTGGGACATCATCCCGAGAAACTTCCTCAAGACGGTCCAGCTGATCTACACCACTGGCCACGGTGTGCCGAACAACGATGTGAACCGGGCAGCCCGGGTCAAACTCGGTCTGGAAGCAGAACCCGAGACCACCCACAAGTACCCCGAGTACATCCCGGGTATCCAGAAGATCATAGACCACTACAAGATGAAAGAGAATGCAGACAGAATCCTCGCAGAGGGTGAGCACTGATGCATGAATACGCGTTTTTCCTGGGATGCATCGCACCGAACCGTTACCCTGGCTGTGAGGCCGCCGCCATCAAAACGAGCCGCAAACTCGGCATCGAACTCCTTCCGCTGAAGGGTGCGAGCTGCTGCCCGGCACCGGGCGCATTCGGCGCTGTTGACCTCAACGTCTGGTATGCGATGGCCGCACGCAACATCGTCCTCGCCGAACAGATGAACAAGGATATCACCCTCATATGCAACGGCTGCTACAAGTCGATCTACGAGGTCAACGAGCGGCTGAAAGAGAACGACGACCTCCGCGACGGCGTCAACGAAGTGCTTGCCGAGATCGACATGGAGTTCAAGGGCTCGATCGACGTCTATCACCTTGCAGAACTCTACTACGACCCGAAGATCTGCGGGGTCGATAAAATCCGGGACAGCGTCACACGGCCCCTCACCGGCACGAAGATCGCCGTCCACTACGGCTGCCACCTGCTCAAGCCCATCAAAGAGCGCCGCTTTACCGACTCTGAAAACCCGATGTGGATCGAGGAGCTGGTCGACGCCCTCGGCGCTGAGTCCGTCCAGTACCGCAACAAGATGCAGTGCTGCGGTGCGGGCGGCGGTGTCCGCGGCTTCGACCTCGCCCACTCGCTGGACATCACCAACGAGAAGCTGATCAACGTCACCGAAGTGGGCGCCGACGCCATCACCGAGGTCTGCCCGTTCTGCCAGCTCCAGTACGACCGCGGCCAGATCGAGATCAAGGAAAAGTTCGGCATCGAGTGGGCACTGCCGGTGCTGCACTACAACGAACTGCTGGGCCTTGCCCAGGGTATGACTCCCCAGGAGCTTGCGCTGGACCTCCACGGCATCGACTGCAAGCCGTTCCTGGACAAGATCAGGTAAGGGAGGGAAATACATGGCAGAAGAGAAGAAACAACCAAGAATTGGTGTATTCGTGTGCCACTGTGGTACCAACATTGCAGGGTCTATCGACGTGAAGGCGGTACAGGAATACGCCAGGACCCTCCCGGGTGTCATCGTTGCCGACGATTATCAGTACATGTGCTCGACACCTGGCCAGACCAAGATCGATAATGCGATCAAAGAAAACGACCTCACCGGTGTCGTCGTCGCCGCCTGCTCCCCCCGTCTCCACGAGCCGACCTTCAGGACGGCCACAAAAGAGGGCGGCCTGAACCCGTTCAGGTTCGAGATGGCGAACATCCGTGAGCAGGACGCGTGGGTGCACATGCACGACAACGCGGGCGCCACCGCAAAGGCAAAGGACGCCATCAGGATCGCCGTCGCGAAGGCGGCGCTCCTTGAGGATCTCTACCCCAAGAGCGTGCCCGTCGAGCATGCCGCCATGGTCGTCGGCGCAGGCGTCGGCGGCATCCAGGCAGCACTCGACCTTGCGAACGCCGGGATCAAGACCTATCTCATCGATAAATTGCCGACGGTCGGCGGACGCATGTCCCAGCTCGACAAGACCTTCCCGACCCTCGACTGTTCGCAGTGCATTCTCACCCCGAAGATGGTGGACGTCGGCCGTCACCCGAACATCGATCTCCGCACCTACACCGAGGTCGAGGCTGTCGAAGGTTACATCGGCAACTTCGACATCACCCTCAGGAAGAAGGCCCGCGGCGTCCTGACGCCGACCGAGGCCACGGAGAAGGGCATCGTCGGCGGCGGCTGCAACGGCTGCGGCGACTGCGATGCGGTCTGTCCGGTCATCAAGCCGAACCCGTTCGAACTGGGCATGAAGCCCAGAAAGGCGATCTACATCTACCACCCGCAGGTCACCCCCCTGATCTACACCGTCGACTTTGACTCCTGCATCAAGTGCGGTCTCTGTGTCGAGGCATGCGGCGAGAAGAAGGCGATCGACCTTGACATGGCGGACGCCTTCGAGACCGTCAAGGTCGGCACCGTCATCCTGGCCACCGGCTACGACATCTTCCCGATCGAGAAAAAGCGCGAGTGGGGCTACAAGCAGTTCGACAACGTCATCACCTCGCTCGAATTCGAGCGCCTGATCTGTGCGTCCGGCCCGACCGGCGGTCACCTGATCCGTCCGAGCGACGGTCAGACCCCGAAAAAGGTCGCATTCGTCCTCTGTGCAGGTTCTCGTGACAACACCGGCGTCGGCAAGCCCTATTGCAGCCGCTTCTGCTGCATGTACTCGCTCAAGCACGCCCACCAGATGATGGAGAAGATCCCGGGATGCCAGCCGTATATCTTCTACATGGACATCAGGTCCTTCGGCAAGCAGTACGAGGAGTTCTACTATCGTATCCAGGACGAAGGAGCAAAGTTCATCCGCGGCCGCGTGGCGAACATCCTCGAAGACGCAAAGACCAAAGATCTTCACGTCTATGCAGAGGACACCCTCCTCGGCCAGCCCGTTGACCTTACCGTCGATCTGGTCGTGCTTGCAGCCGCAATCGAACCGACCCAGGGCATCGATCCGGTAAGAAAGATGTTCGGCGTCTCCTGTTCGCAGGACGGCTGGATGCTCGAGGCCCACCCGAAGTTGAACCCCTGCGGCACCACGACCGCCGGTGTGTTCCTCGCCGGTGTCTGTCAGGGCCCGAAGGATATCCCGGACACCGTGGCCCAGGCCGAAGGTGCGGCGTCTGCAGCATCCATCCCGATCCATATGGGCAAGGTGGAGCTCGAACCCTACTTCGCCCAGTGCATTGAGGAGAAGTGCGCGGGCTGCGGCATGTGCGTGAACCTCTGTCCGTACTCCGCGCTCGCCCTCGTCGAAAAAGACGGCAAGCAGGTCATGCAGGTCACCGAGGCGAAGTGCAAGGGCTGCGGCACCTGCGGCGGTTTCTGTCCGGGCGGTGCGATCTACATGCAGCACTTCACGACCCCACAGATCGTTGCTCAGATCGATGCGTTCCTCCTTGGAGGTGAAGAGTAAATGGCAGAAGGAGAATGGCAACCAAAGATTCTGGCAATCATCTGCAACTGGTGCTCCTACGCCGGCGCCGACCTTGCGGGCTCGGCCCGTACCCAGTACCCGCCCGACGTCCGCGCGATCCGCGTCATGTGCACCGGCCGTGTCGACCCGCTCTTCATCATGAAGGCCTTTGCCGACGGCGCCGACGGCGTCCTCATTTCCGGTTGCCACTTCGGCGACTGCCACTACCTCGCTGGCAACTTCAAGTGCGCCAAGCGGATGTTCCTCATGAAGAGTATCCTCAAGGATATCGGCATCGAGGACAACCGTCTCAGGATGACCTTTGTTTCGGCATCAGAGGGTGCGAAATGGGCCAATGTTATCACAGACGTTGTCGAGACGGTAAAAGAACTTGGGCCAAGCCCGATCTCAGCATTCAATAAGAACTGAGGAGGATTGGAAAGATGGCAAAGATTAACCTGAATATGATCACACAGCGTGCCATCGAAGAGGGCGTGGCAATGGAAAAAGGGAAGACCACCCCCGACTACTTCGAGGCGTGTTCGATCATTGAGATGAACGCTGAAGACATCAAAAAACTCGGAATCAACCCGAACGCCAACGTCCGGGTGATCAGCGAGAGCGGAGAGGTCATCGTCAAGGCTGTGGTCGGCAGACAGACCTGCTACCCCGGCCTCTGTCACATCCGCCAGGGCGTCTGGGCGAACCAGGTCGTACCTCCCAGGACCCAGTCCACAGGAGAACCTCAGTACAGCGGATTCCCGGTCACCGTTGAACCTGCAGAGTATGAGCGGATCAAAGGCGCCCTCGAACTTGTTCAGGGTGCCTGCGGGCTCTGGAAAGGTGATGAGTAATGGCAAAGGTAATTACTGGTGTCGGATGCCCCTATTGCGGGGCATCCTGCGACGATATTGAAGTCACGGTCTCGGACGACGGGACGAAGGTGCTCGAAGTCAAGAACGCCTGCGCGATTGGAAATCAGGTCTTCCACCATGCAAGCACTCCCGGCCGGATCACCTCGCCGCGACTGCGTCAGCCCGACGGCACCTACAAGGAGATCAGTTACGAAGAAGCGATCGACCGTGCGGCACGCATCCTGGTAAACGCCAAAAAGCCGTTGATCTATGGGTTCGGCTCCACGAACTGCGAGGGCATGAGTGCCGCCGGCAGGGTCGCAGAGAAGGCGGGGGCAGTGCTCGACAATTGCGCCTCGATCTGCCACGGCAGTTCCTTCCTTGCGATCTTCGACAACGGTTACCCGAGCTGCACGCTCGGCGAGGTCAAGAATCGTGCCGACGTGATCGTGTACTGGGCCTCCAACCCGGCCCACGCGCACCCGCGGCACATGTCCAGATACTCCATCTTCCCGAGGGGCTTTTTCACCGGAAAGGGCCACATGGGCAGGAAGATCATCTGTATCGACCCGCGGGTCACCGATACAGCCCGCGTGGCCGACATCCACCTGCAGGTCCAGCAGGGCCACGACTACGAACTCTTCAACGCCTTCAGGACCGTCCTCCATGGCGGCGACATCCCCGACATGGTCGCCGGGATTCCAAAGGAGAAGATCCTCGAAGCGGCTGGCATCATGAAGAAAGCACGGTTCGGCACGGTTTTCTACGGCATGGGCCTCTGCCACTCTGACGGCAGGAACCACAACGTCGATATCGCGATTTCCATGACCCGCGACCTCAACGAGTTCACGAAGTGGACGATCATGGCGATGCGCGGCCACTACAACATCGCCGGTCCCGGCGTTGTCTGGTCCTGGCAGTTCGGGTTCCCGTACTGCATCGACATGACCAAGCGGGATCTCGTTCACATGAACCCGGGCGAGACCAGTTCAGTCGACCTTGCGATGCGCGACGAGGTGGACGCCTTTGTCAACATCGGTACCGACGCGGGCGCCCACTTTCCGATCCCGGCCGTGCAGCACCTGAAAAAGCATCCCTGGATCACCATCGATCCGAACATCTGCATGGCCAGCGAGATCTCTGATCTCCACATACCGGTGGCGGTCGTCGGTGTCGAGACCGGTGGTGTTGTCTATCGTATGGACAACGTTCCGATCCAGTTCAAAAAAGTCGTCGAACCCGCCGGTGGCATCCTGACCGACGAGGAACTCTTCGACAAGATCTATGAACGCATGTGCGAACTGGATCAGGAGGCATAACCATGGGAGAGTATTTAATCAAAAACGGGTTCGTTTTTGACCCGGTACAGGGGATCAACGGAGATAAATCCGATGTCGCCCTGAAAGACGGCAAAATCGTCGAGACCACCGCCCTCTCATCCGGCGCAACCGTAATCGATGCCTCCGGCATGACCGTGATGGCCGGCGGCGTGGACATTCACTCCCACGTTGCCGGTGCAAAGGTCGACGTCGGCCGGCTTCTCAGGCCCGAAGATAAACTCTTCAAGAGCCCGAAGAAGACCGGCAAGGTGAGCCGGGTGGAGATGGGATATTCTGTTCCCACGACCTTCAAGACTGGTTACGACTACACCAGGATGGGCTACTCCTTCGTCATGGAAGCGGCGATGCCCCCGCTGGAAGCGCCGCATACCCACGAGGAGATGCGCGACACCCCGATCATCGACATGGCCGCCATGCCGGTGTACGGGAACAACTGGTTCATGCTGGAGTACCTCAAGAACGGCGAGATCGAGAACAACGCTGCCTACTCCGCATGGCTCATGACGGCGACGAAGGGCTTCGCCATCAAGGTCGTCAACCCCGGCGGCACCGAGGCATGGGGCTGGGGCCTGAACTGCACGACCATCCACGACCCGGTCCCGTACTTCGATATCACCCCGGCCGAGATCATCAAGGGGCTCATCGAGACGAACGAGTACCTCCGCCTTCCGCACTCGATCCATCTTCACCCGAACAACCTGGGCAACCCGGGCAACTATGAGACCACCCTCGAAACCCTCAGGCTCGCCGAAGGTTATTCGCCGAAGTCCGACTTCGGCAGGGAGCAGGTGCTGCACAACACCCATCTCCAGTTCCACAGTTATGGGGGCGACAGCTGGGGCAACTTCGAGTCGAAGGCAAAAGAGGTCATGGACTACGTCAACCAGCAGAAAAACCTCACCATCGACCTCGGCTGCGTGACCCTGGACGAGACCACGACGATGACCGCCGACGGCCCGTTCGAGCACCACCTCAACGGACTCAACCACCTCAAGTGGGCGAATACGGATGTGGAACTCGAAACCGCAGCCGGCGTCGTCCCGTACGTCTACGGGAAGAATGTCAAGGTCTGCGATATCCAGTGGGCGATCGGCCTTGAGATCGCACTCTTCGCAAAGGACATGATGCGGACGTTCCTCACCACCGACCACCCGAACGCCGGTCCGTTCTTCCGGTACCCGCGGATCATCAAGTGGCTGATGAGCAAACAGTCCCGCGACGAACTCCTCCACTCGTTCAAGTGGGCGGACAGAGTCATCGCGGCGACGAACCTCGAAAGTATCGACCGCGAGATGACGTTCAATGAGATCGCACAGATGACCCGTGCCGGTCCGGCAAAGGCACTCGGCATCGCACATATGTACGGCAGCCTCAAGCCCGGCATGAACGGAAACGTGGCAGTCTACAACATCAACCCCGAGCACATGCCCGCCGATCCGGATGAGATCGAGAAGGCCTTCCTCAGGGCAGCGTACGTCTTCAAGGACGGCGTGATGGTCAGCCGCGACGGCGAGATCCTGGCGACCCCGCCGAAGCTGGCACTGTGGGTGAACGCGAAGGTCCCGGAGAACGCCCAGGTCAGGCGGGACATCTACGAGAAATTCAGGAAGTATTACTCTGTGAACCTCGAGAACTACCCGGTGAGAGACGAACTCGCACCGAACCAGCGGGTCATCGAACTGGACATTACAGCATGAGGTGAACCAGGATGAAGACCGTAACACTCACCATGAAGAACAAGCCCGAATTAATCCTCGAGTGCAACAACGTTACGCCGGATGCGTTTGCCGGGAAATCCCTGGCAGATATCGGCCGGCTCGAAGTGTATGAGGGCAAGTTCAGGGCACCGCTGGCCGATTACTTCGAGATCGCCGGCGAAGCCGGAGAGACCGCTGCAGACACCAGGATCGTCATGAAGGGCGACTGCAAGCGGGTCAAGAGGATCGGACAGAAGATGACCGCCGGCGAGATCGAGATAGAAGGCGACGCCGACATGTACATCGGCGGCTGGATGGAAGGCGGCAGGATCCATGTCAAAGGGAACGTCGACGCCTTCTGTGGTATGGCCATGAAAGGCGGCGAACTGCTCGTCGACGGCGATGCCGGCAACTATCTCGGCGCAGCCTACCGCGGCGACTGGCGCGGCATGCAGGGCGGCCTGATCCGGGTGAAGGGAAACACCGGGAACGATACGGCGACCTTTATCAACGGCGGCACCATCATCGTCGAGGGGAACGCGTTTATTCACGTCTCCACCCACGGCGAGGGCGGCACCGTTGTGATCAAGGGCGATGTCGAGGGCCGCGTCGGCGGCCAGATGGTCAAGGGCGACGTCTATGTCTTCGGCAACATCCAGTACATGCTCCCTGGCTTCAAGTACATGGAGGATGTCGAGAAGGAGATCGACGGCACGAAGGCCACCTTCGCCCACTATATCGGCGACCTCGGCGAGCGCCATCCGACCTCCAGGGGCCAGACCGTATACGCAAACCTGTACGTCAAGGCCTGAACCCCTCCCTTTTTTTTCTCTGCACCTCTGATGATCCGGTCCGTCTGCAAGAACCGGTACCTCGCGCCCCGGGACAGCGGCCTGCCGGTCCTTCTGAAAGAAGGACCGTGCCAGGTTTTCACCCATCGTTTCATATCAAGATACTTCAGGCAATTTTCAGGCAATTCTTTCTCCCACGATCGCACTCGCCGGTTTGACGGTGGAGAAGAGGCGAATGTTCCCACCGCCACCGAGCAGGGCGGAGTCCCAGCCGACGAACCGGTCGGAGCGGTATGCCATAAAGGCGTCCTGGGAAAAGACCGGGATGCATGGCACCTGTTCAGCAAGGACTTCCTGGAGCTGGAAGCCGATCTTCTTCCTTTCTTCGGGATCGGCCGTGTTCTTCAATTGCGTGATGAGCGCATTGAACGTCGCGTTGTCGAAGTGGTAGTAGTTCTCGCCGAGCGGACTCCTCTGGAAGTTGTCCAGACGGTCGATGTCCTCGTGCCAGCGTCCGGGCATGCCGTCGAAGTGAACGGCGGTCCTTGCGATCCAGTCCAGGTATACCGAACTGTCCACCTGGGGCGTGTCGACGATTTTTATGCCGAGTTTTCCCTCCCAGTCTTCTTTGAGGACGGCCACGATCTTCTGGTCGACGGCGTTGGTGGACGCCTTGCCAGAGAGCGGGATCGTGATCTCCACCTGTTTCCCGTCGGGCCCGAGGAGCACCGGTTTCCCGTCGCTTTCGGTCAGGTTGAACCCTGCTTCTGCAAGGAGCCTCTTCGCTTCGTCGAGATCGTAGTCGAATCTGTTGTTCGCGTCCGGGTTGATCTGGTCCCCGGCCAGGGCCGGGATGAGGAAGGAGGTGTTGGTGGGGCGTGCACCCGCACCGACGAGCCAGCAGACCCGCTCCCTGTTGACGGCATGACTGAGCGCACGCCGAAAGCCAGTGATGTTTGCCGGGTACACGTCTGACGAGAACGCCACCTCAAAGGCCTGACCGCCCGACGGGATCTGACAGATGCCGACGCCCGGCGTGTTCATCAGGCTTTCGGCTTTTTTCGGGGAGAGACCGAACTCCCCGCTGATGAAGTCCACGTCTCCTTTCTTGAGGGCGAGGATCTCCGCGTCTTCGTCCTCGTAGTTTTTCAGGATGATCTCGTCGACATATGGCTGTTCGCCATGGTAGTCGTCATAGGCGGAGAGTTTCGAGAGCGTGCCCGAGATCTTCGATTCGTATTTGAACGGTCCGGTGCCGATATACGCGGTATCTTCATAGGTGGCTGGAAGGTCGATGTCTTTCCAGATATGTTCAGGGAAGATCCCGATGCCCGGACCTGTGGCGAGGTCCGCGGTGAAGCAGGGTTCGCAGGATTTCATGTGGAAGATTGCCGTGTACTCGTCAGGACATTCAACTGATTCAACGTTGTTCCAGACTCCTGAGTTCACCAGATACGATCCCATGGGGCCGTCGGCGTTTGCATGCTCTTTGAAGTACTCGCAGGTGAATTTGACGTCGGCGGATGTGAAGGGCACGCCGTCCTGCCAGGTGGCGTTCCTGACCAGATAAAACGTCCAGGTCTTTGCATCGGGAGAACATTCCCATCGTTCGGCAAGCCAGCCGAGGTACTCCTTCGGCCCGCCATCCTGAGGCCGCAGTTTGGTCACAGGGCCTTCGTAAATGAGGGAGTCGGCGGGCACGCCCTTCTGATCGATATAACTCGTGTCAGGGATGAGATAATCGTTTCCCGAGACCGCAACGATCAACTGACCGTAGGGCTGACGGCGATAGTTGTGGGCAGCCAGAGAGAGTTCTTCCCTGTCGAGACCGCCGGGGCCCTTCAGATCTGTCGCGTTGAGATAGTCCAGGGTTGCCGCTGCAAGTTCCTGTTCTGAAATAACAGTGTCTCCGTTCGTATCGCCCGGGATACCTGCCGTCGCCGGCAGGACGCCGGAAAGAAAAAGGAGAACGCACAACAGCAGGACGCCTGATCGGTATGTCGTCATTTCGGTTCCTCCTTGTTTCCGTCGTCCTTTTTCCGGAGACGGAGGTACCAGTATGCTACACCGGCCGCACACGCGAGGACCACAAGGACGCCGACCAGGATGAGAATGGGGTTGCCTGTCTCCGGTTCTCTGTCAGCGGCCTGTGTCGTGGGTTTTGACGATGAATTCACTTTCATCGGGGGGATCGTCACCACATCGGCGGACACGGTGTGTTTTCCGGAGATTGCGAAGAGGGAAAAACCTGAAGCGGCGGCTTCACAGGTAATAGACCCGTTCGCAGCGCCGGTTCTGGTCGTGACGAGAGGTGTCCATCCCCGGTCGTACCGGTACAGCAGGAGACCGCTGAGACCGATCTCGTTCTCCAGTACCCAGGTCTCGGGAACACTGAAACGGATCCGTGCCGTGTCGATCGTCGCGTTCGCATCGTCGCATGTGATGGTATAATAGGCATATGCCGTTCCCGGTGCCGCCGGGACGGTCCCGGGAAGTGCGGTTTTTTCACAGGAAATGTTTAAGGACGCAGGATCGAACTGTCCGGATACGACGATTTCATCGATATCTGATCCTTCAAACTGGAAGGTCAGGCTCTGAAGCGCGGCCGTGGTCTGGTTGGATTGTTCGGTGCTGTTTGTCGACGGTGCGGTGGTGTTGACAGGGACGATGTTCGTACTGCCGCTGTCGCCGCCACCGTCACCACCGTCGCCGCCTGAGGAGGAGAACGTCGTGATATACCCTCGTTTTTCGGTGCTGTTGCTGCCGACGGCGTTTGTCACGGTGAGGTTGACCGTATAGACCCCGGCCGTCGTATAGGTGTGGACCGGATGCTGCTCGTCGGAGGTGCCGCTGTCGCCGAAGTCCCAGGCCCAGGAGGTCGGGTTGCCGGTGGAGGCATCGGTAAACGTAACGGTGAACGGCATCGTGCCCGAGGTCGAGCTGGCGGTGAATGCTGCAACAGGAGGTTCAGGAGATTCCTGGCTGTAGATCCGCACCTCGTCAACCCACATCGGCGAGGTGCCGGCGGCGGACGGATATTGTCCGCCGTAGTTCCATGAATCTTCGTCCCAGCACTCTTTCATGTCGTTGTTGCCGAAGACATGCCAGCCCCAGGGATTGGTGGAGGTGTCGGCGAAGAAGATCAGGCGCATGCCCGCGATGTAGCCGGTGTCCGGGTAGCCCTCGCCCTGCTCCTTTCCTTCCTGCATATCAGGGCCGGAGCCGTTGCCGCTGAACCAGCAGAGGACGGCCGGGCCCTGGCGCGGGTCGGGTGCGTAGATGATCGAGTACGGGAAGGTCTTGTCGTAGCCGTCGCGGGCACAGACGTCGATCGTGTCGCCGGGGGAGGCGCCGCCGATGTACTCGCAGATGTCCTTCAGGTCCGTTCCCATGACGGCACCGAAGTCGCCCTTGTACAGGATACTCATCTGGACGTCTTCGGCCGGGTTCCAGCCGTCGTAGGGTTCGTCAGGATGGACGTCTTCCCAGACGCCGTCGAAGACCGGGCCCTGGTGATAGTATCTGGTGACCCCGTCTCCGTGGACCGGGAGGTTCTCTTCGAGCCAGTGGTAGTCGACGGTCGTTTCGTTCAGGACGGTTTTTCTGTCGTCTGCATATTTCACGATATGCAGTTCGGTGGTCCCATCGGTGGTTCCGTTGGTGGTCGCGTTTACTGCCAGGACCGGGACAACCAGTATCGCCGCCGCAAGCAGCAGTATAAGAACGAGATTCGTTCCGGGTCGGATCATCTGATCATCTCAGGGGTTTTGGTCATTTGGAATTGCAATTTATTTTCATTCACAGGCACCACTCCCGACGAACCGGTGATTCGCCGTGATTTCTGTTTCATGAATAATTCTGTCATGGTCATGCGTCAATGGCATCGAGCGTGCCCACATCGTTCATGTACAGCCAGTAGCCCTGCATCGGCGACATCTCCCGCGTCTCGTCGTGCCGCCCCCCGGCGCCGCGGATGATCGAGACGCCGTACACCTGCTGCTCCGCGTCAAAGCCGATCAACGTCACCCACCTGTCTTCGACGGATCGCAGGGCATCTGCCGCGGTTTCGGGGACGGTGCCGGTGAAACCGATCGCGTTCCAGCCGGGGTCCAGAGTTTTTTCAGGCGGGGTCTGCGGCGAGCCGGGGGCGAAGACGAGCGGGATTGCATAACTGCCATTCGCATAGATCCAGATCCCGTCGAGGGGCCTGAATGTGTCCTGCGAACTCATCGCCTTCCAGCCCCTCAGGCCGTTGTACAGCAGCACCGAGTGGGCGGCGGTGTCTACGTTGCCGAAGATCGCGATGGTGTCGTGCCCGTCGGCGAGCGTCTTCGGCGTCGAGACGAAGTTCCAGCCGGGATACAGGGTGATGGTCTCGTTCGCGGGCTCGATCGAGGTCACGACGATGTACCCGCTCTGTACGGTGCTGTTGCTGCCGGCGGCGTTGGCGGCGGTGAGGCCGACGGTGTAGGTGCCGGCCGCGGTATAGATGTGGACCGGGTGCTGCTCGTTAGAGGTCGCACCGTCACCGAAGGTCCAGGACCAGGCAGAGGGCGCACCCGAGGAAGTGTCGGTGAATGCCACAGCAAGCGGCGCCTCGCCTGAGGTGACGTTGGCGGTGAAGCCGGCGACCGGCGCGGTGTCGGAACCTGAACCCGAATCGGCGACGGTGACGGCGACGGTCAGGTTGTTGTTCGTCCGGTCGGTGTCCTGGACTGTCATCGCCGGGTCGATCGCCATGGTGACGTTCGTTGCGCCGGGCGCAGACGGCGTCCACGAGAAGGAGACAACAGTCGTTTCGTTCGGGGCGAGCGGGTCGACGGCGGCGGTGTCGACGAGGCTGGCGCCGATGCTGAGGGTGACGGAAAACGGTGCTGAGATGGCGTCGCCGAGGTTGTCAACGGTGCCGTTGACGGTGCAGGCCGTGCCGGCGGTGACGCCGGCCGGGATGTCCAGGGAGACGGCCGCCAGATCGGCGCCCTGGAGCGGGGAGGTGATCGTATAGGTCTCAAAGACGGTGCCCGGTGGGTAGACTTCAAGCACCTTCGAGCTGTTGTCCGGATCGAGCCTGGCAACCTCGACGAACTGGCCGGCAGCGGTCCCGTTGGGATACACGGTGATCTTCGTGTAGCCGAGGGTGTGTGTGAGGCTGGTCTGGTAGCCGTCAGGTATGTCGCCGCCGAGTGAGCAGAGCGAACCGGCGCCGGTGCCGGTGACGAGGTAGGTGATGCCGTCGACGATATACCGCTCATAGGCATGGACATGACCATTGAAGACGGCGGAGACGCCGGCGTCCTGCATGGTCTGGCCCCACCACTGGCGCGGGTAGAGCCATCCGCCGGCCCGGCCGGATACGGACGAGTAGGGGGGATGGTGGTTGGCGACGAATTTCCAGATCGCGTCGGTCGAGAGGTCCTGTTCAAGCCAGGCCGATTCCTGAGTGATGTCGGCATAGTCATTATTGTCGTCGAGGATGGCGAAGTGGGCATTGGAGCAGTTGAATGAGTACCACTCTGGCATGCCGGTGATGTTGTGGTAGATGGAGTTGCCGGTCGTCGGTGATGGCGAGGTGGTGGTGTAATACTCGTGGTTGCCGAGGGTGGTATAGAGGGTGGTGTTTGCGAGCATCTGCCGGCTGCTCTCGAAGAAATTGTCCAGCTCGTCTTCGCTCTCGATATCGTTGACCAGGTCGCCGGTGTGGAGGACGAAGAGCGGGTGCTCGTCGGTGATCCGGTCGGCGACGAGCTCGATGTTCGCCGGCAGCTGCGTGTCGCCGTAGACGATGAAGGTGAAGCCGCCGTGCTCAGGGAAGGTGCGGAAGGTGTGATCGGCCGTGGTGGCATCGCCCGCGGCGATCCGGTAGTGGTAGAGGGTGTCAGGGGCGAGGTTCTCGATAGTGACATGCTGGAAATCGGTCGTTGTCGCGGCGTCGACACTCCTGTCGTAGGCGCTGTTTGCCGTGTAGAAGGCGTCGTCGGCAAATTCGACGGTGCCGGTGCAGTTCTCATCGCTCTTCCAGCTGACGACGGTCAGGTTTGTCGTGGTGCCGGTCAAATACGGGCCCCGGACGAACCCGGTCCCGCCGTCTGCTACGGCGATCAGGTCGGTCTCTGTGTCGCTGCCGACGGCGTTCGTCACGGTGAGGGTGACGGTGTAGGTGCCGGCCTCGGTGTAGACATGGACCGGGTGCTGCTCGTCGGAAGTGTCGCCGTCGCCGAAGTCCCAGGACCAGGCAGAGGGGTTGCCGGTGGAGGTGTCGGTGAAGGCGACGGCGAGCGGGGCTTCACCAGAGGTGACGTTGACGGTGAAGTTCGCCGCCGGG
>JASGMW010000015.1 GCA_030156225.1 Methanofollis sp.
GATGGCCGCAGTGGTCCTCGCATACCGCCTCACAATCCCACTCACGAACGTCTTCATCGTCCTGGGTGCCGTCGCCCTTGGCGGGATCGTCTACGGGTTCGTGCTCCTGAAGGCGGATAGGGGGCTTCACAACGAGATCAGGGACCTTGTGGTGCAGCTCGGGGCGCCGTGGCCGCGGTGGCTGTGAGCTGCTGTGCCTTGCACGTTGGAGCAGGGCCTGTCAGCGAGAGAAGGAGCCCGAACCCCATGGACGAGAGAATCCATCTGGAGATTTCCACTGTTTTCCGGATCTGGAAACATATTTTGCGGGAGAGTGATCAGCCTCGAAAAGTATTTGTATGGCTCCTCCCTATGGCATAGATATCATGAATGCCACAAAGCGCATCATTGTCAAAGAAGCCGTATGGGCAGACCTCTCCCAGATGAGAGAACCCGGAATGACGTTTTCCGAACTGATCGAAACGATGATCGAGCGCGAAAAGAAGCGGCGCCTCGTGGAGGATCTAAAGCGGATTCAGGAGGAAGAGGATCTGGTGGAGATCCCGCTGTGACGTTCGCTGTCCTCTTCAGGCGGTCGGCTGCAGACTTCCTGAACTCACTGCCGGAAAAATCACAACGCATTGTCAAAGAAAAACTCGCCGTTCTTAAAACCGATCCCTATCCCGGAGAAATGGGCGATAAAGAGCGCCTCAACACCGAAGAGATGGATATTTATCGTCTCCACATCGGGAGATCGTTTACTGCGCTGTACATCATCCATACCGACAAAAGTATGGTCGAGATCACGCACCTGATGACCATCGAACAGGCGCATAAACGGTACGGCAGACTCTAAAAAATATTCAGGCCGTTTCCCGCGGCTCGCACGGGACGCTTTTATCCAGAAGAAGATCTCTCAGCCGCTCCCGACCAGAGGGCTCAGGGATCTCTCTTCCCTCCTGCCGTGCAGTTGCAAGCCAGAGTTCAATAGCGACCTTCACCTCCTCCAGTGCCTCCTCCTCGGTCGCACCGAAGGCAGAGCATCCGGGAAGTTCAGGGACGACGGCAATAAACCCCTCGTCCTCGTCGCTGTAGAAGATCTCGATTGCGTATTTATACGGCATCGTCATCCTCCGTCAGGTTATACATCTCAATGACCTTAAGAAGCTGCCTGACCTGATAGGGTTTTGCTCTGCCATTCACATCCTGAAAATTCAGAATCTCCCTCACCCCTTCCCGGGTATACACGCGGTGACTGCCCTTCCCTCCCTTGAGGCGAAAACCATAGGCTTCTGCTGCCTGACAGAGATCCTCATAACGGATATTTTTCGGATTGCTCTTCAATAGTTCATATGCCTTTTTCAGTTTCATGCCGATCACGGACCAGCGCAACGCTCTCGTCCATCTCCCTGAGCCTGATCAATATGGCGGCCCTCCTGAGGGATGGGGTCAGATCATCACCTGCTCGCCGGTATAATCGTACAGCCGGTGTGTCAACTACCCCGGCCTGAAGGCCGGGGCTTGAGACTCTATCCTGTCGATAGTTCTCGTCCGGGTGGTTGACTGCACCCCTGCACCTCCAGGATGTACCTGGAGGTGCGTGCTCTGGACTCGATGTTCCGAGCACCGATACGGTCGGCATGGAGCGAATACCCGCAGCATTCGCAGACAAACGACTTCCTGTGCCGGTTGTTTTTGCTGATGTGGTTGCATCGAGGGCATGTCTGAGAGGTGTAGGCAGGATCGACAGAGACCGTCGATATGCCCTTCTCCCGAGCCTTGTACTCGATGAAGGACTGGAGTTCAAAGAACGTCCAGGAATGATGGGTGTACCTCTGCTTCTTCGAGGCAACTGTCCGATCCGGTAAGATCTTCCAGCCCGATCACATCAACCTTGTTCTGAACGGCAAACTCAACAATCTCCTTTGAGACGCGGTGGTTCATATCAGTCATCAGCCGTCTCTCCCGGCCAGAGAGATGCTTCAGCATCCTCTTTGCCGACCGGGTGCCCTTCGACTGCAACCGTTTCCGCATGGTAGAATAGATCATTCGGAGATCTCTGGCTTTTCCGCCACAGAAGAACCGACATTTCTTGTCGGTCGTCGAGGCAACCGCAAGGAAGTTCTGGCCGACATCGACTCCCATGAAGGTCGAAGACTTCGTGACCTCGCGAGTCTCTGTCTCCCTCTCGCAACAAAGGTGGAAGGAGTATGCCCCGTCCTGGTGTTTAACCAATTTTGACGCACCAAATTTCCATGATCCGTCGAGATACTGCTCCATGTGAGGGTACCGGAAGAACCGATACTTTCTTCTCCCTTCGAGGGTCGTAAGCCCGATCTCATCCCCATCAAGGGAGAAGTCCCGCCCGAAGGAGAAGGTCATGGAGCTGGGAGCGTACGCGATCTGCTGCCACTCCGTCTTCTTTGCCTTGATCTGCGCCTGAAGAGTTCGGTAGGTTCCTGTGACCTGCCTGACTACATTGCAGGACATCTGGGACTTGAGACCGATCTGCTCCCGGAGAGCAGGATAAACGATCTTCTGGAGGGCGGCAGAACCCTTTGGTTTTCCGAGTTTGTAACACGACCGCAGAGACGTAGTTCATCCCGTCGGTGTAGGACTGTACCGTCCGGTCAAGAAGATCGGTGTCGGGACAGTCCATCTTGAGGATGATCGTCTTTGTGGTGAGCACAGACACATGTTTCACTCGACAGTGTTTATATGTATGCGGGTGAACCGCAATTCCTCCCCGCACCTGTTGGACGGGGACTCCTTGCGGAATTAGTTGAAGTCGTCAAACTCCCGGATCATCTCAGGGGCAATGTCATAAAGGAAGCGCTCATCAGGGCAGTAGAGCACGCGCCCTTTCAGGACGTCCATCCTGATGTACAGGGGCAGCTGCTCAAAAATCTGGACGTCGTAGCGGTCGCTGCAGAGTTCGGAGAGCGCACGGAACCTGAAGGTCGACGACTCCTCCGGGGAAGCATCATCGTAGATGCACAGATCAACATCCGAGTCGGCAGTCGCCCGCCCCTCTGCATAAGAGCCGTAGAGGACGATGAACCGGACACGCTCGAACCCTTCGATCGCGGACAAACGTGAGAGGATCTGGTCGCGCTCCTGTATGGACAGATAATCCTCATCCGGCGGCATCAGGGCACCTCCTCATCCCACTTCTCTCCTCTGCCTTCATATAACCTTCGCGGCTGTCGCCCGACGGCGAGAGGGGGCTATTCTCTCCAGAACAGTTCGAAAAAACTGTGGAACACTCCCGGGCACAACCGGCATCGTTAATTCGGGGTCTTTGGGTCCTATTCCCGGAATGAGCAGGTCGAAGGGAGCGATGTGGATATCTTGGTCGATCTTGCACATCCTATCGGATGGGATGTCGTGGACCTGCGGGATGACCTGGAACATCTTCTTGGTCTCAGGGTCGACCTGGTCCTGAAAGGTGGGATTAACCGGCGCAGAAATCTGATGAAATCCATCTCCCGGGACGTCGTCTATGTCCAGGCGTGAAATCACCTTCTTTTTCGACGACATTCTGGAAGGCATCGGCTTCATTGAGGAATATATCCACGGCCTTTCTGAAGAGGAATTCGCCAGCGAACGAAAGACCTTCGACGCTGTGGTCAGGAACCTTGAAGTGATCAGCCAGACCTGCAGCAATATCCCCGACACTCGCAGGGAGCAGTACGCTCAGATCCCCTGGCGAAAAATTGTCGGCCTCAGGAATGTGGTGATCCATCACTACTTCGGTGTCGATCCCGATAGTGTCTGGTTCATCGTTACCAGACAACTCCGGGGTTGAGAGATCAGATTGAGAAGATGCGTTGCACGCTTGAAACCTCCAGAAAATGAGCGATCCTTTCGGGCAACAAATTCCTATCCCGGGCCATCATCCGAATGACCTTCACAAAGGACACCCTCTGCCAGATGTTTCTCCGTTGCGCCCCACCCACTTCTCGCAGACGCTCCCTGGCATGCGCCGACCCCGGCGCTCCCCCCCCCTCGCAAACCCTCATCTCCTCTCTCTTCCCACCTCTTCTCAGCATGAAGATCCTCACCGTCGTCGGGGCCCGCCCGCAGTTCATCAAGTGTGCGCCCGTCTCCAGAGCACTCAGAAAAGAGCACGAGGAGATCCTTGTCCACACCGGCCAGCACTACGACAGGGAGATGTCTGATCTCTTCTTCCAGGAACTCGATATCCCGAAACCTGACCACAACCTCGGCATCGGTTCGGGCACCCACGGCCGGCAGACCGGGGCGATGCTCGCCGGGATAGAAGATCTGATTCTGAAGGAAACGCCCGACCTCGTCCTTGTCTACGGCGACACCAATTCCACCCTCGCAGGCGCCCTGGCGGCGGCGAAGGCCCACGTGCCGGTGGCGCACGTCGAGGCCGGCCTCAGAAGTTTCGACCGGAAAATGCCCGAGGAAGTCAATCGGGTGCTCACCGACCACTGCTCAGACCTCCTCCTCGCCCCGACAGAAACGGCGGTGGCAAACCTCGCATCAGAGGGCATCACGACCGGCGTCCACCTCACCGGCGACGTGATGGTCGACGCCCTCCTCCAGCACGCTGAGGTGGCGCGGGCATCCTCGGCCCTCGCCAACCTCGGGCTTGAGAGAGGCCATTACCGTCTGGCCACCGTCCACCGCGCCGAGAACACCGACGACCCGGCACGACTCGCCGCGATCATGCGGGCGCTCGGCGACCTCGGCAACGTCGTCCTCCCCTGCCACCCCAGGACCGAGAAGATGCTCAAAAACGCCGGACTGTACGAAGAGGCAAACAAGAGGATCCGGCTCATCCCGCCGGTCGGCTACCTGGAGATGCTCGCCCTCGAAAGCGGTGCAACGACGATCCTCACCGACTCGGGCGGCGTCCAGAAGGAGGCTTACGTCCTGGGCGTCCCCTGCATCACCCTCCGGGAGACAACCGAGTGGGTCGAGACCGTACAGGATGGCTGGAACGTGCTCGTGGGAAGCGACCGCGAGGCGATCGTGCGGGCCGCTCATGGGTTTGTGCCGGACAAAAAGGGGTCTGATGTCTTCGGGAAAGGGGAGGCAGCGGCAGAGATTCGAAGAGTGATCAGAGAATATTTTGGGGGGTGATAGGAGCGGTGATCACCGCTCCACTTCCCTGATGTGCCGGTCCGTCTCCTTCATCAGGTCGGTCCGGCCCTCGATCCTGGCCACCTCCCTGATCACCTCAAGCACATGAACCGATTCTTCAAGAAACGAAAGAAGATCGGCGGGAAACACCTCGATCCCGTACTCCTCCAGGATCGTCTCTGCGATCTGCCGGTGGTCGAGCCCGGCCTCCCTGTACTCGACGATCATTCGCGCGAACTTCCGTTCGGGACAGCCGCAGTTCGGGTTGTCCCGGCATTTGCAGGCGAGAAAATCGCGGTGGATATTGAGGAGCTGCTCCCTCACATGGACGTCGAGCGAGCGGTTTCCGATCGCCGGAGCGACGGCTTCGAGAAAGGCCGTATTGAAGACCCGGTCGGGAAGGCGAAGGCCGGTGACTCTCTCGATCTTGCGTGCGGATCTGAACCTGGCCCGATCGGCGATCACTATACTTCACCGGGCTCTTCGTCGAACTTCTTCAGGGAGGCGACCGCCTCCGACATCGTCTCGATCTCGGCGAGCCACTCGTCGAAGACGGTCGGGTCCCCCCTGCTCTTGAGGTAGGTGGCGCTCCACCTGCCCCCTTCGATGATCTGGGCGCCGATTTTCGCCGCCATCTCAAGCGCCGCCCCGGGATCGTCGCCGGCAACCTTCCTGCCGTCCCTGACCATGGCCTTCGCATCGCCCTCATAGTCCCCTTCGATGAAGGAGCGGCACGAGGCAAAGAGCACAAGCAGCGAGATCTGCACCCCGCCGACGATCTCCGCAAGGTCGTCGTCCTCAGGGAGTTCCGTCATCACGATCCCCTCGACGGCCCCGAGTTTTTCGAGCGCATCCTCCTTCGAAAACCTCTCGTTCTGATAAAGTTTGACGATCTTCAGCACCGAGATGGTGATGTCCTCGACAAAACCCTGGAGGGTCTGGAAACCCGGCGGCATCTCCTCCGCGTCGGGATCGCCCTCGAAGTCCGCCTCCCTGAGAGAGGAAAGCCAGTTATTCCAGCGCTCCTCGCTGTAAAAAATATAGAATAACCTCATCGGCTCCTGTTCTTTTGCGCTCTTCTTCGCCATTGTCATAGAGGTTGACGACCTCGAATTAAAGAATTTTCTATACGGGAGCAGCGAGCACGGGTGATTATCTCACTCTTCCGACGGCGCAACCACTTTATCCGATGGATAGAAAAGAGGTTGATATGAAGATTGCAGTCGCCACCGACGGAGAAGGGGGGCTTGAGGCGATCGTGGCCACGGACTTCGGACGGGGCGAGACGTTCACCCTCGTCGACGTCGATGGAGAGGAGATCGCCGCCGTCAGGGTCGCGGCAAACGACCGCCGGCGGGCGGCGCACGGCGCCGGGATCGCCGCCGCCGAATGGGCGCTGGAGGAGGGGGTGGATGCCGTCGCCGCCGGTCACTTCGGCCCCCACGCCGAGGAGATATTCGGAGAGGAGGGGATCGACCTCGTATATATCCCGAAAGTGACCGCCAGGGAGGCCGTGGAGCGGTATCTCGCAAGCCTGAAGGATGCGTGAACCGGTGTCGCAAAGCCACAGGAATATTTCAGGTCGCAACACCCATACATCGCCAATGCTCCCGGACTGCCTCAGAACATATCTCGCCGATCACGCGCCGCTGGTCGTCGCCCTCTCCGGTGGAACAGACAGCGCCGTACTGCTGGCGGCCACGGTCAGGGCCGGAGCGCCGGCGGCTGCAGTGACCGTGGAGACCGGGCTCGCCCCTTCCGGCGAAGCGGCGCTGGCGGCAAAAACGGCAGCGGCGCTCGGCATCGGGCACACGCTCCTGCACGTCGATATGTTCGCCGTCGATGCGGTGCGATTCAACGCGCGGGACCGCTGCTATGTCTGCAAGCGGCTGATGATGGAGGCGGTCATCGGATGGGCGCGGGCGCACGGCTATGCCTTCGTCGCCGACGGCACCCATGCCGGGGACGAACCCGGCGACCGGCCGGGCGTCAGGGCCCTGCAGGAGCTCGGTGTCGTCAGCCCGTTTGCAGTCTGCGGGATGGGAAAAGAGGAGATCGTCGATCTTGCCCTGGCATGGGGGCTCCCGGTCCGCCCTTCCTCGTCATGCCTTGCGACCCGCCTGCCCGAAGGCGAGGAGGTGACGCCGGCGACGCTCCTGAAGGTCGATGCGGCGGAGGTCATCCTCAGGGAGAAGATTTCGGGCCGGGTGCGGGTCAGGGTCACAGGGGAAACGGCCAGAATCGAGGTGCCGAAAGAATTTGAGAAGGAGGCACACGCGTTGCTTCCAAGAATACGGGCCCTCGGTTTTGACGAGATCTCGATCGGAGACGGATAAATGGGCACGGTGCTGGTGCGGTTCGGGGAGTTGTTCCTCAAGAGTGAGGGCGTCAAACGAATATTCATGGAGACGCTCAGGCGGAATCTGGAGAAGGCCCTCACAGCGTCAGGACTCGTGCACGAGGTCGAGATGCATCGGGACCGGATCCTGATCCACGGCCCGGATCCCGACGGGATCGCCCGCGTCGCCGCCCTGACCTTCGGCGTCGTGGATGTCGCCGTCTGCACCCGGACCGGGACAGGCATTGCGGAGATGGGCGAGGCGGCCCTCGAACGGGCGCGCTCCCGTCTGCGGGCCGGGATGACCTTTGCGGTCCGCGCCCGGCGCGAGGGCGTGGAGGGGTATACCAGCCAGCAGATCGGGGCGGAGGTGGGGAGCACGATCTACGAGGCGATCCCCGGTCTCTCCGTCGACCTCACGCACCCGGACTACGAGATCTTCGTCGAGGCCAGGCCGTACGGGGGCCTGATCTACGACGAGCGGATCCCGGCGCCGCGCGGGCTTCCCTTCGGGACACAGGAACGGGTGCTCTCCCTCCTCTCGGCGGGCATCGACTCGCCGGTGGCGGGCTGGCTGACGATGCGCCGGGGGTGCACGCTCACCAATCTCAGCCTCGACGGCGGGCGGTGGCAGGGGGAGCAGGTCAGGGACGCCGTGCTCAGACACCACGCCGCTCTCTCGACCTGGTGCATGGGCCATCCTCTCGACCTGATCGTCGCCGACATGGAGCCGTTCTTCGACGCCATGACCGCGGCGGCCGAGCCCCGCTACCGCTGCCTCCTCTGCAAGCGCTTCATGTTCAGGACGGCCGATGCCGTCGCCAGGCGGAAAGGAGCGTTCGCCATTGTTACCGGGGACAACCTGGGTCAGGTCGCCTCTCAGACGCTGGTGAATATGGGGGTGATCGAGGCGGCCGCCACCATGCCGGTGTTGCGCCCCCTCATCACCTACGAGAAGACCGAGGTGATCGAGATCGCCAGGCGGATCGGCACCTTCGACGAGGACGCGGGCGACCTTGCCTGCCTGGCCGTGCCGAAACGCCCGGCGACGCGAGCCGGCCTTGCGGCGATCAAGAAGAACGAGGAGAAGATCGATCTGGACGGACTTGTCGCTGGCGCCCTCGCCTCGCTGCGGTCCGTCAGGGCGATCAACGGAAGGATCGTCAGAGAGAAATAGAGACGAAAAGGGAAGTTCAGGCCCGCTCATCCGGAGGGGCAACGGAAAGCCCGTTCTCCTCCGCGATCTCGACATAAGCGGCGGCCACGTATTCTGCCTGCGCGCGGGAAAGCCCGTAGGTGTTGAACTTCCATACCTTCGTCGCTCCCGGGATGACGCCGACGATACCTCTTTTTTTCAGGGCGGAGGAGAGGAAAAAACCGCGTTTTTTATGGCGCCCGGCCACCCGGTCGAACGACGCCGTGGCGTCGACCCTGGTCAGGGTGTGGCGGCGGGGCATCTCCGACCGTACGACCGTGCCCTCGACCGACCTGAGGGCGTCGACGACGATCCTGCCGTTCGCCAGCTCCTCGTCCCAGCGGTTCACCCGCTCCCGCACGTGCGGAAAGGAGGCCATCATGCCCATGAGGGTCGCGCCCATCAGGGTGCAGCCCATCATCTCCACCTCCTTGATCCCGAAGGTCCGGCCGGTGAGATCGCCTCTCGCCTGCGTCGTCCTGAATACCTCTCCCGCCCGTTCCGCGGTCGTCGCAAGCACGCCCGAAGGGGCGGGTGCGGCCATGCTCTTGTGGCCCGAGCCGACGACGAAGTCGACACCCAGGTCCTTGCCGTCCACCGGCATCGTCCCGACCGTATAGGCGCCGTTGAGCAGGACAGGGATGTCGTACCGGTGCGCCGCCCGCGCGATCTCCCGCACCTCGTGACAGTTGCCGAACTGGTAGTCGACATGATCGATAAAGAGCAGGGCCGGAGGCCGGCCGAAGGTGCGGCTCACCTCCTCGATCCGTTCGGCCGCCGCATCGGCCCTGATGATATTCAGATCGTCCTTCGGGATCTCCTGCGGAACCCCCCCGGCGTTCTCGATGGCGACGAACTCGGTGTAGTGCGAGAGGGCGGTGAGGAGCACCGGGTCGCCTTTCTGCACATAGGTGCCGGTGACGGCCTGAAAGCCCCTTCGCGCCCCGGGAACGACCCGCGCCTCGTCCATCCCGACGAACGCGGCGAGGTCGTCGTGGAACGTTGCGATGGGCGGCTTTTCGATATAGTCGAGCCTGAACGGTTTTCTGCAGTTGTCGCAGACCGAGTAGCCGTCGCCGTAGGCGATCACCGCCTTCATCGCGTCGGCAGTCAGCCGCCCGCCCGCCTGGATCGGGTCGATATTGATGTTCATCTCCTCAAGGTCGCGGAGCTCGATCCCGGGTGTGCACTTCATCCGCTCAACTCCTGCTCCAGGATGCCGATCTGCTTTTTCAGTTTTTCCACCGCTGTTGCGGCTCTGGCCCGCTGCTCCTCGTCGAGATCATGACGGGGCGCCGTTTCCCGCATCAGCGCCCGAAGGTCGGTCAGGAGAAACAGGGCCTGAAAGATCGCGTCCACGCACCGCTGTGTCACAACATCACCACCCTCATATTGCACCCCGGCCATAGATAGTGGTGACGCCGGGCGCGCCACTTTCGGGATGCACGGGGCGATCTTTATATTAACGTCTGATGAGGGATCCATGGCATGAAATTCATCCATATCGCCGACACGCACCTCGGCCTCGCTGCCTTCAATAAACTGGACTCCACCGGGATGAATCTCCGGGAGCGGTTGATCTATGAGAATTTTCTCGCGGCGGTGCGGCAGATCCTGAAAGAGCGGCCTGACGTCGTCGTCCATGCCGGCGATCTCTTCCATACGGTCAAGCCGAAGACCCGGGCCTATACGACAGTGCTTGAGGCCCTCGATCTCCTGCAGGATGCCGGAGTGCCCCTCGTCGTCATCGCCGGCAACCACTCAATGGCGAAGACCCGCTATACCGAGTCCCCCTTCGCGGTCCTCGCATACCACGGCGCCGAGATCCATGCCGCATACCGCTACCGGTACGAGGCGGTCGAGGCCGGGGATACGACCTTCCACCTCATCCCCAACATGCTGGAGGCATCCGACTACCGGCGGGCATTCGACGGGATCGAACGCCGCTCCTCCACCGCCAACGTGCTGGTCACCCACGGACTCGCCTCGATGCTGAAGGAGCACCGCCTCCATACCGTCGCCGAGCACGAGATCGACGCGGCGATGATCGCAGACGACTTCGACTACATCGCCCTCGGGCATTACCACGGCCAGGTGCAGATTGCGGACAACGCCTGGTACAGCGGCTCCATCGAGCACTGCACCTACGGCGAGCGAAAGGACGTAAAGGGTGGCCTTGTCGTGGACACCGCCACCGGCAGCGTGAAGCATCTCGACCTGCAAAAGACGCCGATGCTCGATCTCGGCACGATCAGATGTGCCGATCTCTCGGCCGAAGAGGTCGCCGACGCCGTCGCCGAAAAGATCGAGGGCGTCAGGGAGGAGCATGTGATGTGCGAACTGACCCTCGACGGCATGCGGCGCGAGACCCAGCGGCAGCTGGGCAGGCGGGCGCTGGCAGGGATCGCCGGCCGCCTCCTCGACCTCAGGCTGCGCGTGGTCGCGCCTGAGGAGGACAGCCGGCGTTTCTCAGGAGACGACCTGATCGGGATCGATTATGTGGACGAGTTCGGGCGGTTTGTGCAGGGAAAAAACCTCCCGAAACGGCAGGAGGAGTATGTGCTCAGGATGGGCGGGGAGGCGCTGAAACGGGCGATCCTCAGGCACGCGGAGGCCGACGATGCTCCTGCATAGGCTCGTCCTGCACAACTTCAAGCGTTACCGCGAGGAGGAGATCAGGTTCACCGACGGGATCACCGGCATCGTCGGGAACAACGGCGCGGGAAAGAGCACCATCGTGGAGGCGATCGTCTTCGCCCTGTACGGCCTCCAGGGCGGGACCGGGGCGGCCTATATCGTCTCGTCGTTTGCCGGCCCGAAGGAACGCTGCGAGGTCCGCCTCGATTTTTCGGTCGGCGGCGTGGAGTACACGGTCAGACGGACCTACCGTCGGACCGATGCCTCGGTCCAGCACGACGCCGCACTCTTCATGGCGGGTGCGCAGCTGGCCGACGGGGTGAGCGACGTCGCCCTCCAGATCAGGCGGATCCTGGGAATGGGGCCCGAAGATTTCAGGCACACGGTGTTTGCCGCCCAGAAAGATCTGCTCTCTCTCCTGGACAGACAGCCAGGCAAGAGAAAGGAGTGGTTCATGCGCGTGCTCGGGATCGACCATCTCAGGGACGAAGGGCTTGCCGCCCTGAAAGAACGGCTCGATCTGGTCGAGCGCGATCTCGACCAGATCGGCGGGCGGCTGCAGGAGGTCGACGAGGAGGCGACGGCCGGGCGGCTCGAAGAGACAGGAGAGCAGGTCAGGGCCGCCGCCGCCGAGATCGCAGAGACCGACGCGCGTCTCGGCCGGGAAGAGGAGGCCGGGACGGCGCTCGGGCAGCGGCTCCGCACCCTTGAAGAGACCGGGCGCGTCCATCTGCGCCTGAACGAAGAGCGGCAGGCCGGCGAACGGGAGGTGTCGGCGCTCAGGGACGAGTGCGCCCGACTCGCCGCACAGATCGAGGCGTGCGCCGCAAACCTTGCCGAGTGCGAGGAACTTGCCGCAGGGGAGGGGCGCGACCGCGAGGTCATTGAAGCGTTCGAGGCCGCCGAAGAACGGCGGCGGGCCCACGAACGCTGTGCAGAACGGCTCTCTGATCTTCTGTCCCGGGCCGAGGAGACGAAAACGCGCCTCGACGCCCTCGATGCCGCCCTTTCACGCCTCGACGCCGACGCGGCCAGACTCGAAGCGCTAAGGCCCGCAGTGCAGCGATTGGAAGAGGTGAGACGGTGCCTCGCAGAGCAGCGGCAGAAGGAGAGGCGCGACCGCGATCTCCAGGCCAGAATCGGCGCGGCCGGGGAGCGGGTGCGCGGGATCGAGCGATCCCTCGCCTCGCTCAACGCGGAGATCGAGATCCTCGAGAAAAAACGCGGCGAGTTCGAGGCGCTGGTCTCCGAGACCGCAGACTACGAGTCGATCGCCGCCGAGGCGGCGCATATGCAGGAGATCGCCAGGCTCATGGAAGAGATCGGAGCCGAGGAGAAGGCGTGCGCCGGGCTCAGGGACGAGTGCGCCCCCCTCCAGGAGGAACTCCGGGCGTTCGGAGACCTCGATGCCGGGATCAAGCAGACCGATGCCGCTCTCGGTGCGGTCTCGGAAGATCTTGTCAGGGCGGTGTCCGGGAGAGAAGCCCTCGCAAAGGCGCAGGAGGAGACGGCCGGAAACATCGAAGATCTCAGGGCCGTCGGTCCGGACTCCCCGTGCCCCACCTGCCATCGGCCGCTCCACGACCATTACGACACCCTCCTCGCCGATCTCTCCGCGAAGGCCGGGGAGATCGCCGACGCAATCAGGGCGCGGGACACATGCATCGGCGCGTTGACACGGGAACGCGGCGAACTCGCCGGGCGCCGCGCGGCCCTCGCCGACGCGGCCCGCACCGCCGGGGTCCGCGCCAGGGAGATCGCCGCCCTCGAAGAAGGGATGCGCACCAGACTGGAGCGCATCGAGCACCTCCAGAGAGCTGTCTCGGCAGAAGACGGGGCGCTCTCTGTCCTCGGGTCTCAGGGCTACGCCCCGGAGCGGCACCGGGCGGTCCAGGAGCGGTGCGCCGCCCTCGAAGCATTGAAAAAGCGTTGCGAACGGCTTTCGGGCGAGTGCGCCGCCCTGCCGGAGAAGACGGAGGAACGCGAACGGCTCCTCCTCGATGCCGAAGCCGCGTTCGCCGAGACCGATCTGGCCGCGGCAGACCGTGCGGCCCTCGGGTTTCACCCGGAAAAAATGCTCGATCTCCAGGAGGAGGAGACCGGGCTCGAAGCAGCATGGAAGGAGTGTCTGGCGGCCGAGACGCGGCTGGCCGGGCGGCCGGCGATCGAGGAGGAGCGCACCGCTGTCAGGGCCCGCTTCGAGGAGCAGCGCCTCGCTATACAGGCGTGCAGCACCGCAATGGAAGGGATCGGCCATGACGAGGAGCGGCATCGGCGACTCAGAGAAGAAGCCGAAACCGCCCGAAACCGTCAGGAACGCTATCTTCACCTCAGGATCGCCACCGGCCATCTTCCGGCGCTGGAGGAACGGCTGGCGACGGTGCGGAAGGCCATTGCCGAGGCAGAACAAAAACTTCAGGAGACAGAAACAGGCATCCTGGCCCTCGGGTTCGATCCCGGGGTGCTGCAGGCGACGCAGGAGGAGGCTCGGCTGGCCGGGGAGCGGTGCGCCGCGCTTCGAGAGGATCTTGCCGGAAACAGGCGCGACCTCGCCCATCTCGAAGAGGTGCGGACCGACCTCGCCGGAAAACTGGAGCGCGCCCGCGCGTTGAAGCAGCAGACGGCCGATCTCCAGGAAGAGCGCGAACACCTGAAACTCGCCCGCTCCCTCGTCTCGGAATACGCCGCCTACCTGCTCGGCGTGGTGCGGGGCCGCCTCGAAGGCGTCGTCGGCGAGGTGCTCGGCGAGATCACCGACGGCCGTTACGATACCGTCTCCATCGACGAGGACTTCACCCCCCTGATCAACGATATGGGCGCGGACTACCCTGCCGACCGGTTTTCCGGCGGCGAACAGGACGACATCGCGATCGCACTGCGCATCGCCCTTTCCCGGTACCTCGCCGAGGTGCGCAGCGTCCGCGACGCAACCGTCCTCATCTTCGACGAAATCTTCGGAAGCCAGGACGAGGAGCGGCGGGCCAACCTCGTACGTGCGTTGCGGACGCAGGAAGCGCACTTCCCGCAGATCTTCCTCATCTCTCATGTCGGCGAGGTGCAGGAGGAGTTCGAGACGACGCTCCGCGTCGAGGCCGGTCCCGGCCCGGAAAGCCACGTGGAGGTCTCGGAATGATCCCGGTCGACCCTCAGGACGTTGCCGGCGTCCTTGGATGGATGGAACATATCCGCCCGTCAGATCTCGCCGAACGTTTCGCCGCCGACGGCGGGTTCGACGCCTCATCTTTTCGTCCCTGCATTCCCGAATTTTCCGGCCACGTCTCCGCGGTGGACGGGAGCAACGCCACGGTCCTGACCTCGGGGAGTTTCTCGGTCGCAATCGTACGGGCGGTCGAGAGCACCTATATCGACGGGGAGAGGGCGCATGCCGGGGAGAGCCCGCTCAGGGCCTTCAGGATCGGACCTGAACCGCAAAACTCTGCATATCCCGCCCTCTATGCCGAATGTTTCGACGGCGCCCTCCCGGCAAAACCACTCGACAACGAGGACCGGTCTCAGGCCGCCTCCGTCCTGCGGGACACCCTCGAGTACTGGACCGCACTTCGTCTGGCAGAGAGCCTCGACGCCGGCGACGTCCTCCTCCTCGACGGCGCCCTCAGGGTGAGCCACGAGAGCCACCGCCCCATCCTGATGGATATCCTCAGGTGCGCCGCCGGGCGCGGCGTTCTCGTGGCGGCGGTGACGAAGGCAGCGGCATCGACGTGGGGAAACGGCATTCCCCTCGTCCCGGCCGCTGCGGCGCTGGCGCGCCGGATCGGCGTCCCGGGTCCGTGGTACCTTGAGATTCCGTCCGGGATCGGCGACGGTGTCCGTCACCGGGAATGGGATTTCGGGGCGACCTATGTCGGCTGCCTTCACCCGCGTGCGCGGCACCCCTTCAAGGTGGACCTGCCGGTCGGCACTTTCCCGGATGAAGCGGTCAGGACCTTCTCGGCCCTTGCCGCCTACGCCGACGACGGGCGGGTTACCGGCTATCCATTCCCCCTCTTCGACGCCCACCGCATGGCTGCGATCACCGCCGATCAGACCGGGTTCGTGAGGCAGCAGATGATCGGAGCGATGGCGAGACAGGGCATGACGAACACCGATTACCAGGAATTTTTCGGAGACATGCATGATGAATTTGCACGCTATTGAGAAAGAAAGCGCCGCCTTCAGGCTGATCGGCACCAGCGTCCTTTCGTACCGCTTCATCGTTCCCCACGACGCACTCCTCTGCGTCGGCGACCTCCTGAAAATACAGGACGAGGTAAAAAAACTCACGTTTTTCGGAAAGGTCACCGAGATTCGCCATGACTGCAACTTCGCGGACCCGAAGTGGGATACCCGTCCGTATACGAACCGGTTCTACGATATCGGGGAAGACGTCTTCCTCGGCGTCGAGGCGGTGCCGCTCGGCTACCTCGACGGCGGGGAGAAGTTCAGGAGGCCAAATACCATCCCGGCAAAATTTTCCAGGGTCTCGATCGCCACCGCCGGTGACCTCGAATTCCTGCGCGGCCTGATGGGCGAGATCGAGGTCGGCGTGATGAAGACCGGACAGAGCGTCCTGGATGGCGTCCCGGTCGCCCTCCATGCGCGGGTGATGGCCCAGCACATGGGAGTGTTTGCGACGACCGGCATGGGCAAGAGCAATTTCATGAAGGTCTTCTGCGCCTCGTGCATGAAGGCGCGGCAGTTCGGGATGCTCATCGTCGACCCGCACGGCGAGTACGCCACAGGAGGGCGCTCTTCGACAGGAGAAGCGACCAGAGGGCTCATCCACTACACCGCAGGGAGGGACGGGCTCGCCGTCTTCACGATCGAAGAGAAGAGCGTGAAAAAGTACTCGTTCGGTCGGCTCAGGCTCGCGTACGACGACGTGAGGGCCTCTGATCTCAACCTGCTCTTCGACCACTCAGACGCCCAGCGCGACGTGCTTGAACTGCTCGAAGATGTGAACGGCGCCGAGCTCATCGAATTTTTCCTGGATACCGATTTCAATACCTTCGATCCGGCAAAGGAAGAGACGTATCCTGAAGACCATACGGCGACCGCCCGCCAGCTCCGCGGCTTCCACCCGGGCACCCTGAAGGTGGTCGCCCGCCATGTCCAGATCCTCACCCGGACAAACACGGCCTTTCTGAAACCCTCGGGTTCGTCGATCGAGGAGATCATCGCCGCTCTTGAAGAGAATCGGGTGGTGCTCGTCGACATCCCGAAGATGGGCGAGCGCAGCGAACTCTTCGTCCTTTCGGTGATCGCCCGCCGGATCATGCAGCGCCACCGGGAGTGGGGCGTCGCACGCGAACAGGAGCCCCCGCAGGTGCTCATCGCCATCGAGGAGGCGCAGCGCGTGCTCGGGGCCGGCGGGAGGCGGACCCAGATCTTCCGCGAGGCGGCAATGGAGGGGCGGAAGTTCGGGGTCGGCCTCTGCGTCGTCACCCAGCAGCCGAAAAACATCGATCCCCGGGTGCTCGCCCAGCTCAACACCTTCGTGGTGATGGGGCTCGGCGACCGGGGTGACCGGGAGATCGTAGGGAGCAGCGCAAAACAGGACCTGTCCCGCATGGACACCGAGATCCAGACCCTCGATACCGGCGAGGCGGTGATCTCCACGCTGAAGATACCCTTCCCGGTGAGCACCAGGATCCATCTCTTCGACGAATATATCAGGACCCTGAACAGAAAGAGACGATCTTCCCTCGATGAAGGACTGCAACGGGGTTTTTCCTAGAGCCCCCCGCTCCTTCATGCAAAATAGTCGGGAACCTACTTTTCCTGCGGTTTTATCTTCCTGATCGAGACGCAGTTGATCACCGGATCCCCGGTCACCATGTACCGACGGATGATGAGGCCGAGCACTTCGACGATGTCGCCTTCTCTCACATCTTCCCGCGGCGTGGTGAACATCTTCACCGAGATCGCGCCGCTTTTGTCGGCGACCACGTACTGCGGCCGGTTCAGGAAGCGGAACATCGAACGCTCCACGACGCCGCGCACCCTGACCGGTTTTCCCAGCATGTCGATGTTGATCGCTTTGATCCGGTAATCCTTCGCTTCCTGCTCATAGACCGGAATCAGATCGGCATACTGACGCTGGCTCATGTAGTTGAGTGCCATCGGTATGACAAACAACAGGATGATGGTCGGGATGCCCCAGATCAAAATCGAGCGATCAGATGTGACAAAAAACGTTGCCAGAACCACAATGGTGAAAAATACGGATACGGTCAGGGTAACGACCGACATCCGCACGTTGACATTTCCAATTTGCATCGTACACTCGGTTTACTTGAGTGCGGCGATCTCTTTCTTGAAGGAGACCCAGTACAGGACACCGACGAAGAACAGGCCGCCAACAATGTTGCCGATGGTAGCGAGGATGATATTGTTGGTCCACATGGTCACCCAGTTCAGGTTCATGAGGTTTGCACCGATGCCTGCGGCCTGTTCAGCGGTCAGATAGGGTGCCGTCAGGATACCTGCCGGGATGAAGTACATGTTTGCGACACAGTGCTCGAACCCGGAGGAAACGAAGGCCATGATCGGGAACCAGATGCCGAAGAACTTGCCGATCAGGTCGTCGGCGCAGATACCGAGGAGGATGGCCAGGTTGACAAGCCAGTTACAGGCGATTGCCTTAAGGAAGAGCGACCACATGGCTGCACCGCCGAAATACGATATTTTACCCACGGCAATGCTTACGGCGGTCACACCAAAGGAGGTCGCGGTACCCACACCTGCAGCGCTCCATGAGGTCAGGGGGCCCATTGCCATGATGTAGGCATAGACGACCGAGCCGATGAGGTTGCCGATATAGACCCAGATCCAGAGGTTGATCACGCTTGCCCACGATACCTTGTGGATAAACGCAGCCATCGGGGCAAGCATTGCGTCACCGGTGAAGAGTTCGGCACCGGTAAGGACGATGATAATAAGCCCGACTGGGAAGACCGCACCAAGGATCAGTTTTGCCATACCCGCACCGAGCGTCGCAGCGACGCCAGTGGAGCACACGGTTGCCAGAGCGGCACCCATACCGATATAGGCTCCTGCCATGAACCCTCTCAGGATCATGTTCCATGCGGGCAGGGACGTCTTGTACTTCCCTGCGTCACCCGCTTTCGCGATAATTGCTACTGGAGGATGGAACACCATTTTTCTTACACCTCTTAAACGTCCTACCTATACAGCACTATAAAGTCTTTCTCGTATAGGTCAGATTAAACTCTCTTGAAATCTTATTAAAGACTTTCTAAACGATGGTGCAAAATCGGATCTTCACAGCGTCCGACCTGATCCGGCCTGCCAGGGAAGTACACCATTTTTGATCTACTTTTTGTGATAGTTAATAAAACGAATCCTGGAGGATCCCGGCCATGATCCTGTTTCGACACGATAAATGTTGAAATCTCCTGATTGCCGCACGAGCGCGCAGAATCTCTGTTGCCGCCCGTTCAGGCCGCACAATATCCCATCAGAGAAAACGCCGGGACATTGTGATACGTTTTATCAGGTTTGTCCTGCAACCTCTATGCCGGAACCATGACCGACGACGCCCCTCCTTCGCAGCGGATCTTCCTCATCGCCATCGTTGTCGGCGTGATCTCGGGAGTCGGCGCCCTCTTTTTCTTTGAGGGGCTCAAGTTCGGGACACACTTTTTCATGGAAACGCTCGTCGGATTCAACCTTCCCGGGGAGGGGCAGAGCATCGCCGATATCGCCCTCTGGTCCCCTCCGCAGACACCATGGCTCATTTTACCGGTGATCTGTTTCGGCGGCCTGCTCTCCGGCCTCCTCGTCTACACCTTCGCCCCGGAGGCCGAAGGGCATGGGACCGATGCGGCGATCAAGGCGTTCCACGGCGAGGGAAGAATCCGGCGTCGGGTACCTCTTCTCAAGGCTATCACTGCCATCATCACCATCTCGACCGGTGGGAGTGCCGGGAGAGAGGGGCCGACCGCACAGATGTCGGCCGGGTTCGGGTCGCTCGTCGCCGATTACCTCGGCCTTTCGGCAAAGGAACGGCGGATTGCCATTGCCACCGGCATCGGATCCGGCATAGGCACAATCTTCAAGGCGCCCCTCGGCGGCGCCATCCTCGCAGCCGAAGTGCTCTACACGCGCGATTTCGAATCCGATGCAATTGTCCCGGGGTTCCTTGCCTCGGTCATTGGTTATGCCATCTTCGGGACGGTCGAAGGCTTCGATCCGGTCTTTTCGCCGGTGAAGGTGGAATGGACCATTCCCCAGCTTCCTTTTTTTCTTTTCCTGGGCGTGATCTGCGCCGGGTTCGGTCTCCTCTATATCAGGACGTTTTACAGGACCAGAAATGTGTTTTCAGGATTTTTTGAACGACACGGCATCCCAAAACACTTCAAACCCCTCTCCGGCGCCTTCGTCACCGGCGCCCTTGTGGTCGGGCTCTGCTACCTCTCCCCGGATACGGCAGTCATGGGGCTTGCCGGCCTCGGCACCGGCTATGGCTTCATTCAACTGGCCCTCTACTCCATGCTCCCCCTCTCCGTCCTCATCGTCATCCCATTCATCAAGATCCTCACCACCTCCCTGACCATCGGTTCGGGCGGGAGCGGCGGCGTCTTCGCACCCGGACTGATGATCGGCGGGGCGGTCGGGGGAGCGGTCGGCCTGATCTTTCATATGCTCGCACCTGCCCTCGTCCCGATCGAACTGGTTCCCGGCTTTGTGATCGTCGGGATGATCGCCCTCTTCGGCGCCATCTCCAACGCACCGATCGCGGTGATGCTCATGGTCGTCGAGATGACCGGGAACTTCTCCCTGTTCGTGCCTGCCATGGGAGCGGTGGCCGTGGCCTACGTGCTCACCGGCGAGGAGACGATCTTTGTCGAGCAGGTGCGGAGCAAGGCGCAGTCCCGCGCCCACCGGGGCGAGTTCGAAGTGGACATCATGGAGTCGATCCGGGTGAAGGAGGCGATGATCCCCGCCCCCGCGGTCATCACTCTCTCGCCCGACGACACCTGCACAAAGGTCTTCTCTCTGATCACCGCCACAACGCACACCGGCTATCCTGTTCTTGACGGAGACCGGCTTGTCGGCATCATCACCACGCGGGACGTGCGCAAACTCCTTGCCGAGGGCAGCCTCGCTCTGTCGGTCGGGGAGAGGATGACCCGCGCTCCGGTGACGATCGAAGAGAGTCGTACACTTGAAGAGGCGCTCGGAATGATGATCGAGCACAACATCCACCACCTCCCGGTCGTCGGGGACAAAGACCCCGCACACCTGACAGGGTTTTTGACCAGGACAGACCTGATGCTGGCTCACACCCGCTCCCTCGCCTCGTCAGGGATCCGGAGAACCCGGAAGCAGCCAGGGGAGGCAGACCGGTAAACAGAAGAACCCGTGTGTCCGGGGAAAAAACCGATCTGTACCTTCTCCTGAGGCTCTTTGAGGATGCAGCGTCCGGTCGAAAACCTATTGGGTACACATCCTGATCGCGGCCCTGGACGTTCACCTCTCTCAAAAAGATGGTTCAGGGAGAGCAGCGCAGAGAGACTTACCATGTCGGCCTATACGATCCTGAACGTCGCCCCGGTCTTGCGGATCACCCGGGCTTTCTGCAGGTCGGCAAGCGCCTCTCTCACATACTCGATATCGATGTTCAGGGAGAGACTGCCCTCGGCCATGACGGTGGGACCGCTCCTCAATGTTTCAAAGACCTCTATCGCCGTAGCGGTGCCGCGTTCTTCAAGACATGCAAGGATCTGTTCCAGAACAATCTTTTTGATGGCGAAATTCTCCCTGAACTCCTCATAGTTCTCCACGTCGATCTTCAGGTCTGCGGCGAGATCGTCGACGTCCTCCTGGTCCAGCCCTGCGATTGCGTCCGCACCGAACACCACAGAGCAGACGGGCACCGAGGTGATCGTCATCACGGCCCTGATGCCATGCGTTTCGAGCAAATCGGACTCCATTTCATAGAACAGAGCGAAGGGAAGGGGCATGACGAGGTCGTCCGGGTCGACGTGACGCTGCAGGATCACAACCCCGTCATCGCTCTTTTCGATCAGTTCGTTGCTCTGCAGCAGGGAGAGTACGCGGATCCAGTTCAAGAATTTTTCAGTGATCTCGTCAGAAAGGGGATTGTCGGCATCGTCCTCCTGCAGGGCCGCCATAACCGGCCTGACGAGTTCCTCTCCGGTGTTGGGGGGAAGCGCTTCGCCGACAGGGTGCTCGGCCATGAATGCGGCGACGGCATCGGCCGTCTTCTCGACTTCGGCGAGCGTGCGTTCATACCTCCCCTTCAGGTCAGGATCTTCGACCCGCCCGATCTCCTCGGTGAAAAGAGCCCTGAAATCCTGAACCTTACCGGTCACCATCACCGAGCGGTCCAGTTCCATCGATCTGGCGATGCGCACCGTCATGCCGGCGACCTTGAGCGTGCGGGCGATCTCCTGTGCGTCATCGATATCTCTGAGGAGCAGCGTCTCTTCGAGCACCATTACCGATCTACGATGTCACGATCAGATATATCCCTTCTGAACCGGGAACGCCGACGCCCCGCTGCAAAATGTTCAGGCAGACTTGATATGCCGCCGGGCCGCCCCGGTTGTCTCCCGGCCCTGAGGCGTCCGTTTTATAAAACCGATCTGGATCAGATAGGGTTCGTAGACCTCTTCGACCGTCCGCACCTCTTCGCCGACCGAGATGGCGATCGTCCTGACGCCCACCGGACCGCCGTCGAAATCATATGCGATCACCGAGAGGATCCGCCGGTCGAGGTCGTCGAGGCCCAGGCGGTCGATGCCGAGCATGGTCAGGGCTCGGTCGGCCGTCTCTCTATCGATGCTGCCGTCCCCCCTGACCATGGCGAAGTCCCGCACCCTTCTGAGCAGACGGTTGGCGATTCTGGGTGTCCCGCGACTCCGCTTTGCGATCTCAAGCGCGCCCTCCCGATCGATGGGGGTCTGCATGATGGCGGCGCTCCGCAGCACGATCCTGACGAGGTCGGGCACCTCATAGAGGTTGAGGCGGAATATGAAGCCGAACCGGTCGCGGAGCGGAGAGCCGAGCAGCCCGACCTTCGTCGTCGCGCCGACCAGGGTGAACGCTTCAAGCGGGAGCCGGACCGAGCGTGCGCCCGGCCCTTCGCCGATCATCACGTCGATGCAGGAGTCCTCCATCGCCGGGTAGAGGATCTCCTCGACCACCGGGTTCAAGCGATGGATCTCGTCGATGAAGAGGATGTCGCCGCTGGAGAGCGCCGTCAGCTGGGCGGCGAGGTCGCCGGGCTTTTCCAGGACCGGGCCGGAGGTGCCCCTGATCCCGACCCCCATCTCCCGTGCGATGATCTGGGCGAGGGTCGTCTTCCCGAGGCCGGGAGGCCCGGAAAAGAGGATGTGATCGAGGGATTCCCCGCGTTTTTTTGCGGCGGCGATCGCGATGGCGAGGGTCTCTTTGATCTGCGGCTGGCCCACGAATTCGTCAAAACGCGCCGGCCTGATCGCTGCGTCGTCCGGCTCTTCAGGGAGGACCGCCGGGGAAGGAAGGCGATCTGTCATGACGATCCGCGCTCCCGCAGGCGGGCAAGAGCGGCCCTGATCAGGGTCTGGACAGTCGGATCGGGCAGGCCGGGCAGGACGGCGTCGACCGCCTCCTGCGCCTCCCGCGCGGTAAATCCGAGCGAGACCAGGGCGCTTGCGGCGTCGCAGGACTCGGCCAGGCGTCTGCCGCCGGACAGCGTCTCCGCACGCTTCTTCATCTTCTCCTTCAACTCAAGGATCAGGCGTTTCGCACTCTTCGGCCCGATCCCGGGAACCCTGGTGAGCACGTGCTCGTCATCGTTGAGAATGGCGATCGCGAAATCCTCGAACGAGATCCTGGAGAGGATGTTCATGGCGATCTGGGGGCCGATCCCGGCGACGCCGATCAGGATCGCGAAGAGTTCCCGTTCGTTCGGCTGGAGAAAACCGAAGAGCTGGATGTCGTCGTCACGGACCACCATATGGGTGTGCACCATGACGCGGCCCTGCGTCTGCCCGAGCGTCTGCAGCGCGGATTCTGTCACCTGCACCAGATAGCCGACGCCGCCGACATCGATCACCACCCACCGGTCGCCGGCGGACGTTACTTCTCCAGAGAGATGAGCGATCATCTTATCGCACCATATTGATGTGGCAGAGAGCGATGGCAAGGCCGTCTGCGGCGTCGTCGGGCCGGGGCAGATCCTCCAGGACGATGCATTCCGGCGCATGTTCGTCAAAGAGAGCCGAGACCCGCTCATAGATCTCCAGCAGGCGCCCGGACGGACTGCGATCGCCGCCGGTCTCGATACAGCCGAAGGCCAGCGCCGCCGGAAACCGGCCGTCGGTACTGAGAACGCCGTAGCCGGTCCTCGCCAGTCCGGGATCGATCCCGATCACGATCATTTGCGTATCTCCCGTCTGATGGAGAGTCGGTTCTCCTGATAGATACTTTTTTTGAGGGGATTTTGACGACGTCCGCCCTCTCAGTCGGTCTTCTGTACAGGGAGAAGTTTTCTCAGCGCCGTCACCCTGGTCCGGATCGACGGCACCTCAAGGTTAAAGAAAGAGCCGATCTCCTGCGCCAGTGGAGGTCCCCCTCTTCCCGGCCTGATCAGGTTCGCATCCCGGCAGGCCGCATACACGAGAGCCGCACTCCAGAGAACACCGTCTCCCCGTGAGAGCGGTGCGGCCGGATGGGCGAGCAGGTCCATGATGAACTCTTTGCAACGCTCGACGACGGTTTCGTCTTCAAACCGGTCACAGAACTCCTCGCACCTGATGAGGATCATGGCGGCGCGCAGGTCGTCGGAGCCGACCTCCAGCCGGTCGTCCCTGAGCATGCCGGACAATTCTTTGCGGATGTTTTCATCGTCAGGGTCCATCCCGGCCATCTTGATGATTTCTCCCATCGCAAAATTGAGGAACGCATCCATATCGTTGAGGTTAATTCCTGTTTTCTGCGCATTCACCAGGATGCGTCTGAAAAGGTTCCGGTACTTCTCAGGGCTGTCGACGGCTCCCAGAAACGCTGGCTCCGCCTCTTTGAGGGCGGCAATGAGGTCGGAAGCATTTGTGAGGCGACCGGACGCCTCCAGCCGGGTCAGGAAACGACAGAGGATCGGGACGACATTTTGCGACCAGGTTTCCGGGAAAATCGGGTTCAGCGCCATATCTTCAATCAGGCACCTGCGCACAGACCCGGCGTCCCACTCACCGACCTTTGCTCCGTGAAGATTGTACATGAAGGTGCAGAACATCAGGACACTCTCCCCTGCCATGCCGGCAGCCTCCAATCCGTATGCCGCTTCCTCTGCCTCGAAAAACGCATCCAGCTCCAGCCCGATCTCCCGGTTGACGAGATCGATGGCGGCATGCACCCCTGCATCATCGTCGAACGACGTATCTTCGGCGCCCAGGGAGTCCAGAAACTCCTCCAGATCTCCGGGAATGATCTCCTCCTCGCTCCATCCCGGGGGGTACCAGCGGAGTGCGGCGACCGGGTCTTCAAAATAGCCACAGACGCCGTTTCTCGGGGAGTTGGCGATGATATCCACACACTCCAGATCAGGGTCGGTCGAGGCGAGGCATGCGCGGCAATAACAGATCGGGGCCCACTCGTCGATATCGGTCAGGATGAACTCGGCCGCACCGTCGCAACGGTCGCAGGGGATGGTCGGCCGGTCGTTCCGTGCGATCAGGCAGAGCAGGCCTTCCTGCGGGACCACCGGCGTCTCCCCGATCACCTTCAGTTCCAGCGTTGTCGTGGAGCCGAAGTCGTAGTCATAGGAAAACACGCTGCCGGGAGAGACGATTCCAGAAAGGAAAACGTTCATGGTGTTTTCTGAGTCTTCATCGTCCGAAGCGTAGGAGACTCCCCCGATCTGGAAGGCGCTGAGGTGGCCGCAACACTCCACCCATACGTCGCGGATCAACTGGTCGAGGTCTGCGAGCAGTGCATCGTACCGTGCGAGAACGACCATCCAGTAGTTTTTTTCGTCCCGCCCCTGTATCCTGATGAGGAGCGATGATTTCTTTCCGGTGGGCCAGCCTGACGATTGGAGGCATTCCATGCCGTGTTTCAGTGCCCCCCGTTTTGTTACGGGGGCCCTGCAGAGCAGGCAGGTGCCCGACGAACTCCGTGGTGCCATTCAGAAGAGGGTTTTACCTGACGTGATATAATGATCATGATCAGGTCTGTTGCTGTTCTGTGTTAGATCTGCATGCCGAAACGACAGAAGGCCGTCTTTCCCTATATCAGGCGCTGCGCCTCCTCTCCCGATCGGGTGAAGGTCCGATACCGTCTCCGTACGGTGCCCGCTCCCCCCGTCGGGGGTCATCTCTCCCGTGCTGCGCAGCATTCAGAGGGGATCGCCCTTTCCCCAGCAGGGGTGGTAATTCTTCATCCGCGCCTTTCGTTCATCTGCATCCTGCAGGACCGTCCTGAGGGCGTCGTAAAACGTCTTTTGATGGTGAGGGTAGCGGATATGGCAGAGTTCGTGGGCGACGACATATTCGATGAGGTCTGTGGGGAGCATCGCAAGTCGTTCGTTGAAGACGATCCGCGAGTCAGCCCTGCAGTTCCCCCAGCAGGTCTTCAAGGAGCGAACGTGTATCTGGGGGACGGCCACCCGGAGCGCCCCGGCATACCGCGGGAGATACCGGTTCACCTCGGCCCAAGTGGTCCTCCGGAGAAATGCGGACACCGTTTCCCGGACAGGACGATCGGCCGGGACGAGGAGCGTGTCGCCTGCGAGCGATGCCCCCTGCCCATTGTTTGCCTGGATGACCCTGATGGTCGCCTTTTTTCCGAGCACGAGGAGCGTTTCGCCGTCCTCGAATGCAAACTGGCGCGCCGGCGTTCTTCCGGGGGCGGCGATCTTTTCATGGATGAAATCCGCCTGCGATTCGACGAATGCACGGACCACATCCTTCGACACGGTGGCCGGGACAGTGACGCGCACGGTGTTGTCGGGCAGTATGTTCAGGGTGAGGTTGACCGCCCGGGAGCGGTAGGCGATCACGTACGGAACGGTCGTCCCGCCCGCGACAACGGAGGCGTGCTCCTCGCCCCGCAGGCCGCCTTTCTCCACGATCGCCAGGGTCCGCAGGAGCCATGTCTCGTGGGCGCGGAGGACGTCGACGATCTCTTCCCGGGTCGCTGCCGGCGGCGTCTTCACCACGACACGCCCCCCTTCCCTCACCTCGACGGTCACGGTCCGGCAGCGGGGGCGGCGCTCCACGGAAAAGGGGATGGCTCTTCCCGGGGCCGTGAACGAATCGGTATCAGGAGGGGGGGCCGTCGGGTTCAGGTCCCGGACGACGGTATCTGCATGTTCCTGTACAAAGGCGTGAATCTTCTCCACGGGAGTTCCGCGGGGTGCACGGACGACGACGTCCCTGTTGTCCCGGACGAAGATCTCGATCCGCCGGGTTCCCGGTACGTATTCGACCCGATAGGAGAACGGTGTGTCGCTCTGATGCCGGTGCCCCATGTCATCAGTTTTTCTCCGGGGAGGGCAAAGAGATGGCGGTCGACACGCATCCCGAGACCGACTTCGATCGCAAGACGGTGAAACATTATCTCTCTTGCAAGAGCCGTCCTGAGAGATCCGGTGCCGTGGAGAGACACGGATCGGCACGTCCATATTCACGACACACGATCAAACATAATATTCAGACACTCATCGTATTATACCCCAGCACTCTCATCGTATTATACCCCAGCACTCACCGAGCCCCGGGCCAGCAGGCTGGGGGCAGTTCACCCGAGATCGCCCGTACTCCCGGGCCGGTTTTCCTCGCGGAACGGGTTGACGATCTCAACTAACTCCGCAAGGAGTCCCCGGTCTTCAGGCCGGGGAGGAATTGTGGCTCACACACATAACATTAAATGCTTTTGAGTGAAATGAGTATATGTGCTCACCGCAAAGACTGTCATCCTCAAGATGGACTGTCCCGACACCGATCTTCTCGACCGGACGGTACAGACCTACACCGAGGGGATGAA
>JASGMW010000016.1 GCA_030156225.1 Methanofollis sp.
CGCATCGTTGAAAGTCAGGGTGACGTTGTCCGGGAAGACCGGGCCCTTGTCCCAGGTGTACGGGACGTAGAGACGGGCGGCGGCGATGGTGGCGTTCGCGGGGATCGAGAGATCCGCAGCGGTCCAGTTGACGGCGTACGTCGTCCAGTGCGGGCAGGTGCTGGAACTGAGGTAGACGCTGTCGCCCGACGAATACACCAGGTCGCCGCGAACGTCGAAGACAGCGGCGGTCGTGAGGTCGGCCCCACCGGTCCAGCGTTTGCCGCGGTAGCCGTTGGCGACGACGGTAGCGTCGAGGGTTCTGAGGTTGTTGTCTTCGTTCGATTCGGTGATGTTGTGTTCTGCATCGGCGGTGACGGCGATCGTGACGGTCGCACCGGCGTCGCGGATCGTCCCGTCGGTCCACGTGAGGGTGGTGTTCGCACCGGCGGCGAGGCCGTCGATGGAGACGCTGCCGGTGGCGCCGCTGACGTTGAACCCGACGGCGAAGGCGCCGGCGTCGCCGGTCCCGATGTTGGTGATCTTCGCGGTGTAGGTGTTGCCGGCGGCGGAGAAGACTTCACCGTTGTTGGAAGAGAGGGTCGAAACCGTCAGGTCGGGGACAGCGGTGGTGACGGCGATGCAGTCGGTCTTCACCTCGGTGTCGCTGCCAGCGGTGTTCGTGGCGGTAAGCGACACCGTGTAGGTGCCTTCCACCGCATAGGTGTGCGTCGGGTGCTGCTCGTCGGAGGTCGCGTTGTCGCCGAAGTCCCAGGACCACGCGGTCGGAGCATTGGCCGACAGATCGGTGAACCTGACCGTCAGGGGAGCGTCGCCGCCCGTCACGTTGGCCGTGAAGTCGGCGACCGGCGTCGACACCGGCAACGGGCTCTTCACCACCAGGAATGCAAGCGGGATCTTGAAAAAGGCTGCTGTACCCGTTCCGGAAAGGTCGCGGGCATAGCCCAGGGTAGCGTCGCCGCTGCCGTCGATGCTGTCGGTGACGTTCCATGAGATCACGCCCGAGTACGGGCCCTGCACGTCCGGAGTCCGGTTCATATTGAGATTGGTGAACGCTCCGGTTTTACTGCCGGCGTCAAAGTTCTGTTCGGCGGTGGGGAACCCGTACAGGCCGTTGTTGCTCGCCATGTAGGCGGAGGTCAGGGTGGCCGAGCTGATGCTGGAGAGGCCGGCGGTGTTGAACGCGGTGGTCCCCACGGCAACCTCCCCATAGTAGTCCTCGAAGTAGTAACTGCAGACGTCGTGCCCCTGGTTTACCCAGTACCTCGTTTCGGTGGTGGAATCGGGGTCATTGTACGCCACGACGAGGGTGATCGATTTGACCCGGCCGTCATAGGAGCCGGTGGTGTTTACGTTGACCCCGACGGTCTGCCCCTGTATGAGGTCGGTGACGTCGTACCACATGAGGTAGTCGCTGGTCACCCGGTTCATGTGATCGTTGACCGTCCTGTAGGGATCATGAAGGCCGCCGCCCAGGGCCGTGTTGTCGTTGCCGCCGTCTTCCACATACCGATATGCGACCGGGAGGGCGGCAAAAGGAGTGGATGTTTCAGGTTCGGCCCAGGTCGTTTCATAGACGCCGTCGCCGTTCCCGTCGAACCTGTTGGTGATGGCAAAGGCCTTGTCATTCTGCATATGCCCGCAATACGCCGCAACGTAGAGGCGCGCCCAGGTGATCCGGCCCTGCCCGGCCACCGCCGCGGCAGGCAGCGTGAAATTCCTGGTCACGTCGGTCTGTCCCCAGTCCGGAGCCGGGGCCGCGTCGAACCAGAGGTCGCCTGATACGTCGCCGCTCTCGACGGTCGTGAGCGGGATGCCGCCCACATACTGGTCGGCGGCGGCGCCGACCGGCAACAGGAGCAGGATGAGGAGAAGACCCGCCGCCCTGCCCGCAGGCGTCGATCGCACCCATGCTTCCCCATTCTTCACAGCCGCGCCCGTCATGCACGACAACGCGGCGATACACGAAATCGGAAATAACCCTCGCATCTTTCGCTCAACTCCATCTCTCGTTCACAGATCTCCGGGCGCTTCCCATCTCCAGACAGGGAGTTTCCGGGCCGATGATAGATGCACAGATCTCCATCCGGTCAGATATATATACCGATCATTCACATCGGATCAGATGATTTTTAAATATCGTATAACATCGGACGTGCAAACGACAGTTTTCGTTGCGACAGGAGGGCACTGCGGCCAGACGCAACACAGGAGGCGAGGACCGGCTACAGACCCTGCCGGTCAGGATCACCGTCGCCGATATCACTGAAATCCGCCTGCAATCCAGACACACAACCGGCCGGAGGACATATCTTCTTATCCCGGGAACGTGACATTCCATCAGGGTGAACAGATGGACTTTGTTACCATTATCCTCATCGTCGTCGTTGTTATCGTCATCATCGCCGTCGTCGGCTGGTTTATCAGCATCTACAACCGGTTCATGAACCTGAAGAACTCGGGCGAGGCAACGCTCGGGCAGATCAGGGTCGCCATGAAAAAACGCCTCGACCAGATCGAGCAACTTCTCGGGGCGGTGAAGAGCTACGCCGCATTCGAGAAAGAGACCCTCACACAGGTCACCGAGATGCGTGCGGGCGTCGGCAGGGCAGACCCCGGCGACCTCAACGAGGTCGAGCGTCAGTCGCGCTCCATCGTCGGCAGGCTCTTCGCCGTCGCCGAGGCGTACCCCGACCTGAAGACGCAGGCGACCGTCTCGGAGCTGATGTCCTCCATCAGGAAGATCGAGGACGAGATCGCACGTCAGCGCTACACCTACAACAACATCGCCCAGCAGCTCAATACCATGACCGAGACCATCCCCTCGAACATCATCGCCTCTTTCATGCACATGAAAAAACTCGAATATCTGGAGTTTGAGAAAGAGATCGAGCAGGCGCCGAAGATCGCGTTCTGAGGTGGTCCCGCTGAGCGAAAACCGGCAGATCGTTGCCCTGCTACTGATCACCCTCTGTCTCGGCGTCCTGGCCGTCGTCGCCGCAGTGGTGCTCCCACCGCTCTTCGAGGGAGACCTCGTCGTCGACGACTATCAGGCCGTCCTGTACGAGAACGGCACCCTTGTCGAGCGCTACACCTATGACGTCGCGGCTTCGGGCGAGTATCGGATGCTCTTCCGCTACTTCGACGACAACCTGACCTTTGCGGATACGGCGAGCCCCCACATCCGGTACCTCGGCATGGACGTGCCAGAAGGCGTCGTCGGCTATGCAAAAGACAATTCGGGCGAGATCGTCGTCGTCCCGGACGCAACCGAGAGCGAGAAGGAGTTCATCCGGAGGAACGCCTACGCAAACGAACTCGGGATCTATCACCCCGCGTACTTCGACGCGGGGACCTACACCGTCGGGTACCGCTACACCGTCCTGCCGCCGATCGAGTACGACGACAAGAATACGCATCTCAACCTGAAGCTCGTGCGCGAGCACATCCCGTACCGCCATCTCTCGATCACCCTCCCTGACTGGACCGGGGTCGAGACGGTCTATGCCTACCCGCCGGGCCTGGACGTCGCGCGGGACGGAGACACCATAACGATCACCGGGAACGCCGCCGAAGACGATCCCGTCGCGGTCGAACTCCTCCTGACGGCGGCAAAGGACTACCGGCACGGCGTCCCGACATATGTGGACGACGTCGGGGGACAGACGGCGTCGGGTGCGTTCTGGTACAACCTCCCCTATTCGGCAGCCCTCACCCTCTTCGTCATTGCGGCCGTCCTCGTCCTCATACTCCCCTTCGTACTCCTCTTCGTCTACCGGCGCCGGGGACGGGAAAAGACCTTCACCGTCCCGGAGTACCTCAGTTTCACCCCGAACACCGCACTCAAGCCCTGGCAGGTAAACCTCCTCTTCAAGGGCGACGTGATCGACTTCGACGAGAACGGGTTTTATGCGACCGTGCTCGACCTTCATAGAACGGGCGCCCTGACCGTGAAGGAGAAGCCCGACGGAAAGGGCATGTTGATCACCGTCAACAGGCAGACCTCGGACGACGCCTACGAGCAGCGGGTGCTCAACGTCATCGACGGCATGGCAGACGGCGACACCCTCGACACCGCCGCTCTCGAACAGATGGCGACGCTGGCCAGGGGACAGAGGTCCGCACAGGCAAAGGTCGTCAGGTACCAGAGCAGCCTGAACGCGCTGTTCTCCACGGTGGACAGGCGCATCGCCAGGGAGTACGCCGCCGACGGCCGGACCCTTGTCGCGCCGCTCCTCTTCCCGGGCGCCATCCTCCTCGGTCTGAGCATCCTCGTCGTCGTCATGGCGCCTGCGACCGGCTACCATGCTCTCCCGGCGATCGCCCTCTCGGTGGTTGCGATGCTTGAGGTGGTCGTCGCCCTCCTCTTCCCCTCCACGCTCTTCGGCCACTGGAAGGGCGACCACTACAGGGAGAAACTGGAGTGGGATGCCTTCACCCGTTTCCTCTCCGACCTTGCGCAGATCAGGAAGTACACCCCCGATGACATCTCCATGTGGGGCGAGTGGCTGGTATACGGCACCGCCCTCGGTGTCGGCGATCGGGTCGAGGCGGCGATGAAGGATCTGCACATCTCCTTCGCAGAGGCAGGGGTGCCGTTTTATTCGGGCATGTACGTCGCCTTTGTCCCGATCATCGCATTCTCCCCGCCGTCCTCGGGCGGCGGTGGCGGGGGCTTTGGCGGCGGAGGAGGTTTCGGTGGCGGCGGTGGGTTCGGCGGCGGCGGCGTCGGCGGGAGATAGAGCCGCCTGACCCAGATCACATGCTCCAGAACTTTTTTTGCTCTTCGTGCCGGTCCACCGCCGTCGCCACGCGCGTGCCCCCGGAGTGTCGCGCCTCATCGCACGGGATTGCTCCCCATGTTCGCGGCCTACCGCGTGGAGATCATCTCCCGGGGTTTTTCCAGAGTATGATGTGAGCGCAGGTCGGAGATGGGGCACCTGCAGGTATAACCTGGAGGGGCAGGGGTGCAGTCAACCGCCCGGACGAGAACGATCGACAGGAGAGAGTCTCAAGCCCCGTCCACACAGGCGCGGGGTAGTTGACACCACAGGGATACGCGCTCAGGCAGGTGCTCCACTCTTAACGCGCCCCCTTTGCGGCCGCGATAAAGCGCCTGATCAGGTCGTGGTCCTTGACGCCCGGCGCCGTCTCCACCCCTGAACAGACGTCCACCGCATAGGGCCGCACGGCAGCGATCGCCGCCCCCACATTCTCCGGGGTCAGGCCGCCGGCAAGGATCACCGGCAGCCGGCTCTGGCCGGCAAATGCCCGGGCAAAGACGGGATCGAACGCGCGGCCGGTCCCGCAGCTCTCGTCCACGATATACGCATCCGTCCGGCCCGCAGGCAGCCGACCGCCCCGTCCCGCCACCCTGATCACCCTGACGCCCGCATCCTCAGGCACCTCGTGGGGATGGGTGATCTGGACGGCCGTCGGGCGCAGGGCAAGGATCCCGGCGAGCTCTTCCGGAAAAACCGTGTGGGTCACAACCACCGTCGCCGTAAACGGTCCGAGGACCGAGAAGATCGCACGCGCATCGTCGGCCGCGACCGCGCGCGGCGAGTCAGAACACATCACCACGCCCACGGCGTCCGCCCCGGCCCTCTCGGCCGCCGCGGCATCTTCAGGTCCGGTCAGCCCGCAGATCTTCACCCGGACGCATCGCTCCTCCTGCTGCATACCCATATGTTCTGTGCCGGGCAGAGATGGAAGCTTCGCCGTGTCCGCAGCATCCGCGCGGCGTCAGGGGTTCACCCATCGACCATAACAGACGATCAGAACGGATCGCGGACAGGCGGCGAGGAGAACGCTTCGACGATGCCGTGGACGGACAAAGCGCATCGCCGGAGAGCGCCGCCTTCAGGATCGCCGATGCGAGCAGGGATGGGGAAAAAAACGATTTGACCTGAAAATCAGATTGAGATCTTCATGTTTCCTCAAACACAGACCTGCCGTCGGGTTTCCAGAGGGTGCTCTTCGACCAGATCACCTCGCCGCCCCTGACCGAATACGAGGGCAGATAAAAGAGGTCGATGTTCCCCGGGTCTGCCGACAGGGTAACGTTCTGCGGGACAACCAGGAGGGCCCGGCTCGCCGGCATCCCCTTCTCGGCACAGCGCGCCGCCATCTCCCCGAGACGACCGAACTCCGCGGTCCCGACCGCCGCGGCGATCCTGACATTCACCAGCACCCGTTCCACCGTGCCGGGGCACCGCCGGGTCAGCGTATAGAGAGGGGCATCGTCCATCCCAGAAATGCGCTCAAGGCTCCAGCCCTCTTCGGATCTGTACGTCTTTCTGAGGTCGCGCTCGACCGAGTTAAGCAATGATTCTGTACATCCACCCATAGTTAAACACTTCAAACACCTATTTCTCCAGCAACGTTAAAAAATTTACCCGGCCTGACTGAAATGCCCACGCGCAGAGTTTACCAACAATCATTGACACCGGAAGAATATATATTGTAATACGTGTACTGATGTGTGGTGACTGCTATGCACCGTTATGACGACGAAAACGTCCTTCAACTCTACCTTTCCGTCAAGAGCGATAATGGACCGATGGTGAACGAGATTCAGCGCTACGCGGTGGATTTCCTCGCCATGATGGCTCGCGACGGAAACACCGAGGCCGGTATCGCCCTTGAAGACCTTGCCAGAGCACCCATGATCCACCCGATCCTGCTCGAGCAGATCCGTTCGGTGATCGGCACATCCGCCCGGGCCACATAAGAGAGATCAGGACGGGTCTGCTCTGCACCCCAGGTTTGCCACTTGGCTTCTGGAGGTGCTTCATACCCCAAAAATCTCCAAAACAGTCTGATAGGAGTTACGCAGACTGCAGTCTATCTTAATGGTTTGGAAAGCATATGGTATCAACAAATTGAATGTGTCAATTCAATACAACCACCAATTTGGACAAACTGCGTAACTCCTATCTGAATAGAATTTGACAGTTGGGTCAAATTTGTGGGTAAAATGCATATTTTATTATTAGTATGCCAGTTTTGTCTGAAATTGATATTCGTTAATCCACTCTACGCCGACTTCTGGATTGGATAGGTCACTGTCATCCCCTGAACCAGCACTCGCTGCTGTTACGAGGGCAACACATGCTATGACCACCAGAGTTGGTACTGTACCTCTCCATAATGGTTTTTTTCGTTCCATTATTATGCCTCCCGCTACTATTTTCCCGGCGGACCGCAACGGCTATCTCTGATGACACCCAACAACCCGATCGCCTCCGGGTACGTGAGGGGCCGGGCCTTTGCATGCAGATTCAGGTGCCCGATCTCCCGCGGGACACCCCGCAGGGGCATTCACGTCCCCAGTATATTCTCAATTCCATATACGATTTGTGACACAATCATTTACATGTCCGCCAGACGTGCATGAGCGCGGGTGTTTGCGGCGCTTTCGCCTCCCTGATGATGATCGAGATCACCCTTCCCTCTCGTCGACCGGAAAAACGACGGCCGCCGTATCGTTTTCGATCCAGAGCGCCCTGAAATTTCATCGCCTACCCTCTCTCCCTCAGTTTCCGAACCCCGACTGCGGCCGCGAGAATGACGCCGAATATCAGCGCCGAGATCATCACCGTCTCCAGATACAGGGTGACCGAGTTCAAGATCAGGAAGCCTGCGTCCGGCGAGGAAACGGATGTGAGCAGATGGAACAGGGGCGACCCGGCACAAAGTCTCTCTCCCAACGAAATTTCGAAAGTTTGAGATCACGATATCGGATGATCTCAGTGGGTGAGGGAAAACAAAGTGGCAAACTTAGGCTGCACGGACCCGGACACCCCGGAGAGGGAAAAACCCTCTCCTCAAACGTCCGCACCGGGACGGCGGGCGCAAAACCCAGCACCCCAACACTTCTTCAAGGCATTATTCTGTCCGTTCGGCGAACAGACGACATTGCCGCAACCTCCGCACACGCGGGACCGGGAAACCCTCCCGGAACGAAAGGAAAGGACAGGTTACCCCGCGGATCATCACCTTCTTGCCCTTTCATACCAACATGATGCCGATGAGCGGAGAGTGGAGACGCGATATCGGCCCCGGTCTGAGCGTGGACATCGTCTTAAAAGCCGATCAGAGAACAGGAAAGAGAACGCGTGGCATCGTCGCGGCGATCCTCACAAACTCTCCCCACCACCCGCACGGGATCAAGGTCAGGCTCACCGACGGACAGGTGGGCAGGGTCTGCGCGATCGTCGCCCCTCCTGATGACGAACGTGCGGACGGAACACAGCGCTGAAGCCCGGGCTCCTCCGCGCTTCTTCTCAGAGATCAGATCGACGGGCGACACTGCTCTCCCCGGGATCGCCGCAACAGGCCTGAAAAAAAGATCAGCAGGGGGATGCGGCGATCGCCGCATCCACAATCGCCCCGAGGGCCTCGACCTCCCAGCGCTCCGAGCTGATCACCAGATCATAGACCGAGAGATCGTCGATATCGATCCCATAATATGACAGATACCGGGTCCGCTCGGATGCCTCCCGCTCTTCGGTGTGAAGACGGGCAGCCGTCTCGTCCTCGCTGTCCCGCACGGAGATGCGCCCGATGCGACACCCTGGAGAAGCCTTCACCCAGACCCTGAGATCGGCGTTCCCCACCATCCAGCCGGAAAGCCTCCCCTCGGCGATGAGCTCGTCCGCGGACTCGGCGGCCTCCTTCTGGCGCGCATCGATCAGTCTGTCTACCGAAGGATCGGACTCGGCAAGAGTGCCAAACGCGGCAAGCGACATGCCGCGCTCCTGCGCCAGCGCCCTGAACATCTCGCCGGCCGAAATCACGCGGTAACCGTGTTTTTCGGCAAGATACCTGGCAAGCGACGTGGTGCCGCTCCCCGGCGGCCCGCTGACGGTGATCCGCACCTCACATCCCTCCGATATTGAGAGCTTTCCTGATCATCTGACTGATCGTCAGGGAGCAGATCATGTACCAGAGGATCCAGACCGGGAAAAAGCCGAGGACTATCTCCTGAAAACCGAGTATGCCGGCAAAAGGCAGGGTCATCGTCTGGGTCACCGTGGGCAGGCGGTAGAGAAGCCAGAAAAAGATCGGCACCGAGACCAGGAGGATATAGGCCATCGGCTTAAACTGCTGCTTGGAAAGCTCCATCTGGTCCTGCATCATCTGATCCCGCTTCGCCTCGAGCTTTTTGAGTTTCTTCTCGTCGCCGCCGAGCTGCGCCTCGCGGAACTCCGCCTGGAACACCTTCATCTTCTCCTGGACGCGCTGCATCTTCTCATAATCCATGGTGTACTTCTGGATCAGCGAAGAGTACAGGGCTGTGGTCGCCGACAGGATGATAATCAGCACAAAAAACGGAACCTTCCACTCATCGATCAAGGGGCCGAAGAGGAGGTTCATCGCTCCGCCGACAGCCTCCCTGATCGGAGGGACGCCGTACGAGAGCATCATCAGCATGGTGAAAATGATCGCGATCGTGCCGCCATGATCTTTGAGCGCCATCCTCACCTCAGCACGGCAACCAGTGCATCGATCGCGTGATCGAGCAGAAAGTTCTCATTCCGGACAATCTGGACGGTGCACCCGGTCATCATCGCATACGACGCCCCGAAGGCGCGGTTGAACGCCTGATGCTCGGCGATGCTGCGGCACCCTTCGGCGTCGCGCCGGCGGCTTTCGTCGCCCATCCGGCGCATCAGGATCTGGTCCTCGTCGGTCTCGACAAGCACGACGGTATCCGGGCGAAGCTCGGTGAGCACCCACCCGGGAAGGCCGGGCAGATAGCCTGCCGGCGTCTTCACCGATGCGTGGGTATCGATGATGATGTTCCCCTCCATCGAACCGATCCGCCGGGCGGCACGCTTCTGCAGATCCTTCTGGACGTCGCGGCCAAGCAGCCGCATCTGGTCCCGGTCCTCGACAAAGCCCCCGGTCTTTGCGGTCTCGAACATGCAGGTGCCGAAATTGACCGCCCTGTAGGGGATATCCTCCTCTGCAAGGCGTTTCATGGACTCTTCAATGACGGTGGTCTTCCCGACGCCCGGGACTCCGGTAATGATCACTCTCTTTCCAGCCATCTATTCTCTCCCAAAGAACTGCCGCATGAACGGATACATCTCCATGACCTGTTCGCTCGCGATCTCTTCGTAGAGGCGGTATGTAATGCTGACGGTCAGCAGCAATCCTGTACCACTCACTGAACCTATCACACCAAAGAGGTTTGCGAACACGCTCAGGAGCCCGATAAAGACACCGCCGATCACCGTGACGCGGGGGATATAGCGATCGAGGTATTTGATCAGCACCTGCGTATTCCGGCGATAACCAGGGATCTGCATGCCGGAGAGCTGGATCTGCCGGGCGACATCCTTGGAGTCGAGACCTGCGGTCTTGATCCAGAAGAGCGCGAAGATCGCGCCGCCGACGACCATAAACGTCGTATCGATGCCGAGGCGCAGGATGATCTCCCATGAAGCGTGCCCGAGATCAGACACCCACCACATCCAGTCGGAAGGACCGTTCACCGGGGCAAGATACCACATCAGCCCGTCCACCGGCGTCTGGCCGTCGAACCTGCCCAGGACCGTGATCCCGACGTTCGAGAGGAACATGCCGATCATCTGGATATTCGCCTGCAGCACGCGGACCAGGATCATCGGCAGGACGCTTGCATAGATCAGTTTCACGGGAAAACGCGCCCGTGCACCGCGGACGCGGGCATGGGCGAGCGGTATTTCGATCCGCGTCGACTCCACGTACACGACGATCAGGAAGATGGCGATCGTCGTGATGAAAGCCAGTATATCGGTCCCGAAGTACTGAAGATAATTCCCGCCCGACATGCCGATGGCAAACAGCCTCGGGATAAAGCCCACCGGATAGGGGTCAGACACTGCCGTCCAGTTGAGAAAGCCGTTGACCAGACTCTGCGAGATCCCGGCGACGATGAAAAGGCCGACGCCCGAGCCGATACCCCATTTGGTGACCACCTCGTCCATGAGGAAGATCAGCACGCCGCCGAGACAGAGCTGCAGGAAGATCAGGAAGGAAAGTGCAAAGGTGTTCCCTCCGAAGAACGCAGAGGCGATCGCTGGATCAGGGAGCAGGAATCCGCCGAAGACGTTTGGCAACGCTTCAAGGACGATCATGACGAGGATGAGAAGTTTCTGGAGACCCATGTACAGCACCTGGCCGCGCGTCTCGCTGGTGTCGATCGGGATCAGATCCGCGCCTTTCAGGAGCTGCAGAACGATAGACGCCGTGACGATCGGCCCGATACCGAGGTGGACGATCGATCCGTTCGTACCGGCAAGAAGGGCGCGGAAGTACAGAAACACGTCCTGCGAACTGGTATCGAGACCGAAAACAGGTATGTTTGTCAGGAAGAAGTACAGCAATAAGATCGCAGCGGTCCACATCAGTTTGTTCTTGAAGTGGACGTGACCCTCCGGAGCCTTCACTGCAGGCATCGCCGCAAGCAAAGGTTCCATTCTATCCAGCAGATTCCCCATGGTACCACCTAAAAAATTGAAACGCTCAGGGAGTCAGTGCCTGACCGCCTGCCGCCTCAATTTTGTCTTTCGCCTGCGCGGAATACGATGCCGCGGTCGTCTTCAGGGCATGGGTGACCTGTCCGCCGCCAAGCACCTTCTCGATGCCGAGGTCGGTGAGATCGATGGCGATGACGCCTTCCTGGTTCTCGGCAACGCCGGCCTCGACCAGGAACCCGGCGATCTGATCGATTTCACCGATATCCAGCACCGATACCTTCTCCCGGCGGGGGTTGACAAAACCGTTCTTCCCGTTGTGGACCGCGCCTGCAAGGAGGAAGTGGCTCCATCGGTGATCCCGGTGTCCTGCTCTCCCTCTCCCGCCCCGGTTCCCCGCGCCGCGGCGGTTCTTATGGGTGCCGCCGCCGCAGGTCCGCGATCCGCGGTATTTTGAGCGTGTGTTCGTGGGCATTTCCATTCACCTCATCCTGTAGAGAAGGTCGTTGATCTCCTCACCATAGTTTCCAAGCGCTCCGCCCTGCTGGAAGGTGCGCTTGATCGTCCGGAAACCCTTTCTCGGGGGGTGAAGACGGAGGACCGGCTTCAGACCGGGGATGTCCTGCATCGTCGCCTCGCCCCGGCAGAGCGCTCCTGCAAACTCCTCTATCCCTGAGAACTGAGAGTGCTCCCTGACGTACTCGTCGGTGAGCTTCAGGTTCCCGGTCAGACGGCCGCGTGTCGAGAGGATCGTTGCCACGACCTTCTCGTCCGCCTCACCGTATGCGATGTAGTCCTTGACCTTCCGGATCATACCCATGTATGCCGGGGTGTCCGGGACCATCACACAGTGGTTGATGTGGTGGAGGCGGAGCATCTTCAGCGTGTCCTTGATCTCGGTACGGGTGTTGACGACGCCGCGCACCTGCACTACTGCATACATTTACTCTGCTCCCCCGGACCTGATCATGTTCGTCGCCTTCAGCGCATTGAAGGTAGCCTTGGCATAGTTGATCGTCGTTCTGGTGTTCCCGCTCGAGAACGCCCAGACATCCCTGACGCCTGCAAGGTCGAGCACCTTCTTGCCGACCTCGCCGGTGACGAGCCCTATGCCCTGCGGTGCCGGCATCAGGGTGACGCGGACTGACCCGGCCTTGCCCTTCACCTGCATCGGGATCGAGTGTCGGGTGTTGCACCCGCATTCCCAGCTCCCGCAGCCGCGGCGTACCTTGATGACGTTGGTCTTTGCATCATCAATTGCCTTTCGGATCGCGTTTCCTACCTGTGCATCTTTGCCCTGCCCGAAACCGATGTACCCATTGTGGTTTCCGACGATCACCACGGCTCTGAACTTGACGCGCCGACCCGAGTCGGTCATCCTCTGGACCATGGAAATGTCGATGACCTCGTCTTCGAGGTCTGAAAGGAACGCATCGATGATCTGGGGTTCCCTGATCGGCTTTCCGCTCTCAAGCACCTCGTCGATGCTCTTGATCTCGCCGGCTGCGACCGCCTGGCCGAGGCCGGTCAGCGGAACCCAGGGCTGCTGTTCGTATGCCATGTCACTGCTCCTTCATGATGGCCTTTGCCACTTCTTCAACGTTTTCTATCAGGTTTCCGGCCCTTTCAGGAGCGAACTCTGCAATGACCGCCCCGCTGGTCCTCCCGTCGTCGGGAAGAACCGCGTCGCCGTGGGGTATCTCAAACCCGGCCTCGACGGCACCCTTCAGCGCGGCAAAGACGCGGGCGCCTTTTTGTGCCCGTGCAAGCCCGATATCGAGGATCGCCTCGTCATAACCGGCTGCAAGCGCCTTTGTCGCAAAGAGCATCCCGGTCAGATATGCGGCCGGGGTGGCCGAGAACGAACCCTCGTACCCGAACGCCTTCAACTCCGTAGAATACGCAGAGACCAGAGTCCGATCGCCCTGGTCGCCCGGCACCACGAGCTGACAGATGATCTGGCGGTTGGTTCTGCGAACGACCATCCGCGGGGTCCCTGAGAGCAGGAGTTTCGTACGCGCATGGTAGTCGGTCCTGCCCTCCTTCCTCCTGCGGAAGGGAACAAAATACCGTGCTCCTGTTGCCATATTACTCCGTCCTCCCCTTCATCATATCCACATGACTTTTCATGTGCGCCCTGCTTCTGAACTGTCCGCCTGCGGCTCTCCGATAGAGCATCCGGTAGGTGCGGCGGTCGACCGTGCCGTCCTCGCGCATCTCGCGCAGCGACGACCTGATCGCCCGGATCTTCATGATCCAGTGCCTCTTCGAGGGGGTGCGGGCACCCGCACTGCCTTTTCTGCGGCCGTAACCCTTCTTATGGCCGTACGACCGCTTCGCTTCCCTGATACGGGCGCGACCGCGGCTGTTTCCCTTTACCGGGCTTGCCTTGACGGCGCCCTCGGCGACGAGTTCGCGGATCTCGCTCCTGGAGATTGCCGCCTCAATGTCGGAGAGACGCGCCGGGTCGAGCCAGACGCGGTTTACACCGCAGTCCAGAACGGCGGCCGCGATGCGCCTCTGCGTCGAAAGATCACTCATCAGCCTCATCCTCCTCTTCAACCGCCGCTGCCGCTGCCGGCGCGAGATCCTTTGCGTTCAGCACCTTGAGGCCTGCCTCAAGTGCCTTCTGCTGGATTTCGCCGCGCTTTTTTCTGCCCACGCCGCCGGCGATCCTGACCGCCAGGGTGGTCGCATCGAGTCCCTCAAGGTCGGAGGGATTGTGTACGAGCACCTCGAAGTAGCCGGACGGGTGCATGCCGCGCACCGCAGCCGGAGCATTGTAACCGGCCTGCGGGTGGGCGCCCTTCGCTTTGTATTGCCTCCGCTGCTTGCTGGTAAGACCGCGGGGTCTTCTCCAGGTGTTTTTCAGCTTTTTCTTTGCGTGGAGGCACTGGCGCTGGAATGTGCATCCGGTCCTGGCCGACCGGACACGAATTAATCGAATCTTTGTGTCTGCCATCTGCATCACGCCTTTTCTACGATGTATATTCCGTCCTGGAAGACCCGCGTGTCGCGCTTGCGAACTTTGGTCGCCCGCTCAATCTTCGCGGAGGTCGATCCGACGAGTTCCTTGTCGATACCGGCGAGGGTCACTTCGTCGTTGCCGATCGTGACCCTGACGCCCGGCAGGATTCTGGCGTATCTCGCCTGCTTCTCGCCCAGGAAGTTATTGATCTCGAGGATCTCGCCCTTGAGTTTGAGCTGGATCGGGAAGTGGGAGTAGACCACTTTCATCCTGTACTCGTAACCCTTTGCGACACCTTCGAACATGTTCCCGACATGCGCGGCATAGGTGCCGACCATGGCGACGACCCGCTTCCTGCTCGAATCGGTGGCGATGACCACCTCGCCGTCGGCGACGGCGACGTTGACGCCCGGGTAGCGCATCTCCCGTCTGAGTTCGCCCTTCTGGCCCTTCACCACCAGGGTAAACCCGGTGAGGGCTGCCGTGATACCGGCAGGGATGGCAACTCTTCTCTCAACTACCATTTCCTGGTCACCTCAGTAGACGAACCCCAGGAGTTCGCCGCCAATTCCGGCACGGCGTGCCTGTTCGTGCGACATGACGCCCTTCGAGGTCGAGAGAAGCAGGACACCGAACCCCTTTGCCGGGAGGTACCTGCTTTCCCATTCTTCCATCTCGCCGGCCGTCGTGGAGAAACGGGGGGTGATCGCACCGCACCGGTTGATCCTGCCGACCAGTTCGACTGCGAACTGGCCGCCGCGGCCGTCCTCGACGTACTCGAACTCCCCGATATACCCGCTTTCCTTCATGATCCCGAGCATGGAGCCGAGAAGTTTGCTTGCGGGCTCGATGGTAACTGAGGGCTTCCCGCCGTCGCTGGCGTTCTTGATGGCGCTCATCGCATCTGCAATTGTATTCAGTCGTGCCATTTTTCCACCTCAGTTCATCTTCTTAAAGCCCATCCTGGGAGCCCACTCACGGAAACACTGCCGGCAGAACATGATGTTGTACCTGCGGACAAGGCCCTGTTTCCGGCCACATATCCGGCACTCGTTTGCGCCGCGTCCGAATTTCTTTTTCTGTACTTCATCTGCCATTACTGCACCTCCATGCCATATTTTTCAGTCAGGAAGGCGATCGCTTCCTCAGGGGAGACGCGCTGTTTTGCCGGGAGTTTGCGCGGCCCGATTCTTCTGCGGGCGATGCGCACGCCGTTCTTTTCGAGAGTGACGTTGATGTCCATCCCGTAGATGCCGATCTGCGGATCGTAACTCTGGCCCGGAAAGTCGGTGTGCTCCTCGATACCGAAAGAGAAGTTGCCCTCGCGGTCGAAGGACGACGCACTGACGGTGTGCTCGATGATATTAAAGGCGGTCTGGACAAACGCCTCGGCCTTTACACCCCGCAGGGTCACCCGCGCACCGATGGGTGCGCCCTTCCTGATCCCGAACGCGGGCTGGGTCTTCTTTGCAATCGAGCGGACCGGATTCCCGCCGGTGATCGCCCTGATGATATCCTCGCCCTTGACGAGCCGGTCACCGCTTTCGCCGACGCCCATGTGGACGACGACCTTGTCGATGTGGACTGCCTGCATCGGATTCGTCATCAGTCCTCAATCCCCCATGTTGCGACTGCCGGCGTTTCCCTGCCGATCATGAAGACATACTCCTCGATCGTCTCGAAGGTCTCCCCGGTCTCGTCCTCAAGGGTCACGCGGTTGGGTGTGCTGCCGGCGGAGATACGGATCTCGCCGATCCTGCCAACCCTGCCGGAATGCTTTCCGCCGATGATCATCGCCATGTTGCCGACCGCGAACGGGAAGTGGTCCACGATCGTAAAGCGGTCCTCGCCGTCACCGAGGGTGACCACGATGGAGTCTTTCGGGCGGTAGGTGTTGTCTGCAAGGAGGTTCGCACCGTACAGGAGGTTCAGCTGAACCAGGCCGCCGCGGAGAGAACGCTTGTTCCGGATCTTGCAGAGACGGGTCTTTGCGGCCCCGGCGTCGATCTCGATCGTGACCAGACGGCCCTTCTTGTCCATCAGAACACGGTAGTGCCTGCCGAGCTTCGGGATCGAGATGATATCGAAGATCCCGATGCCGAGCTTCGGGTCGGTGACCGGCCTGCCGTTCACGATGACCTGCCGCTGATTGAGGATGCGCCTGACCTCCTTCATGTTTCCGGCGAGTTCCATCTTGTCGCGGAGCCAGACGGCGACCGGCATTGCGGCGCCGTTGTGCGGACCCGGGCTGGTTTTTGTGACGAATTTCTCCTCTTTCCTGGCGATGTGCCAGGAGACCGGAGCCGTCAGCCTCTTCAGATGATATGACATTTACTTCCTCTCCTCCAGCTTCGCCACCCGGCGGGGGTCTTTGACATTCAGTTTGGTGACCATCACGTTGGAGGCGTTTACCGGCCTGGGCACCTCGGTGCCGTCGGTCTTGGTGACGGTGACGCCGTGGACCAGCAGGGTGCCGGTCCTGGTGTTGACACCGTCGACGACGCCCTCGGTCCAGGCATGGTCGCCGCGGAGCACCTTCACCGTATCGCCGGTGACGACACGGATGCTGCGCTTTTTGTACTCTTCTCTCAGCGCCGGGTTGAGAGGCGCGGAGAGGAAAAGGCTCCGCTGGTGCATGGGTGCGTTATAGCGCGCCTTGCGCTGTTTTCCTGGCTGCTTGCTTGCAATTCGTACCATACACCACACCTCAGACGATGATCGTGGCGGTCGAGCCAATCTTCGGGAACCGCTCGGCGACCTCGCGGGCGACCGGACCTTTGATCTCGGTGCCCTTCGGCTCGCCGCGTTCGTCGATGATCACGACGGCGTTGTCGTCGAAGCCGACACGCAGGCCGTTGGGCCGACGCATCTCTTTTCTCTGCCTGATCACGACCGCCTTGATAAGTTTGCGCCGCATGTCGGGCGTGCCCTTCTTGACGGAGACGGTCGCCACGTCGCCGATACCGAGCTTCGGCTGCCTCCTCCTGACGCCGTGGTAGCCGTCGACCGAAACGACCTCGACGACCCTGGCACCGGTGTTGTCGGCGCAGATCAGCCGCGTCCCGGTCTGGAGCGCTCGCGGGATCCTGGAAAGTTTTGCCTTCATTTCATACCACCTCGACCACAACGAAGTTCGTCGTCTTGGAAAGAGGGCGGCACTCGGCGATCTTTACGGTGTCGCCGATCTGAACGTCGATGCATCCCGGCAGGTGAGCATGATATTTCGAGGAGCGTTTCTCGTAACGGTTGTACTTCTGCACGAAGTGGAGGTAATCCCGTCCGACAACGACTGTCCCGTTCATACGGTTGCTCACGACCTTGCCGGTGATCACCTGGCCGTGCACCGGCAGGGTGCCGTGAAACGGACAATTCACGTCACTGCATTCCCTTTCGGGAAGCGGGACGTTTAACCCAATGTTTCTCGCCATTATCTATCCTCTATTTCATTTTGCGCATGCTGATCCGTTTTTCAGGCTGTGCCACAAGGGCAGACCCGTCCACTTCGGCGCGTGCCCCGTCGGGGAGGGTGAAGAGAAAGACGCTGCCTTTCTTCTCCACCCGTTTTTCCCCGTCACGGGCAAGGATCACCAGCATATTGCGAGTCTCATCTACAATCCGGCCCGAAATGCCGACGTGCGTCGGATTTCCGGCCTTCACCAGAGAGACTGCAAGCCCGATGAGTTCGTGCCTGAGGAGGGTCTGCGGGGCGATCATGCCTGTTTGACCCTCCGCGCGTTCTGCTCGGTGATGATGCGGGCGATCGTCCTGCGCACCACGCGGATGTGCCCGGGGTTCTCCGGGGCGCCGCCGGCGCTGACCTTGCCGCGGGCCTGCATCAGGTCGATCCGCAATTTCTCGAGCTGTTCGTCAAGCTCGACGTTGCTGAGCTGACGGACTTCGTGCGCCCTGAAGATCGCCATCTACTGTTCCCCCTCGATTCCGGTCTCCGGGACCGTGTCTTCAAACTCTTCGAGCTCGGCATCGACGTCGTCGCCGATGTCGACGGACTCGTCGACCGTCTCCCTGGGGTACTGCTTCGGCGGAAGCACTTCAAAACGGTCAGGGAGTCTGGCGTCGCCCGGTATGATCTTGACCTGGACGCCGATGATGCCCAGTTTCTTGATGGCGATGGCATAGCCCTTCTCGACGATCGTGATGCTCGGCTCGCCGCAGTGCTTGACATAGCCTTCGAGGAACTTCTCGACGCGAGATCTGGAGCCGGTCAGTTTGCCTGAAAGCACGATCTCACAGCCGAGGGCGCCCGATTCCATGACCCGGCGCATCGTGCTCTGCCCGGCCTTTCTGAAGTACCAGCCGCGCTCAAGGGCGGTGGCAAGACGTTCGGCCATGATCTGGGCGTTCATGCTCGGGTTTGGGACCTGCTGGACCTCGACCTGCGGAGATTCGAGGTTGAAGTTGGTCGAGAGGTCCTGGGTGAGCTGCCTGACGAGCTTGCCCCCCTTCCCGATGACGATGCCGGGCTTTTCGGCGAAGATCGTTACCTGCGTGCCCATCGGCGTGCGGACGATGTCCATGCCGCCGTAGCCGGCGCGCTTGAGTTCACGGGAGAGGAAGTTCTCGACCCTGACCCTGGTGACGCCTTCGCTGACGAATTTCCGTTCGATTGGCATCTTACTCCACCTCCCTGAGGATCAGTTCGATGTTCACGGTCTCGCGCCGTTTCGGCGTCGCCCGTCCCATCGCACGCGGGAAGACGCTGCGCCCGGCGCGGCCGCGGTTGGCGGCGGCGTGGACGATGACGAGTTTCTCGGCGTCGAGCCCGCTGTAATCGGCGTTCTTCTTTGCCTGGTTGATCAGGGCGATGAACTCGCCGGAGGCCTTTACGGGGTATCTGCCGGCGTCCCAGCCGACGAGCCCCTTCTTGTGGGCCACGTCCATGTTGAAACGCTTGAACGGGATCGCTTTCTTCTTCGCGACGACGGCCTCAAGATATGCGAGGGCGGCGTCGGCCTTCATGCCCCTGATAAAGCGGGCAATCTCAATGGAGTGCTTCGGGGAAACCGGGCGCTCGTTCGCTCTGGCGCGAGCGAGGTTTTCGCCCTCGATCTGCAGTGAATATCCGGTCCTTGCCATTGCCATCACTTCAGGGGTACATACTTGGAGGATCTGGTCGCACCGATGCCGGCCGTTCCGTGGGAGACTCTCCTTCTGGTCAGGGCGAACTCGCCCAGGTAGTGGAAGACCGCTTCGGGCTGAAGTTCCACGGCGATAAATTCCTTGCCGTTGTGGATCTCGACCGTCCTGCCGACCATCTCGGGCATGATGATCATGTCGCGCAGGTGGGTCCGGACGGCATCGTCGTCGGTGCGCACCTTTGCAAGGAGGCTCTCATGATCTCTCGAAAGCCCGCGGGTGAATTTGCGGCGGGCACGTGCCGGCATCAGGGAAACGAGTTCGTTTGCCCCCATCTGCTGGAGTTCTTCTATCCGGTAGCCGCGGTAGGTGAACTCTTCACGCCGCCTCGGCAACCGCTTCTGCGTTTTTTTTGCCATTCAATCACCTCACTTCTTTGTTCTGCCAGTTCTGCGGGCAGCGATGGATCCGACCTTTCTGCCCGGCGACGTGCCGCGGGAGACCGTCTTGGGCCTTCCGCAGTGCTGGTGGCCACCGCCGCCGAACGGGTGGTCGATGACGTTCATCTTTACACCGGACGATCTGGGCCACTTCTGGGCCTGCGACTTCAGTTTATGGTATTTGTTGCCTGCCTTGACGAAGGGCTTCTCGCCGCGTCCGCCGCCGGCAACGATGCCGATCGTGGCCATGCACATCTCGCCGAACCACTTCTGCCTGCCGCTGGGCATCTGGATTGCTACCTTGCCGGCGTTTTTGCCGACGAGCATTGCCTGAACGCCGCTGGCGCGGACGAATTTGCCGCCGTCGTTGGGCCGCGACTCGATGTTGCAGATGTAGGCCCCGATCGGAATGTCGCGCAGGAGCAGGGTGTTGCCATTCTGGACCTTTGCGGCTGCACCCCAGGCGACTTCGTCGCCGACGCCCATGCCCTCGGTCACCAGGACGTATTCCTTTCTGCCGCCGTCGAACTCGACGCGGGCGATCGGCGCGTGACGGGCCGGATCATGCTCGATATCGATGATCCGACCGATCAGATCCTCGGTATTCTTGCAGACGTGCTTCAACTCGGCTTTATATTTGTGGGATGGTGACCGGTAGGTCGGGCCGCCCCGCCCACGATTCTGACTGATAATTCTATGTCCCATGTCTTCACCACCTTACATGACACCGAGCCGACTGAGGATCTCCTCGGCGGCCTTGTCGTTTTCAAAGCTGACGATCGCCTTCTTCCGGCCCTTCATCGTCATCAGGGTCCGCACCGATGCAACCTTCTGGTCGAAGGCCTGCTCGATCTCGCGCCTGATATCGTCCTTGGTGGCGGTGTTCTGCACGAGCATCTGAAGTTTGTTCTCGTTTTCGAGCACCATCATCGCCTTTTCCGTCACATACGGATATCTGAGCACCATCGAGATCACTCCATCCTCGCAAGGGCGCTCTCTGTCCAGAGAGTCAGCCTGCCGGCGTGCGTGCCCGGTGCAAGCATCTCGGTGTCGAGGTCGAAGACGCTGACCACGTCGATGCCTGCGAGGTTGCGGGCTGCACGGAGCGGTTCGTCGCCGGTGACGATCAGAACGCTCTTGCGCTGTTTGTACCGGCGGCCACGCATCTTGCCGCGGCCGGCCCTGACCTTTTTGCTCTCTTTGGCGCGCTCGACGTCCGCATAGACACCGAGAGCGGTGAGGGCGGCGATCACGTCGACCGTCTTCGTAAGGGTTTCGAACGATTCTTCGACGACGAAGGGTACTTCACCCTCGAAGCGGTGGCCCCGGGCTGCTACGAGTTCGGGGACCGTGGTTGCGGCGATGGCCGAACGCAGGGCCGCCCATTTCTCCTGTTTGTTGATCTTCCTGACCAGGATCTTTGCCGTGACCGGCGGGTGCGCCGCACGGCCGCCTCTGGCCTGCGGGACCTTTGCGGCTCTCGACCCGTTCTTCAGACGGGGTACGTGCGATGCGCCGCGGCCTGACCCCCAGCCGACTGCCGAGCTCCTGATGCCTGCGAACGGGTGTGTGCCGTGGGGCTGGAGCCGCGCACTCTGGATGGAGAGGACGGCCTTCTTGATCAGGTCCGGGCGATAGGGTTCGTCGAAGACTGTCGGGAGTTCTATCTCACGTATGACCGTGCCGTCGATTGATCTGACATTTGCTTTCATCCCTGATCACCCCTGCTTGCTTTCCACGCTGACATAGTTCACGGAGGGCGCCCTGATGGCGTGCTCGCCCTGCCGGATCGCCGGACGAATACGGACGAGACGTTTGGCCGGCCCGGGGATCGAGCCCTTGATCATGATATATGGGTTCCGCACCAGTCCGTAGTGGAGGAATCCGCCTGCCGGCACGACGGCAGACCCGTCGGTGCCGACCTTGAGGATCCGCTTGTTGAATTCGGTCCGCTGCTGGTAGCCCATCTGGCCCATCTGCGGGACCTGCCACCTGACGTGGTGCGGGTGCCAGGGACCGAGGTTGCCGATGTGACGCTTTTTGCCGCCGCGAGAGTGTTTTCTCTTCCTGACCTGGATGCCCCAGCGCTTGACCGGACCCTGGGTTCCCCTGCCCTTCGTGATGGCAGTGACGTCGACGTACTGACCTTCGGATACGAAGGAGAGGGGGTCGATCTCTTTGCCGAGGAGCGAGGCGGCAAGGTCGAAGCAGTCTTCGATCGAGGTGCCGTCGATCCTGGTCTCCATCAGTTCGGGCGCTTTCCCGGGGACGCCGGTCGTGGCGGCCGGCCGGGTGTGGACCAGCACAACGATGTCGCTGACCTGGCCTGCGGCGAGGCGCGTCCTGATCTCTCCGAGGACGGCCTCGCGGTCGTGCTCTTTCGGCAGGGAGATCCGTTTTGCAAGGAGCGGGTCGAGGTCTTCGGCCCATACCTCGGTCAGCGGGTGGCGACCGTAGGTGTCGGTGACGTAGGCGCGCACCGCGGCGACCCGCATCTTCGGGACCTCGACGACGGTGACCGGGACCATGATCTCGCGCCCTTCGGTCGGGCTGCTCTTGTGGTCGTCCACCATGATGACGTGCGTCATCCCTACCTTGTAGCCTGCAATACCCTGGAGCACGGGCTCGCCCGTGTGCTCAGGCCAGGACTGGTACTTCGGCACCTGGCTCTTTGCCCTCTTTCTCGGGCTGTATGCGAGGGAACCCCTGCGCGGCCTGTGTATATTCGCCATGTTCCTATCAATCCTCTGCGTTGGTTCTCTCCGAGAATCCCAGGATTCCTGCTCAGGATTGCGCAAACACTTGCGAACCGGGACCGGCCCACTCCTCACCCCGTTGCCGGGGTGCGGACGATTCGAACGGGCACGCTTCTCCGCACAGCAGATCGTCTGAAGTCCTGCTGCGGTGGTGTCGGGAGAGATGTGCCGTGGGTCGCGGTCTCCATGTCATGGAGATCATTCCGGTGTGCACCGGAATACCTCGTCTCGCGAAGAGATCCTGATCATTGTGCATGCCGGCACGAAGCCGGCCGGGCTCGCCTGCACGGGCGGAGGCCCGATGCACGGATCAGATCCAGCGTCTGTCATCTCCTTGGGACTGGATGAGAGTCCTTCTCGGTTGTGCACCCTTTCGGGGCAGCCGGGGCATCACAGCCTGCCCCCGTATGGGGAGCAGACCGTTTTATCCGGCAAACGGTTACAGAATGGCCATTTTACCACCGTACGGCCATTGTTCTGTGTCCGGTTGCACAGGATACCATCGTCTCCGGTTCTTTAATTATTCTTCAAAAGTGAATATAAACCTTCCCATATGTGCCGGCAGGGAAGGGGGAGGATCGGTTCAGCCGAAAAAGAGGTCGCCTTCCTTATTGATGTAGACCTCGATGTCTTCACGGACATAGCGTGCCCTGAAGCGGTCGGGGTTCGAGTCATGGATCCGATTGATCAGTTCGATGGTATTGTACTTTACTTTGATGCCGAGTTTTTCCGCCTCATCGAAGACTGTCGACGAGGCGTCGAACAGATCGGTGCCGGCCTTTATGGTACAGAGATGCTCAGAATCAAGGGTGTACAGGTACTCGAGCGTCTCTTTCGACCTCTCGATATTTTCATACGCCGCCTTCTCGATGGTGCAGACATTCGCCTTGGAGGTGCCGATGATATCGGCCACCTGCTGCTGGGTAAGCCCCATTTTCCTGTACCTGAGCACCTCCTTCTGTCTGTCGGTGAGAAGCCCCTGTTTCATAGAGAGATCAATTAACCTCAGATGACTTAAACACTTTTATTTAACATCGGGAGATTTTCAGATCAGCCGGGGGATTCACAATCTTTATATGAGATTTCACCGATAGTATGTCTATTCTCAAATTTGAGAGGTGTATAGATGGTAGTTAAAGTAGGAATTGCCAAACTCGGCAACATTGCGAGCGGCGTCATGGCCGAACTGCTCCTCGACGAGCGCGCGGACCGCGAAGATATGCAGACCTTTATGGCCACCTCGGGCACGAAGCTCGAGCCCGCAGACGTCGATCGCGTCGTGACCAACCTGAAGACATACGGCCCTGACTTCTGTATCGTCGTCTCCCCGAACGGCGTGCTCCCCGGACCCACGGGTGCCCGCGAGCAGCTTGCCGCCGCCGGCATCCCGGTCGTCGTGATCACGGACGACGTGACCACGAAGAAGGAATGGGCCGATCTCAAGGAATCGAAGTTCGGGTACATCATCATGAAGGCCGACGCGATGATCGGCGCCCGCCGCGAGTTCCTCGACCCCGTCGAGATGGCAGACTACAACGGCAACCTGGTCAAGGTGCTCGCCCTGACCGGTGCGTTCCGCAAGCTCCAGTCAGAACTCGATAAGGTCATCGACCAGGTCAAGGAAGGCAAGAAGGGCGCGGACCTCGTGCTCCCGAAGGTCGTCATGACCTCAGACAGGGCGGTCGACGGCGAGTTCTCCAACCCGTACGCCATGGCGAAGGCACGCGCCGCCTACGAGGTCGCGCAGGCGGTCGCCGGCGTCAACGTCAAGGGCTGCTTCATGACGAAGGAGTGGGAGAAGTATATCCCGATCGTCTGCTCTGCCCACGAGATGATGCGCGCGGCGGCCGTGCTCTGCGACGAGGCCCGCGAGATCGAGAAGGCCGGCGACGGCATCATCCGCAAGCCCCACAAGAAGGACGGCGTCATCGTCTCCAAGAAGGCGCTGATCTCCAAGCCCGAGTAACCCGAAATTCACCTTTTTTTGCTTTTTGCCCGTGTGCGCGATCGTTTCGTCCGGGCAATGGGAACGATCGGCCGCAACGTGGCGGAGTGCGTTTCAGGGTTTCGATCAGCACCGATCCGATGCAACCCTTTCCCTGAAGAAGCGTCCGAACTCCTCGGGCAGGGTCATCACCACCGGTTCGCAGTGGAGACGCTCCATGAAGGCCGAGTCGGTCATCGAGGTCGGATTCGGGTTGATCCTGGCAATGATCGAGCAGAACGCAGAAAAATACTCTTCGTCGGATTTTTTCCCGAAATAGACGGCCATATTGAAGGCACGGGTGCCGAGGGCGCGGTAGCACTCGATCACCCTGAGGATGCCGCGGGCAAGGGGCCTCGTGCAGGTGCCGACCTCGTCCACCGCGGTGACCGGGAGGACGCCGCGGACTTCCCGCTCGCCGACCGGTACCGGGTTTGCAAACCACGAGATGACGTCGGTGAAGAGGAACCGATCTGAGGCCGACTCCAGATCCACGTAATCGTCCCAGTACCGCCGGCCGCGTTCCAGCCGGTAGGCCGCCGACGCCCTGATGTAGCGGCCCTGAAGGGTGGTCGGCGCGGGGTCGGCGATCCCCTGCAGGTGGGGGTGGGCGATGCTCGCCCCGGCCGAGGGGAGGTAGTTCCAGTTTATCGAGGCGTAGCCTGCCTGCCCCTGGAGGGAGGAGGATATGCCCGCGAGGGCGTCGGCAAGTTGATCGACGGTAAAATGCTCGACGGTATGGGCGCGGGTGATCACGGTCACGGTATGCCGGGCGGCGAAGGGATAGAGGTTCGGAAACGTGACGCTCTCCCCGCGGCAGATCCGTTTCCCGTCCGCGAAGACGGGCGTCTCCACTTCAAGCCGGCCCGGACAGAACGGACATGATTCGCCTGGCGCCGCCACATAGGAAGGGCTGATCCCCCGTTTTATTCTTTCGGGGCTGATCCGCGATTTGATCCCGGTCAGCGTCTCCCGGCGGACTTCGATCCGGCTGTCCGCGTAGTGGTCGACGGAAAACATATCTTCAGGAGAAGGTCTGGGATGCCGGGGTTGATAAATGCACCCGAAAGGAGGATGGATCGGATCCTCCCGAAAAATGGCTGAAGGAAATGTTCAGTCTTTTCAGACGACGTACTTGCCGAGCAGGCGGATCGAGTTGGTCATGTCCGGGCCCAGCGGGGAGCCGAAGATGATCTGGGTGACACCGGCCGCCTTGAGGTCGTCACACTTCTGCCTGACCATGTCCGGAGTTCCGGCGATGGTGAAGGCGTCGATCTCGGCGTCGCCGACGAGGCCGCCGACGGCCTTGAAGTCGAAGCGTCCGAGGGCGTCTTTGATCTTGGCGACGTTGCCGGGGTCGAGGCCGTGGCGCTGGAGCAGCGCGGGCGGGGAGCCGGCGGCGATGAAGGCGGCGACGATCTTTGCGGCGTTGCGGGCCTTTTTCTCGCTCTGGTCGATGGACATGGCGGTGTAGGCGCCGACGTCGTGGCCTTTCCTGCCTGCGGCCTCCTCGGCCTTCTTGATCATGGGGATGGCGATCTCGAAGTCTTTCGGGTTGGAGGCGTTGATCAGGGAGCCTTCGCCGATTTCACCGGCGAGCTCGAGCATCTTGGGGCCCTGAGCGCCGATGTATACGGGGATGCCCTTCTTGCCGGGCAGGGTGACGCCGGTGAGCTTCGCACCGTCGTAGTCGAAGAACTCCATATCGCCGGTCTTCTTGACCTCTTCGCCTGCGCAGAGGCGGCGGATCTGGGCGACCCCCTCCTTCAGGCGGGCGACTGGCTTCTCGCCGTGGATCGCAAGCTTCGGCAGGGTCGAGAGGTCGCCGGGGCCGATGCCGAGTACGGCGCGCCCGTCGGAGATCTCGTTCAGCGTGCACATGAAGGACGCGATGGCCGCCGGTGTGTCGGTGAAGGTGTTCATGATGCCCGGGCCCATCTTGATCGAGTCGGTGTTCGCTGCGATCATGGCGAGGGTCGGGTAGCAGTGGCGGTTGTTGTAGTGGTTGGTGATC
>JASGMW010000088.1 GCA_030156225.1 Methanofollis sp.
CGGCCAGAACGCGGCGATCAATATCATGAGATTGGGGCTGCAATCTCAGGGATAACATCCCGGAATGCCCCCGACTTCAGTCGGGGGAGCAGTCACATGTCCGAGATCGTCTCCGGATTGCCCTCAGGGCCCTGCAAACGATCGTTCGGGCGTCGCCGAAAAAAGTGAACGGTCCGGGCGATCAGCGGTTTCCCCACCGCTCCAGCGCCCGCGCCAGCTCGTAGTGATCCCTTGCGTACTCCTCCGCCGGCACGCCCGCCATGAAGGCGTCCACCGCCTGGCGCATCGCCCGGGCGCCGGCCTCGGTGCCGTCGGGGTGGCCGTGGATCCCGCCGCCGGCCTGTAGCACGATGTTCGTGCCCAGGTTTTCGAGTTCGGCCGCCACCTTGCCCGGGTGCAGGCCGCCGCTCGCCACCGGGAAGGTCGGCTTGAGGCCGTAGTACGGGTCGGTGAGGACCGCGTTGTCCCCCTTCAGTTCGGAGACATCGTGGCTCATCTTGCCCGAGACCGTGCCGGTGTGGAGCTGGTCGCCGCCGAGCATCCGCACGATCCGTGCGATCGTGCGCATCGCGATCCCGTGCTCGGGGTTCCTCGTGAGCGCTGCGTGCATCGTCCGGTGGACGTGTATCGGCACCCGCACCGACGGGGCTTCGGCAAGGGCCTGGAGGGCGGTGAACCCGCAGGTGATCACGTCGATCATCACCATGTTCGCGCCCAGCTCGATCGCATGCTCGGCCCGCTCCACGATCTCGTCGGCCCGCGCCGAGATGTTCACCGCATACAGCACCTGCCTGCCGGTCTCGCTCTTCGCCTCGTCGAGCATCGCCATCACCGCCTGCAGACGCTCGTCCAGCCGGCAAAACGTCTGGTCGGTCAGGGTCTCGTCGTCCTTGATCAGGTCGACCCCGCCGAGCGCCGCATGATAGGCCACCTCTGCCGTGTCCTTCGGGTTCAGGCCCACCTTCGGCTTGATGATCGTCCCGACGTGCGGCCGGTCGGTCGTCCCGATCAGGTGCCTGATCCCCTCGATCCCGAACTTCGGCCCCCTGAAGGGGACGAGTTCGTCGGGAAACTCGACGTCGAGGAGGCGGACGGCCTCCAGCCGGCCCAGCCCGAAGAGGTTGCCCGCCACCACCGAAAGGTACTGCGGGATGTTCCCGGCCTCGAAGATCTCTGCCGGGTAACGGACCCGCGTGACATATCCGTTCCCTGTCGGCTCCAGGGAGAGCACCTCGCCGTCGAGACGCCTGACATAGTCGGTGGTCGTGGTGATCTCGGTCCATGTCCCGGTCGTCTCTTCCTCGACGATCGCCTGTGCCGCCGCCGCCGGGATCGTATCGGATCGCGGGCGGAAATAATACGTTGCAACAACGTCCTGCATTATTCTCACTCCTTTGTCATCTGGTCGATCGAAAACTCCTTGTGAAACTCCCCAATTCCCCAGCCTAGATAGTCCCTGATGATACAATAGGCCATCGCCGGCGGGATCGCTCCCACCTCGGTCACGATCAGGTCGACGTAGGAGGCCGGGGTCACGTCGAAGGCCGGGTTTCTGACCCGCACGTGCGGCAAACCGGCGGCGATGCGCGGATCGAGCACCTCGCCGGCCTCCCGCTCCTCGATCGCGATCCGTTCCCCCAGGATCGTTCTGGGTGCGAACTTGTAGGTCTCGGCGGCGACCAGCATCGGCGTCCTGGCCTCGTGGGCGGCCAGGGCGATCTGCGAGGTGCCGATCTTGTTCACCACCGCCCCGTTGACGGTGATCGCATCCGCCCCGGTGATCACCAGATCGACCTCATTGATATAACTTCTGACCGCCGAGTCCACGATGAAATTGGTCTGGATTCCCGCATCGTTCAGGGCCCGTATCGTCAGGAGCCCCTGGTTCCTCGGCCTCACCTCGGTGGCGAAGACCTCGATCGCCTTTCCCTCGCCATGGGCGGCGAGGATGCAGGAGAGCGCCGCCTCGGAGTTGCAGTGGGTGAGGATGACGTCGCCGTCCGAGATGTGACGCGACCCGATCTCGCCGATCCATTCCACCGCGTGCCTGGACGAGAGGATGAACGAATCCGCAGCCGTTTTTACGGCCGCCTTCGCCTCCGCGACGCTGCCCGCCCCCTCGAACGAACGCATCACCGTTTGCACGGCGTTGGGGAGGGAGACCGCCGTCGGGCGGGTGGCAACGAGAAGATCTGCCGCTTCCTTCATGGAACGCGCGAACGAAGCGGTATCGGGCGTTTCCAGTCCTGCCGCATGGTCGCGGAGTGCCGCCGCCGCCTTCCTGGCGATCCTGCCGGCTCCTCGAATCTCCATGCTCCTGATCTGTTCTGCGGTCTCATTCAGCAACATACTTTAATGGAGTAGATGAATACCCGATCACATAAGCGTTACCTGTGTGCACCCATGACCGTTGCAGTAGTATTCGACAGTGCCGGCACGCTCCTGCGGAGTTACCGCACGGCGCGGGACGTCCGCACCGGGGAGATCCTCTCCGACATCGAGACGACGGTCCTCACCTGTCTCGACCGGGCGCGGGTGCTCGTCGCCCTCAACGCCCATTCCAGGAACGTGATCGGGGCGCCGCCCGATCAACTCCTCTCCGCGTATCTCTGTGCGCAGAATATCGGCTTCGGCGTCTCCTGTCTCCGACAGGTCACGCCCCACGAAGAGCTGGCGCGGATCCTGTACTCGGACAAAAACGCCCGTGTCGGCGACCTCCAGTCCTGCATCAGGGATGTGTGGAGAACCCTGAAAGAAGAATCTCTCGTGGTGATGGACTCCGGGGCCATTCTCAGCCTTTCCCTGCAGGGGATCGAGTTTACCGTCACCTCGGGAGGGCGCCCGTTCGATGGGGCGAAGGAGGCGATCAGCGACCTCCATGCGATGGGGGTCGCCACGTTCATCGCCTCCGGCGACCGGGCGGCAAAACTCGAACGGATCGCCGACCACCTGGGCATCCCGCGTGACCAGGTCCACGGCATCGCCACGCCCTCGATCAAGGCGCAGATCGTTGTGGACCTCAAAAACTGCTATGACACCGTGGTGATGGTCGGGGACGGCATCAACGATCTTCAGGCCTTCAGGAGGGCGGACGTGGCCGTCCTCTCAACGCAGCAGTCGAAGGAAAAACCGCTCGAACTCATCAAAGCGGCGGATTATATCGTCGGGAGCGTCAGGGAAGTTGTCCCTCTCATAAGGGACCTTTCAGGAGACGGAATTGTTCCGATATAAAGGATAATATGATCTGACCTCTACACTAACCTTTAGATATCAAAGGAGTATATTATGACCGCGCTTATCACAGTCGAGAACCTCTGCATGGATTTTGGTGGGAAACGGGCTCTCAACAATATTAATTTTGAAGTCGCAGAAGGGGAGATTGTCGGTATCATCGGCCGGAGCGGTTCCGGAAAGACCGTTCTCCTTCACCTGATCCGGGGCGTCGACCTGCCGCCGGCGAGCGGACGTGTGATCTACCATGTCGCGGCGTGCGATGGGTGCGGGTGGGTGGACGTGCCGGGCACCGCCGGAAAAAAGTGTCCGAAATGCGGCCGGACACTGCAGCCGATCGACGTCGATCTCTGGGACCCCGAGAACGAGCATATGAAGCGGCGGATCATGGCGCGGACGGCGATCATGTTCCAGCGGACCTTCGCCCTCTACGGAAACGACCGGGTGATAGAGAACGTCATGCACGCCCTTGAGGACATCAACTACCCCTCTTCGAAGGCCGTGAACAGGGCCGCCGACCTCCTCGACGAGGTCCGTCTCTCCCACCGCATGATGCATATCGCCCGCGACCTCTCGGGCGGCGAAAAGCAGCGGGTGGTGCTCGCCCGCCAGCTTGCAAAAGAACCGTTCCTCCTCTTTGCCGACGAACCCACCGGGACGCTCGACCCCGGGACCGCCAACCTCGTCCACACCATGCTCAAGGCGGCCGCCCAGAAGAGTGACATGGGCATGATGGTCACCTCGCACTTTTCGCAGGTGATCGAGGACGTCGCCGACCGCGCCCTGATGCTGAAAGACGGCGAGATCGAGGTGATCGGGTCGCCCCAGGAAGTGATCCACCACTTCATGGAGGGCATCACCGATGCCGAGACCTATCAGCGGACCGCCCTCGGCGAGAACGTCCTCGTCGCCAGGGACATCATCAAGCGGTACCTCTCGGTGGACCGCGGCATGGTGAAAGCGGTCAACGGCGTCTCTTTCGAAGTTGCAGAGAAGGAGATCTTCGGGATCATCGGGAAGAGCGGCGCGGGCAAGACCACCCTGTCGCGCATGATCGCCGGGATCATCGAACCGACGAGCGGCGAGATGAACGTCCGGATCGGCGAAGAATGGGTGGACATGACCAGGCCGGGCATCGAGTTCCGCGGGCGGGCCAAGGGCTACATCGGTCTTCTGCACCAGGAGTACGATCTCTTCCCCCACCGGACGGTGCTCGACAACCTCACCGACGCCATCGGGCTCGAGTTCCCGAAGGAACTTGCGATCAGAAAGGCGATCATCACCCTCCGCATGGCCGGCTTCACCGAGGAGAAGAGCCGCGAGATCCTGGACCGCAAACCCGGCGAACTCTCAGAGGGCGAGCGTCACCGCGTCGCCCTTGCCCAGGTGCTCATCAGGGAGCCCAGGATCGTCATCCTGGACGAACCCACCGGTACCATGGACCCGATCACGAAGATCGACGTGAAGCACTCGATCATGCACGCCCGCGAGCAGATGGACGAGACCTTTATTGTGGTATCTCACGATATGGAGTTTGTGAGAGATATCTGCGACAGGATCGCCCTGATGCGGGGCGGCAAGATCATCGCGCTCGGCGGGCCCGGTGAAGTTCTGGCGCGTCTGACCGACGAAGAACGCGAGATCATGGGGAAGCCCGGTGCGTGAAGGGGCGGGATGATGCGCGTCCTCCTTGACGGCAGGCAGGCTGAGGTTGCCGCGGGAGCGACACTCGGCACGCTCCTCCCTGCATGGGACGGGAAAACGGTGGTAGCTGTGATCAGGCCCGCAGCGAAGCAGGCGGCGCGGACCGGACATATCAGGCTTGCGACCTCGGCGGGCGAGGTCATGATCGAGACCACCCCCCTCTTCGCCTCTCTTTTCGGCGACGAGATCGCCGCTCTCCAGGACGGCGAACTGCACCTGTGGTGGAGCGACCGCTATGTAGCGGCATTCGGGCCGTTTCCGTCGGCGATCGTCCCCGACCGGACGCCGCACCGGTACGCCCGCGGCGATGTAGTTCTCGGATGCGCCGGCTACGATCCGTCGCGGTCGGTGCTCCTCTTCTCCCGGTCGGATCACCGGGCCGATTTCGGGGCCGCAAAGGACGGCGGCATCGTTGCGCGGGTCGTCTCCGGCCGCGGCGTCATCGACCGCTGGACGCAGGGCGACGCGGTCACCGCATCCGAACGCGTCCTCTCCTGGGCCGACCGCTCCACCTCGTTCACGACCGCCGACCCGGCGACGCCTCTCGAAGGGGGGACCGAGATTGTCACCCGCGTCGAGATCGCCGCCGAAGGCTATGGCGAAGGCGCCGTGGACACCAGGACCGCCCGTTCGGTCGAGCACCTTCTTCTCGCCGTAGAGAAAGGATCGTTCGCCGTCGGGCGGGCGGCCTCCACGTTCATCAGGGACGAATCGATGATCCCGATGGAGGTGCCGGCAGAGCTGAAACGGCCGAGACAGGAGGGAGCGGTCACCGTCAGGACGACCGGCGGGTCTGTAGGCGGGATCTATATCTATCGGGAGGAGATTCCGGCCCATCCCGCCCACACGCTTGTCGGGCAGGTCG
>JASGMW010000017.1 GCA_030156225.1 Methanofollis sp.
CGGCGCAGTCCCGACGACCCTGTCGTCCTTGACCACAAGGTTAAATGAACACCCGGTCCCGCAATACGGGCAGGTGGTCGGTACAAACTTCAGAGACATGGTTTTTCCTCGGATAGCAGAAGGTCGAATCAGCGGTATATAATAGTGATCCCGGATCCGGGAATATTTGATGAATAGTGGTGGAATGACGATGTTAATGACTTTATATGAGAATTAAACCCTTTTGGTTGTCCCGTGTCCGGGCGTCCACATGCAGGTAATCTTATCCGGGTTACGTTCAGATGGGATAGGAGGATACATATGCGGATCATTCATGTGATCGGGAGATCAGGGTCAGGAAAGACCACGTTCATCAGGGCGCTCTGTCCCGGGCTGAAAGAGATGGGGGCGGTTGCGACGATCAAACATCTCGGCCATCACACCTTCAGGCTTGAGGCGGGAAAGGACACCACCCTCCAGTTCGAAACGGGCATCCCTGTGGCGGTCGGGATCGACGGGGAAAAAACGGTCGTCACGGTGAGGTCGACCGGCCTGGAGGAGGTCCTGGATGCTCTTTCCAATTGGGGGATCGATTATGCGGTCATCGAAGGGTTTAAAGACCGGCCGTTCCCGAGCATCGTCATCGGCGATCTTTCTTCCGACCACGTCATGATGCGAAACCCGACAGTGGACGACGTCCTCGCCGGCATCTCGTCTTTCCCCGAATACGTCACGCCTTCCGGCCTGCTCCGCGAGATCGAGCGTTCAGACGGGAGGGGCGCGAGCCGCGCCACGCTCTCCGGCTCTTTTGCGTCGGGATTGCAGGGAGGAGCAGATGAAGCGGCCCGTGCCGCTGTTCTGGCAGTCCCCGGGGTTGTCGATGTGCGCCTGCACCGGTGCGGCGACCGCGTGCTCTTCGCCATCGCCGCCGTCTCGCCGGCGGCTGCTGCCGCCGCGCTTGCATCGGGTGTTGCCTGTCTGGAGGAAAAGGAGCAGGGAATGCCCTGCTGATCGATAAAAAGAGAGATCGTTGCCTTCAGTCGACCGCGACCATGACCTCGGTCGACTTGATCACCGCGTAGACCTTCTTGCCGACGGTGATGCCCAGGTTTTCCACGGCTTTTTTCGTGATGACCGAGGTGATCTCGCCGCCGCCCTCCAGAGCGATCGTTACTTCGGCGGTGATCATGCCCAGCTCGATCTCCCTGACCGTCCCTTTCAACTGGTTTCGTGCGCTGATTTTCATGAGTCACCGTCAGGAGGTATAATATTTAACGGTTGTGGCGACCTATCCGTGCGTCCCTGAAAAGTTCTCTTCCCGTACGATCCGTCCCTGCTCCAGGACGCAGAGGCGATCGCCCACCGCCTCCGCATCGCCGACGGCATGGGTGACCAGAAGACAGGGAATGTCGTGTTCATGCACGCAGAGGCGGATCCACTCCCTGACCGCGGCCTGATTCTTTGCGTCGAGGGCGGTGAACGGTTCGTCCAGCATCAGGAGGGACGGCTCGGTGACCATGGCACGGGCGAGGGCCACCCGCTGTTTCTGCCCGCCCGAGAGTTGCCCGGCCCTGACATCGGCGAGATCGTCGATGGTGAGGCGCTCAAGCCAGTCCGCCGTCCTGGCGGCTATTGTCTCCGGGTCGAGGCGGCGGGCCCTGAGGCCGAACGAGACGTTGTCCCGTACGGTCATGTGCGGAAAGACCGCCGAGTTCTGGAAAACGTAACCGGTCTGCCGATTTTCCACCGGGACGTCGATATGCGCCGCATTGTCGAAGAGGATCCGGTCGCCGATCCGGATCGTCCCGCTGGTCGGGGTCAGGAGGCCGGCGGTCATTCTGAGCACGGTCGTCTTTCCCGCCCCGTTATCCCCCATGAGCACCAGGATCTCGCCGCGGCCGACCTGGAAGGAGACGTCGAGGGTGAAGTCCCTGAGCTGTTTTCTGACGTTACAGTTAAACATCGTACTTCCTGTTCCTGGTGAGCAGTCTGACGGCCAGCATGATCGCAAGCGATATTGCAACGAGCAGGACCGATATGGCGATCGCTACATCGAAGTTCCCCTGCATCGCCGCGTAGATCGCAAGGGGCATCGTCTGGGTGACGCCGGGCAGGTTTCCCGCAAACATGATCGTCGCCCCGAACTCCCCGAGCGCCCGGGCGAAAGTCATGATCGCCCCGGAAATGAGTCCGCTGGCGGTCAGGGGAAGGATGATCGAGATGAATGTCCGAAACGACGACGAACCGAGCGTCCTCGCCGTTTCTTCGTATGCCGGGTCGAGTTGTTCGAAGAGCGCCTTGGCCTGCCTCAGGTAAAACGGCGATGAGACGAATATCTGCGCCATGACGACCGCCAGCGTCGTAAACGCCACGTCGATCCCGATGATATGCAGATATGTTCCAAGGAGTCCGGTCCTCCCGAAGAGAAGGAGGAGGGAGAACCCGGCCACCGCAGGCGGGAGAACGAGCGGCAGATCGATGAACGTGTCCACCAGCGTCTTGCCGGGATATGCGGTGCGGGAATGAAAGTATGCCGCCGGCGTCCCGATCGCGATGACCGTTACCGTCGCGATACCCGAGGTCAGAAGGCTGAGCCAGAGCGCTTTCTGGACGGTCTCGTTCGGGAGATAGGTCATGAGCAGCTCGGGCGTGACCCTGAGCACAAGAGCGACAAGAGGCAGCGTCAGGTACAGGCAGACGATGAGTACCAGGGTCGCTGCAATCCCTTTTGCGGCCCTGGCTCTGAATTTTTGCCGCTTTTCATCTGCCATGACATTCATCTGTCAATGCCCGAAAAAAAGGGTGTTCTTCAGGAGATCGACGTGAAGCCATAGTTCTTCAGGATCTCCTGTCCTTCTGAGGACAGAAGGAAGTCGATGAATTTCTGCGCCGTCTCCTTGTTGGTGCTGTCGGAGAGGACGCCCACGGTGTAGATCTGGAGGGCGTTGTATTCCTCAGGGATCGGGACAAGTTCAAGGCTGCCGGCCGCTGCGGCCTTGTAAGAGGACTCGTAGACGAAACCGGCGTCCACCTCTCCGAGGCTGACCTTCGTTACGACACCCGGCTCGGTCGTCTCGTAGGTGACGACGTTGTCGAAGACACCTTCCTTCCATCCTGAGGAGACGAGGGTTGAGTTGGCGAGATTGTCGATGACCGTCCGCGTGTTGATCCCGACCGGCACCTCGGCCGTTCCCATGGCGATCTTCATGCCCGGTCTGGCCAGATCGTCGAGAGAGGTGATGTTACCCGGGTTTCCGGCAGGGAGGATCACGACGATGTAGTTCGAGGTCAGTTTTTTAACGGTTTCGTTCACCAGGTAGCCGCCGGCCATCAGGTCGTTTGTGTAGGCGGTTTTTGCCGAGATGAACACGTCACCGGTGGCCCCCAGTTCGATCTGTTTTTTGAGGGACTGCGTCCCCTGCAGATTGAAGGTGACCGTTGTGCCGGGGTTTGCGTCTTCGAATGCCGGACCGAGATCCGCGGATACCCCGGTGAGGGAGGCGGCGGTGAATACGACGATGTCGCCGCCGGTTGCCGGGGTCGTCGCCAGAGTCGTCACGTTGTCGCTGCCGGTTGTTCCCGTACAGCCGGCAATTGCGAGAGCCGCCGTCAGAACAGCGCAGAGAACGAATAATACGGTGATTTTCCGTGCTGATGAATCAGACATAATTAATTAATGGGTGAATCGGTGTTATTAGGGTTGTCATTTTCATTGAGTTAACTGTACATCATTAATTGTCGCTCTGCCTGCCGGTGTTCGTCCGGTCGCGGCTCCTCAATTTTTTCGGCGTGCAGTTCCAGTCGGCGATCTCCTCGACGTGCTGGTCTTCCACCCACCCGCTCGATACCTCCTCGCGGTTGTCGAACTGGTGAACATAGGGCTTGATGTCGAGGAGGGGTGTGCCGTCCAGGATGTCGACGCCCCGGATCCGCAATACCCTGCCTTCGACGCCGAGGAGCCGGACAATCGAGATCCCGATGGCGTTCGGACGGTTGAAGTGGCGGATTGCAAAGATGCCGCGTTCTTTCTCCCCGTCCAGAAAGGGGCGCTGGAGCAGGGACACTCCTGTGGCCCTGTCGAAATGATACAGCAGCATGAGGTGAGTGAAGGACTCGATGTCCCGCAGCCCTTCTTCGTATTCTGGCAGGAGTTCGACGGTGCCCTCGGCATCGTTGAAGATCCCCTGGATCGGAGTATTCTCCTGTTCGGTGAATTCGGTGCGGATGACGCCGATCGGGTGATAGACGATCTCTTTGCTGCGCAGGGTCTCTTCGTTGCTCTCTTTCGATGTCATGATCTCTTCTCCATTCGGTCGTTTTTTTCTGCGGGTACGTGAACGATCGTCCCGGTCGCCGCAGTGTCGTAGCAGCCGATCCGGTTGAGCGCTGCGGTAAACTCCTCGCTCATGACCGTCTGCACGAGGGCCGCCACCCGGGGTTCGTCGAGGTGTTCTTCGCGGATGACCAGGACGTACCGTTCCGTCCCGACCTGTTCGAAGGCGAGGCCGCAGGACGACGCGGCTGCAAGGCTCGTGATCCCGGTGTCGGCCGCGCCGTCGCGAACCGCTGCGGCGATGGCAAGATGGCTCTGCGCCTCCTGCTCGACGACGTTCATTCCCGCAGGTTCGCCATCCTTTCCGGCGAGGTACGTGTCGATGAAGGCACGCATCTCCGATCCTCTCTGGCGGTTGATGAAGCGCAGCCCGTTGCGATCTCCGGCCCCTTCCCTGGAGACGAGGCCGATCGGCATCCCGGCGACCGTCACCACGGCGAGGGGAAGCCCGCGCAGAGCGGCGGCGACCGTCCCGCCGACGTCGCCCCCGCCTCCGGGCAGGTGGAGGGGGGCGGCATGGCAGATATCGCGCCTGATTGCGAGGATCCCTCCCCTGTTCCCGACGTTGCTCGAAACCGCCCTGATGCCGCGGGCCATCGCCAGGTTCGCGCATTCGTCCAGAGCCGGGTCATGGCTGCCGGTGAGGAGGAGCGTCGCCTCGACCGATGCCATGTCCGCGGTGAGGGACACCTCGACCGTCTCGCCCGCGTCGAACCCCTCTGTCTGGGCCGGGACCAGGACGACGGCATTCGCCCTGACCGAGGCCATCTGCACGCCCGCACCGCGGGACTGCGGCGTCGCCACGTACCGGTCGCCGATCCGGCCCACGGTGTGGAGGACGAACTCGTCGAACCCTATGTCGGAGGTGAGCGTCCGGGCGAGAACGACGGGAAGCCGCACCTCTTCTCTCCCGCGGAAACCCCATTCGTCCAGCAGGGGAGCGATCACGCTCCGCAGGATCGTCTGGGCGGAGAGGGGGTAGCCTGGAAGGCCGAGAACCGGTTTTTCTGCGATGGATCCGATGATCGCAGGTTTGCCCGGTTTGATCGCGATGCCGTGGACGAGCACCTCGCCGAGCTCGTCGATGACCGCGGCCGTGTAGTCTCTCGTGCCCGCGGACGACCCGGCCGAGACGATCACGAGGTCACACTCCCCCACCGCCTTCTCGATCGCCGCCCTGATCAGGTCGGGCTCGTCCGGGGTGATCGGGTACCTGACACAGTCCACTCCCCTCTCCTCAAGGAAGGCGGCGGTCATGACGGTGTTGCTCTCGACGACCTGGCCGGGTTTCGGGGGCGTTCCCGGCGAGATCAACTCGCTGCCGGTCGGTATGAGCGCTGCCCGGACGCTGCGCACCCGGACCTCGGTGATGCCGTAGGTGGCGAGTGCGCCGATGTCGAAGGGACGGATCCTGTGGCCGGCCGGCAGGGCCATCCCGCCTGCCCTGATGTCCTCCCCTGCCGGACGGATATGCTGCATCGGGCCGGCAGGTTTTCGTATCCTGTACTCCTTTCCATCGGTCCATACATCCTCGATGAGGATGACGGCGTCATAGCCCCCGGGAACGGCATTGCCGGTGTTCACCCGTACGGCGTGCAGGAGGAGAACCGGCCTCTGATCGCTTGCTCCGACGGTTTCGGCACTTTTCACCGCGATGCCGTCCATCGATGCGGTGTGTACCGGCGGCACCGCATAGGGGGCATAGACCGGCACGGCCGTGACTCTGCCGACGCTGCGCAGGAGGGGCAGGCGTTCGTTCCGTTCCGGAACCGGGAACGTCGAGCGCACGCACCCGACCGCCTCTGCAAGGGAAACCTGGGAAAGGTATCGCATTACCACAGGGCCACCTCGACAGTATCCCCGGCCTCATACCCCTCCTGTCCTGCCGGGATGCAGACGAGCCCGTCGCTCTGGACGATCGTGTTGAGGAGCCCGGACTTTCCGAAGAGCGGCACTGCCCTGCCGTCTTCCAGCCTGACTCTGAGATATTCCTCCCGCCCTTTTTCCGAATGGACATTCTCGGTGAGCCTGGCAAGGGCCTTTTTCTCCCTGAACGAGGTGACGCCGAGCATCGCATGGATGAGTTCCCGCCCGAGGACGGTCAGGCCGACGTAGGTGGCGGCCGGGTGGCCGGGAATGCCGATGATTGCGGTCCTGCCGGCGCGGCCGATGATCGTCGGTTTGCCGGGTGCAAGGGCGATGCCGTGGATGAGCACCTCGCCGACGGCTGCGACTGCCTGTGCGGTCACGTCGCGCTCGTCCTTCGAACTGCCTCCCGAGATGAAGACAGCGTCGCAGCCGTCGGCCACCGCCCTGTCGAGCAGTGCGGTGAGGGCCTGTGCGTCGTCTTTTACGGTGCCGTATTTTTTCGGGACCGCACCTTCCTGTCCGGCAAAGGTCTCGCAGAGATAGGTATTGACGTCCCGCACCTCGCCGATCCCGGGGTTGCTCTCGACGGGCACGATCTCGATGCCTGTTGAGATGATCCCGATCACCGGTTTTTTTCTGACGGCTACCCTGGTGACGCCGAGGGCGGCGAGTACGCCGATGTCCTGGGGGGAGAGCACTCTGCCCGGTGCGAAGATTGCGTCGCCTGCTGCGTAGTCCTCGTCTCTCGTGAGCATGTTCTCTCCCGGGGCGACGGGCTTTTTAACAAGGACATCCTCCCCTATCTCTTCGCAGTACTCGGCCATGACGACGGCATCGGCGCCCGCGGGGAGCTGTGCGCCGGTCGGGATGTACGCACAGCTGCCCTGGAGGATCGACCCGGGTTTTCCCCGGCCCATTGCGATCCTGCCCACACAGCGGAGGGCGACGGGCACCGACTCGGTTGCGGTTGCGGTGTCGGCGGCGACGACGGCGTAACCGTCTTTTATCGAGCGGTCGAAACCCGGGATATCTTCTGCAGAGAGGATCGGTCCGGCCAGCGCCCGCCCGACCGCCTCTTCGAATGCTATTTCTTCACTCCCGGTGGTCGGGGCAATCCTTCTGATGGTTTCCCGCGCCTCATCGACGGAGACGACTTTCAAAAACAGACTCATCATTCAAACCTGCTCCAGAGAATATGTTCGCACCTGCGGGGTGCGGCCCCTGCGGCTCTTGTTCACCTGGTGTGCTGTACATTCATATAGCGGTTACGAAATCAGGTGTACTCCGCGATCATGCACGGATAAAGGAGTGGACAAGAAGGCGACCCTTTCCGCGGTTCGCCACGTCGCCGGCGAACTCGGTGAGCGCGGTCCTGCTGTCTGGATCCTCTGTTGTGCCGACATACGCAAAGGTCGGGAGCATATCGGCGACGGTGCCGTACACCGTGCAGGTCCCCCCGCTCATGTTGCCGCAGACCCGTGAAGCGTTGCCGTGGATAACGAGGGCGCCTCCTTTCATCTCGGCCCCGCAGAGGTCTCCGGCGTTCCCGTGGACGACGATCGTCCCGCCGGCAAGGGCCTCCGCGGTGAAGTCCCCGGCGTCGCCGAAGACCTCGACGGTGCCGCCGCGCATGCCCTTTTTTTCGCCGCGGTAGCCTGAGCCGCAGTAGTCGCCGGCGTTTCCGCGGCAGACGATCGTCCCTCCGGTCATCTCGCGGCCGAGCCAGGCATCGGCATCCCCTCTGATCTCGATGGTGCCGCCGCTCATGAAGTTCCCGCAGTGCATTCCTATATCTCCCTCGATCAGGATGGCGCCTGCGTCCATGTACTCGCCGACCCGCTTGATCCGCCCGGATTCCCCGGTGATCACGATTTCGATCTCCTTTGCGTACGAGGCGGTTCCCTCGATCCGCTTCAAGAATACCTCTTCGAGAGGCACCTTCCGGTTTCCCCGCCAGACGAAGAGTTCCTGGTCTTTGTTGATGAAGTTTTTCGGGATGATCTCGTCGGCTTCGATGGGGATATAGGGGTTTTTCCGTTTTTTTACTTCGAGGTGCACCGTCATCATAGAGAGGCCTCCGTCTCGATGCACCGGTTGAGGTGGAGTGCCCGCTCCTGGACGATATAGTTGCTCTTCCTGACCGTGTAGAGCTGGAAGTATTTCTCGAACTCGGGGTCGTGGTCGAGGTCGAGCGCTGCCGGCACCTCCGGTTTCACCCAGTAGGTGGTGTTGTGGCTCGTGCCCGTACAGTAGCCGTTCCTGGACACCACGTTTCCGCCCTTGATGGTATAGTTCGTCTGCTGGAAGGCCCGGATCACCTGTTCGTACTCCTTTGACGGGTCGATGTCCTTGATCTGGATGGGATAGATGGCGATGTCCGCAATGGCCCCGGGACCGAGATGACCCTTGCCGAGGTCGATGATGCCGAGCGCTTTTGCCTGTGCCGCCCGCGTCATGACGGCGATCTCGTACCAGTCGAGTTCGCGGTCGATCGCCTGGAGAGGGGTCCGGTGTTCGGTCTGCGGGTGCACGGTCGCAAAGATCTTCGACCGGTATTTCTGGCTCATCAAGAGACCGATGATCTCGGGATACTTCACGAACGGCGCTCCGTTCGGGTTGTCGGTCGTCAGGATGCACTGCCAGGGGTTTCTGGCGAGGAGGGCGAGTTCCAGTCCTATCGCCCACATGACCGAGTTCACCAGGTTGCTGCGCCGGTAGGTGACGGGAACGACCCCGGACCCGGTTTCGAGTTCGACGTCGTGGTTGCTCCACTTGTTGTGGTGGAGACGGTAGAGGTTGAACTCCATCGGGCCGTCCGCGGTCATCGTCGTCGTCTTTCCGAACATCACCTGACCCATGTCGATAACAATCTGGGGCTTTGCATTCAGCGACCGCGCGATCTCCTCGCTCTTCGAGCAGAAGTCTTTCCAGGTGGACCCGCCGTACGAGTGGAACTGGACGTGAGTGGCGTACAGGGTCTGCCGTTTATCGTTGAGGTCGGGGACGAGGTCGAAGGTCCCGAGGGTGCAGGCATAGTTTCCGGGCGTGCCGAGGTTGTTGCAGTGGAGGTGGACGGAGTGGGGAAGGTTGAGGGACTCATTCGCCCTGATCATGGACCTGATGATCTCGGTCGGCGTCACCTCGAAGTAGGGCACCCGGTCGTTGATGCAGGTGATGTTCTTTCCCCATCCCCAGGCCTCGGTGCCGCCGGGGTTGGTGAGTTTGATCGCGAACCCTTTCGCCGCCGCTAGGGTCCATGCGACGATCGCGGCGACGCGGTCCTGGTCGCCGTCGCGGATCGCCTGCATGATCCCCCAGTTCCCGTCGAAGAGGACGTTGGCCATCGCGTCCTGGAGAGGGGTGTGTGCGAATTCCTCGTGGGTGTGCCTGGCCCCGATCGGCGCCATCGCGCCTTCGAGGACGGTGGTGTAGCCCATGGCGCTGTACCGGTAACTGTTCCCGTAGCAGGTCGGGACGCTGTAGCCAGAGGTGGCGTGCATCTCTCCCCGGCGTGTCGTCCTGCCGGCGCGCATGTCCTCGGGACTCATGTACCGCCCGAAGTTCACCTTTGTCCCGCAGATGTGGGTGTGCGAGTCGATCCCGCCAGGCAGGGTCAGGGCCCCGCCGGCGTCGATCACGGCGGCCGCGGGGCCAACCGACTCGACGATCATGCCGTCGCGTACGGCGATGTCCATCATCTCACCGTTGATGCGGTTTATGGGATCGATGACGCAGGCGTTTTTTATGAGCAGTTCTGCCATATCACATCGCCTCCTTGATGGCGTCGTAAATACGCCTGAGCACCTCGGCGTCGTCTGGCTGCGTCGGCTCCATCACTTTTTTGACCCAGAGGGGGATGGCATCCATACGGTATGCCGTCCCTTCGGCGTCGACGCCGGTCTCCGCGACCGGGATATGCATCGTTGCAATGGCCGTGCTCATGATCGGAAAGGGGTCGATGACGATCGTCGGGATCGTGGCGAGGTGCTCGTTGCAGGCGCGGGGGAAGTGGGCGCCCGGGTCGCTCCCGATGATCACACAGGCGTCGACCTCTTTTTTCGACAGCATATCGATGGCCGAGGTCTCTCCCGGGTTGAAGTACGCGACGCCGTGGGAGAAGTCGACGGCATAGGGATAGCCGGTCATGTACGTGAAGGTCTGGTTCGTGCCGTAGACGTTCCAGTGCCCCCGCATCGGCGTGAGGGTGTACTTCGTGTGGCGGCTCAGTTCGTCCACGAGTTCGACGGCGTTTCTGACGTTTTTGTATTTGCCTCTGGACTGCGTCAGGCCGATGCCGGTGAAGAACGCGCCGAATCGTGCGCCGAGCAGGATCTTTGCGATCCTGATCAACTCTTCTCTGGAGACGCCGGCCACGGTTTCCGGGATGATCTCTTCTTTTCCCCGGACGATCGCCCGCAGGGCCGAGAAGACCGCATAGTCGCCTCCTGATTTGATCTGAACGAACTCGTCGGCAACCTTTGCCGTTTCGGATTTTCTGACGTCGAAGACGATCACGGTCCTGTCCCTGAAGGAGTTGTCGAGGAAAAAGCCGTCAGGATAGGTGGAGTAACGGCTCATGTGTCTGGGATGCGCCGCGATCGGGTTGGCCCCCCAGTAGACGATGACGTCGGCGCGGTTCCGCACCTGGCCGAGGGTGCAGCCCGGATGGCCGACCTCCTGGATCGCCATGATCGAGGGGCCGTGGCACTCTGAGGAGCAGTTGTCGATGGTCCCGCCGATCAGTTCGGCGATCGAGACCCCGATGCACTGGGCCTCGCCGTGCGTGCCGCTCCAGCCGAAGAGGAGAGGCCGTTCGGCAGTGCGGAGGACGTCGGCCGTATATTTGATCGCTTCGTCGTAGCCGATCCGTTCCCATCTGCCGTCGACTTTTTTGATCGGCGATATGAGCCGGTTTGTGGCGAGGAACTTGGCGTTACTTAAGGTACATCCGTTGTCGCACGCCACGATGCGGTTGTCCCTGATGGTCAGTTCGATATCGTCGCAGAGGCAGCCACAGAGAGGGCAGACCACGTCCTGAATTTTTGTCTCGCCGTCTGGCGAACGGGTCGGGCATCCTTCGGAAGGACCATCGTACCTGGCCCCTCCTTCGGCTTCGAGAAGGTCCCAGGCCGACAATGGTTCTTTTTCGGTCGGCCTGATCTCCACCTGGAGGGTCTTGAAGTCGGGTGCGCCGGTGGAGTGGGTCTTCGGGGGAAGGATGAAGTTCGTATAGGGGCCGCATGGGAGGAAGATATCTCCGGGAAAGACGTCCTCGGAAGCGACAGTTTTGAACACAGTTTTTCCGGAGGGGGTCTCGATCTCGACGTTTTCGCTCCCCTCGATCCCGAGTCTGAACAGGTCGAACGGGTGGATGAAGCAGAGGGATGTCTGTTCCGAGTACTCACGGCTCTCTTTATAGTATAGTTGTTCCCCCTGCTTGACCGTTCGTCCGCTGTTCATCATCAGTTTCATGCCTGTTCCTCATATCCGCTTACGAGAATATCCTTTTCTCCGTACTGCCCGGGTTTTGTCTGCCTCAAAAAAACTATCCGTATCTCCGGCAAGATCTGGAGAGACGGCGAGGTCCCGGACAGGGCCGACCCGTGCGCGTATGCTGTCCGCTCCCCGGGTGGCGAGACCCCGGTCGAAGAGGCTTCGGAGCAGGCATTCAACAGTTCACCTGGGCTGTTCATGCTTTTTTTTCCGGCATTTGGTCTTCATGGTGTACCAGGTTGTCCGGATGGCATTGTATCCTGATTTAACGGAAACAGCCCATCTGACAGCCACGGATCTTGATCTGGTTTGAATTGCAGAAATGTCCGAGATCGGGCAGCGGGATATCGTACTTCTCCGACAGCATGAACGCCTGCGTGCAGGAGATCTCATGGGCAATGTTTTCCGTATCCAGTGCCTCCCGGATCCGGGTTTTATAGGCGTTGTCCATGCATAGTCGTTATATGTCGGGTGTGATATTGTTTGCGATAGCGGCGTACTCCAGACGGATATCACGGATTCATGGTTTCCGATTTAAATTTCAGGGTTTTCTCCTCAGATCCCGAATCACCCGCGTTCCTGCGCATGATTAACGAATTGTATTTACCTGCGTTTCCTGTAGATCAGGCCGTTTGTCTGCCGGGTATTCGTGCAATTCGGGCGTTTTTTGCTGTGAAGCCGTTTATTTTTTTGTTAATGTGTGCCGGTCCTTTCGTCTGTTCCGGGGTCGTGTGGTAACTAAAATAGATAGATATATCTGATCTTCAACAGATAGGTAAACATTGTGCGGTTTATTTGTGTACATTGTTAATATGCGGGGGTACACGTTGTGAAAGGACATGATTTCAGGCTGAAATTTATTCCGATCTGCTGCAGGGCGGCCGTCAATCATGTCGACGAGAAGATCGTCCGGGTCCTGAAAGAGGACCGGGAGACCGGAGTCGGCATACAGATTATGGTCGAGCACCTCCCGGCACTTCCACGGCGGCATACCGCCCGGACAACTTCCAGAAGAGCCCGCGGGCGAGAACTCCTCCTCCTTCGGCAACGCGAAGATCGACGAACTCGACAGCACCATGGACACCGGAGAGTGGCAGATGATCTTTTCCGGGCAGGCACCCTGCATTCCTGTCTGTTCGATGGATTCTTTCGACGCCCTGATCATCGGGGCGGCGGCGACGTCAACGCCTTCTCGCATGTCGAACCGGCAGGCACGGAGGTGAACGGGTAGACCCGCGAGACAGGGGTTGCGAGACAGGTCTGACCGACCGTTCCCCCTCCCTTTGCAAGCCCGGTTCAGGGGTGCATATCACACCGACGATCATGAGAGCAGCATACATTCTGAGAAGGCTCCTGTACTCGGCGGCGGCCTTCGGCATCAGCGTCACCATCGCCTTTGCACTCCTCCATTTCATGCCAGGCGACTACATCACCCAGTACCTGGAGCAGATCTATGTCATCGCGCCGCCCGAGATCGTGCGGGCATACAACCGGGTCTATGGTCTGGACCGTCCCCTGATAGAACAGTATTTCAGTTATTTTCTCGGGGTGCTCCAGGGAGACTGGGGCTATTCTTTAAGTTACAGCCGGCCGGTTCTTGCGGTGATCGGTGAGAAGCTGGTCTGGACGCTGGTGATCATCCTGCCGGCGACGGTGCTCGCCATCATTGTCGGTATTGTCGTCGGAGCGTATTCGGGCTGGAAACGCGGTTCGAAGATCGACCTCGCACTCCTGAACGGGATGATCTTTCTCAGGGCGATTCCCTCATACTGGCTCGCTCTGATGATCCTTCTTATTTTTGCCTATTATCTCGGTCTTTTTCCTCTCGGCGGCTATGTGGGCCTCAGCGCCCTCGACACCGGGATCGACCCCCTCGACGTGATGAACCACGCCGCTCTTCCGATCTTCACGCTGTTTCTCTTTTCGGTGACCGGAACCTATTACCTGATGCGGAATTCGATGCTCATGACGGCCGGAGAGGACTACATCGTCACGGCACGGGCGAAGGGTCTTGACGAACTGACGATTCTCAGGAAACATGCCCTGAGAAACGCCATGCTCCCGATGGTGACGAGTATCGCCCTCGAGTGCGCCGGGATGATCACCGGGAGCATCTTCGTCGAGACGATCTTTTCCTGGCCCGGTCTCGGCATGCTCACCTTTGAGGCCCTGAAAGTTCGGGACATTCCCCTGCTCCAGGGGATCCTGCTGATAGATACGCTCCTCGTCATTGTGGCGAACATCGCCGCCGACCTGATCTATCCGCTCGTCGATCCGCGCGTGGAGGTGGGTGACGGTGCCAGGACGTAGCGTCTCTTTTTACATCAGTCTCGGCGTCGTCTTCGTCTACTGTGCGGTCGCCCTCTTTGCACCGGCGATCGCACCCTTTGATCCCTTCGCGATCTCGGGGTCGCCCCTTGCCCCTCCGGACGCCGCGCATATCCTTGGAACAAACGATCTTGCCCAGGATATCTTCAGCAGGCTTGTCTGGGGCACGAGGGCGACTCTGATCCTTGGTTTTCTCGGCGCCGCGATCTCGGTCGCCCTGGGCACCTTCGGCGGCATCGTCTCGGGGTACTATGGCGGCCGGGTCGACGAGGCGATCATGCGTTTTCTTGACGTGATGATGACCATTCCCTCCTTTCCTCTTCTTCTCATCCTCACGATCTTCTTCAGGCCGGGGATCTACATGACCGCCGTGCTCATGGGGTTCCTCGGCGGCCTTCAGGGGGTGCGGATCATCAGGTCGCAGGTGCTCTCTCTTGCGGTCGCCGATTTTGTCGTCGGGACGAAGGCGCTCGGTGCCGGGGACGGGTATATCATGGCGAGACACATCCTCCCGAACGTCCTCCCGCTTGTCGGCGTGAAATTCATTTTTTCGGCCCAGCATTTCATGGTCGTCGGGATCGGTCTCGGTTTTCTCGGAATGGGAGATCCGGCGGTCGTGGACTGGGGGCAGATGATCCAGAGGGCGACCCAGAACGGGGGGATTATCCTCGGCCTCTGGTGGTGGCTGATCCCGCCGGGTCTGGCGGTGACGTTCCTCTCCCTTGCCCTTGCATGGTTCGGCTACGCGTTTGAAGACAGGATCAATCCGCGTCTCCAGGTGATGCGGGTATGACGACGGAGGAGCCGCTTCTTGAGGTGCGGGGACTGACAGTCGGTTTTCCTACGGTTGACGGACTGGTGAAGGCGGCCAATACGGTCGACCTTGAGATCCGCCCGGGCGAGACGCTTGCTCTGCTCGGGGAGACGGGTTCGGGTAAGACCGTGCTCGGCATGGCGATCCTGCGCCTTCTCCAGCCGAACACCCGCATCGAGGGAGAGATTCTCTACCGCGGCAGAAATCTCCTCTCTCTTTCCGAAGGGGAGATGCAGAAGATCCGGGGGCGGGAGATCGCCGTCGTCCTCCAGAATACAGGGACTTCGCTCAACCCGGTCCTCAGGGTCGGCGACCAGATCGCCGAGGCGGTCACCCTGCACCGCGGGCTGAGAGGGGGGGACGCAGAGGCGGCGGCGGTGACGCTCCTGGATCGGGTCAGGATATTCGACCCTGCCAGAATGGCCCGGGAGTATCCCCATCGTTTCAGCGGCGGGATGCGGGAGCGGGCGCTCATTGCCCTTGCTCTCGCCTGCGAGCCGTCGTTTTTGATCGCGGACGAGCCGACGAGGGGCCTGGATGCCGTGACGAAAAGAGAGATTCTCGATCTGTTTTCGGAGATCAACCCGGGCCGATCGGTTCTCTTCATCACCCACGATATCGAGGCCGCCGCGACCCTCGCCGTGCGCGTCGCGGTGATGTATGCCGGGGAGATCGTCGAGATCGGACCGGTCGATGCGGTGCTGTCCTCTCCTGTGCATCCGTACACCCGCGGTCTTCTGGCCTCTCTTCCTGAAAGGGGCATGCGGCCGATCCCTGGTTCGTCTCCCTCTCTGATCACCCTCCCGCCAGGATGCCGGTTTTCTCCCAGGTGCACGCGCGCGGTCGGGCGGTGCAAAAAAGAACATCCCGAACTCGTTGAGGTCGGGCCTGATCATGATGCACGGTGCATGTACTATGATTGACATTTGTGATCTGAAGACCTATTACTCGGCCGGTTTTCTCCATCGGACCGAGGTCAGGGCGGTTGACGGGGTGTCGTTCGGAATCGAGAAGGGCGAGACTCTCGGGCTCGTCGGCGAGAGCGGGTGCGGAAAGACGACGCTCGGCCGTTCGGTCATCCGTCTGATCGAGCCTACGGGGGGGCGCGTCGTCTTCGACGGGACCGATGTCACGGCACTTTCGCGGAAGGATCTGAGACGGTTCAGGCGGCGGATGCAGATGATCTTCCAGGACGCCTATACTTCTCTCAATCCGAGAATGCGCGTCAGCGAGAGTATTGCCGAGCCGCTCAGGATCCACAGGATCGAGGACCGCGCCGGCATCGACCGGCGGGTGAGGGACCTGATCGAGGCGGTCGGGCTGAATGAGGAGCACCTGAACCGCAGGCCCTACGAACTTTCCGGGGGGCAGAACCAGCGGGTGGTGCTTGCGCGCGTGCTTGCGCTGGAGCCCGAGTTCATCGTGGCCGACGAACCCACGGCCGGTCTCGATGTCTCGGTCCAGGCCCAGATCCTCACGCTTTTCCGAGATATCTGGCGGGAATATCATACGACCTGTCTCTATATCTCCCACGATCTCGGGGTCGTCAGGGCGATGAGCGACCGGGTCGCCGTCATGCTGAAGGGAAGAATCGTCGAGATCGGGCAGGTTGCAGATGTTCTCGACCATCCCTGCCACCCGTATACGCGCCTGCTCGTCGCCGCACCGGTCGACGACAAAGAATTTTCCTGTCCTGTCTCTGCCGGGGCGCCGGCCATGGTCGAGGTGCGGCCGGGCCACTGGGTGGAGGCGACGGCACGGTGAACGAATGTGAGGCGTCTGCCGACTGGCAGCAGACGGTCTATATTTTTTCCGGGGATCAGGGGGAGGGCAAGACGAGTTTTCTCATGAGGGTTCTTGCGGATCTTGAGAGCGCGGGCGTGCGGGTCAGGGGGATCGCCGCGCCCGGACACCTCCGCGACGGGTTCAGGTCGGGCTTTTCCGTCCTCGATCTGGTGACCGGGACGTCGAGGGAACTCTGCTCGGTGACGCCGTCTTCGAACTGCGAACGGCACGGGATGTATTATTTCCGATCCGAAGGGCTTTCTTTCGGGTGCAGGGCACTCAGTCCGGCGATGCCTGGGACCGCGGACCTTTTTGTCGTCGATGAGGTGGGGAGGTTCGAGTTGAAGGGGGCGGTCTGGGCCGGGTGCATCGACCTCCTGGTCGGGAAGTCACATCCTCCCATGATCTGGACGGTCAGGCGTTTTCTTGTGGATGCGGTTGCCGAGAGGTGGCCTGAGACCAGACAGGTCGTCGTGGAGATCGGATCGGCCAGTTACGCGGCGGTTGCCCGGGATATCATGGAGACGGTTCGGGCCTACCGCTCGGTTGTCGGGGGAGGCGCGCCATGAGGTGCAGGATCTGCGAGTTCGGCTGCGAGGTGCCGGAAGGAGGGTCGGGCAGGTGCGGGACGTACGTGTGTGAAGACGGGCGGATCGTCGAGCGCTTCCCGCGGCGGTACCTGCATGTCTACCCGGTCTCGATCGAGACGGTCCCGATGCTGCATTATACACCGAACGGGAAGTATCTCCTGGTCAGCACGGCAGGCTGCAACTTCGCCTGCGCGGGGTGCGTTTCAGGTGTTCAGGCGCGGGACCCCGACCTGGTCACGGGTGCGATGACGGCGCATCCCCCGGATGCGATCGTCGATCTGGCAGTCGCCGAAGAGTGTATCGGTGTGGTTTTCTGTCTCAACGAACCGACCGTATCCTGCTTTACATTTCTGGAACTCGCAACGGCGGCGCGGGAGAGGGGCCTGCGGGTCGGGTGCTCGACGAACGGGTACATGACCGTCGCGGCTCTTGAAGCCCTCGCTCCACACCTGGATTTCGTGAACGTCGGGCTGAAAGGGTGTTCTGATGCGAGGTACCGGGAATGCGGGGCGCCGGCCGCCTTTCCGGTCTATCGGAATATCAGGATCCTGTTCGGACTGGGGGTCCATGTCGAGGTCTCGGCGATGCACCTGAACGGGAGGGAGGAGGAGGTCGTGGGGGCCGCGCGCGCGGTTTCCGCCGTTTCGCCGTCGATCCCGTTCCAGGTGATGCGTTTCAGGCCTTTCGGTGGGGAGCCGGGTGCGGAGTTTTCCGAACCGACGGTTACCGGGTCTGAGGCGGTCTGCGATCGGGTCCGTGAGATGCTCGATTACGTGTACCTTTTCAATTCGCCGGGCACCCGATATCTTGACGCCCTCTGCCCGCACTGCGGCGGCGTGATCGCCAGGCGGGAGTTTTATGGGCCGATGGGTGCACGCAACCGTTCGGTCGCGGCCGGGGGGGTGTGCGGTACCTGCGGGCATCTCTTTCCCTTTGTCGGGCCGGTGGGAGAGGAGCAGTTTCTCAGCCCGAGGTATACCGGGGGATACCGGGTGCCCCGCGCCGTCATCCTCATCCGCGACCTGATTGCGTCGTTCGGCGATGGCGAAGGGGAGTCATTCGAAGGTCTCTGGGGGGACCTTGTCGCCACGGGGTATCTGGATACGCTGCATGTGAGTCTTGGAACCGTCGATGGGTATCTGGAGATGATCGCCGATCTCGCCGGGCAGATCGGACGAGAAGAAGCAGGAGATGCCGTCGTGCGCTCGCTGGAGGCGCGGGTGGGCCGCGTCAGGGCGGCCGTTGCAGGGTCGGTCGAAAGGCCGCGGGTCTATCTTGCCCTCGGCCACCCGCTCGTGCCCCTGTATGTCGATAAGATGGAGAACGATCTGGTCGAAACTGCCGGCGGTGTCAGCCTGAACCGGGAGATGGACTGGAATGAGGCGACCGACACGGAACTGACCGCCGGCGAGATCGCGGCGTTCAATCCGGCGGCCGTGGTGATCGCGGGGCCCCGTAGCATGACGGTCCCGGAGTTCTGTGCATTTTTCCGCGATCAGGGCCTTGATTTCGACGCTCTTCGAACGGGGCGGGTTCTCAGGCTGGACAGCGACCGGCGGTCGGCCGCGACCGACTGGGCGATCGCGCTGATGGAGATCGCAAACCTCCTCTATCCCGATGTCTGCGCCTTTGATGTCGAGGCCGAACGCGCCTCTCTTCGGAAAGAGATCCCGGTCTCCCGGGGAGATCCCGCCTGTCGGTAACACGCGTCCGGCGGCGGCGATGAGGAATTTTGTTCGGGGTTCGACGGTGTTGAATGCCTTTTCAGTGCTGGCGGGGGGTTGCCATGAAAGATATTTCACGCGGGCGCCTGAGTCATATCCCTGACTCACGCCTGATTCACTCCCGGACCAATCCGTAAACGACCGGGCAATTGAGCCCCGGGTAAGGTGTATGGAGAAGATAGGGGTCTGCCCTCGCCCGGAGCGGAGAGGCGTCCCCCGACTGACGTATGGGGATTTTAATAGAGCCGGAAAAAGAGGGGATGGTTATGTTCTCGAACGATGGTATGCTCCGGCAACGACGAGTGCGAGTGCCAGGACACAGACCTGCATCGTCATTCCCGGGCCCGCCGGGGTGGTCGACGGCTGGGTGGCGCCGCTCGCGATGGTGGCCTCTGCCGATACGCCGGATCCGACGGTCAACCGGCTGTCCGGGATCGTTCCGTCGGTTTCGTTGAGGGTGTCGTCCCAGATGCCGGCGAATGTCCAGGTGCCTTCTTCCCGCGCCTGTGCCAGGTAGGTGATCTCGCGGTCGTCTATGACTGAAAACAGGATGGTGTTTCCTGATACGCGATATTTTTCTGAGGGGCAGGTTGTCGAGAGGAACGTGCACCCGGCCGGGATCGTCTCCACGATCCCGCCGGTGCTCATCCCGTCGATGGAGATCCGTACCTGGACCGTGTCTCCGGGAGAGACCGGGGACGGAGTGATTTCACGAGAGATTGTGACACTTTCCGCCCAGACGGGCAGAATACAGAACGCAGCGAATATGCAGATCAGCAGTATTTTTCTGGACCCTGTTATGTGCTCCTTCATCTGTCTTCACACCTTGAATTAACATTTTTAAAATGTTCATTGTTTATTATGTACTGTGTAGTGGTGCGTCTGCTCTTATAATATATTTTGACGTCTGGCCCGCGGGTGTCAGGCACGGGGGCGGGAAATGGTTTTCAGGGACTTTTTTCCAGGAGTTCTATGGATATACTATATTTTTTGCAAATGTACATCATAAGGTATTTACTGGTGGGTGAATAAACTCCATCATATTCTTCGGGCGCGTGGCGCTGCTCCAGAATACCCATGGACAATTCGAGATGATCCCATGATCCGACCTGACAAGAGACGAATCGCAATTTTTGTGCTGGCGGCAGTGATGATGCTGATTGTGCCGGTTCTTGCAGCACAGCATGGAACGACCGAACTGCATATTGCAAAGTATGCGAGCGATAACAAGACCGTCCTGAACGAGACGACGGTGGACTATCTCTGGATGGAAGAGAACCTCCCGGTCTACGGGGACGGAAGGACGCATTATTATATGGAGGGGCCGGTGATCGAGGACGAATGGGACCGCGCCCATCCGAACGAGACCTACGATGCCTGGGACCCGGACGAGGACGTCCAGGGAAGTATTACCAGGAAAGGCGACCTCGGCGCGGTGCGGGGCACCAACGTGGTCGATCTCTGCGATCTCATCGGCGGTGCCGGGGCCGATGACAGGATCGCCATCACCTGCCGGGACGGGTGGAGAAAGATGTTCCCCTCCAGATATGTGTACGATCCAGACCCCCGGCAGGGGCCGCTGGTCGTGTGCTGGTTCAACGGGGACGAGGTGAGCGGCGAGAAACAGGGCGTGGGGTACCCGGATACCTGTTATACGGTGGGTATGCGCGCGATCTTCTTTGCGGACACGTCCGGAAATCCCTGGGGGTGGCATGTCTTCGGGGCCACCGATATGAAGGAGTGCTGGGACAAAAAATACTGGAATTACGGCGCGCAGTACCCGTCGGCGGTCGGGACTTCAGGGAAGTGGGTCAGCGAGATCGGGATCTATACGCAGGAGTTGCCGCCGGTGCCGGTGGCCGGCTTCGAGGCGAACGCGACGTCGGACCTGATGCCGCTGGCGGTCGGGTTCAACGATACGTCCACGGCGCATCCGACGGCGCGGACCTGGGACTTCGGGGACGGGACGACGTCGACGGTGCGGAACCCCGCGCATGTCTATACGGTGCCTGGCACCTACACGGTATCTCTGATGGTCTCGAACGTGGCGGGGACGGCGAACGTGACTGAAACCGATTATATCACCGTGCTTCCCGCAGTGACGCCGCGGGCCGATTTCACCGTCAACGCCACGTCGGGGGAGGCGCCGTTTGCGGTGCAATTTGCAGATACGTCGTCCGGGAAGCCGACGTCGTGGTCATGGGACTTCGGCGACGGGAATGTGTCGGCCGGGCGGAACCCGGTCCACGTGTATGCTTCGCCCGGGACGTATGCGGTGACGCTTGCGGTGAAGAACTCGATGGGGTCTGACCGGGCGTCGTCGTCGGTGACGGCCGATGTGCCGGTGCCTGCGCCGCCGATCGTATCGTTTTCAGCAGATGTGACATCCGGGGACGCACCGGTGACGGTGACGTTCGCCGATCGGTCGCTGAAGTCGCCGACGTCGTGGTCATGGGATTTCGGCGACGGTGCCACCTCGGACGAGCAGCACCCGGTCCATGTGTATGCTTCGCCCGGGGTCTATACAGTCTCGCTCACGGCGACGAACACGCTCGGGAGCGGGACGGCGACGGAGCCGCATTATATTGCGGCGACTGAGAACGGGACGGTGATCATCTTCCGCGGGACGGTGGATCTGGGGGACGGGACGTTTTCGGTGACGGCGCCGTCGGGGAAGACATATACGCCGAACCAGATGACGCCGATGGGGGCGCTGGACGCGGCGGCGAAGATGCGGAACTTCACGTACGTGATCGGCGACAAGAAGTATACCGAAAGTCACCTCCTCTTCCTGGACGGGGTGAACCAGTATCTGCTGGACAAAACGGCCGGGAAGACCTGGATCTGCTACCACAACGGCAAGTTGCTCGACGACTACGCGCACCCGTCCACGGAGGCGTTCAACGGGCGGGCGGTCGCGGATGGCGATTCGGTGGTCTTCTATTATGGGGACTTTTATATCTACAGCACAGGGAAGATGGAGCCCAAGGGAGGGAAGGTGAATCCTGACAATGCGATCGCGGTGATCAACATGACGATCAGGACGGGGGCGGCGTCTGCCGGGGAGACGTCTTCCGCATCTTCTGCGGGAGCGGCCGCATCGTCGTCTCCGGCCGAAGGCGCGGCGACCACGCCGCAGGAGTCGGCCCCACCCCTGTGGGCGGCCCTGCTGGCGGTCGGGCTGGTGCCGGTGCTGCGGCGGTCCTGATCTCACTTTTTTCCGGGCGCGCAGGGGGAGATGCCGGTGTTCCCTGGTTCAATCGTTGAACTTCCCGGTTCTATGGTCTGCGTTGCCGGGACTGCGGTCTCGCCCACTGCGTGGACCCGCGGGGGTGCGGCCGCACTGTCGGCCGCCGGCTTTTTTCAGTTCTGCCGCGGCGGTTTCTGGAACGGTCTCGGGATCGTTGGGCGTTCGATGCTGCATGATCATCGGAATCGATCATGTTTAGTTAACATTAACGTTATATTAAGTGATTCATATTGATCAATTGTCGAGCCGGTCTTCCCTGACCTGCTTGCTGGAGGAAAAAATGTCGAGATCGAATGTATTGATGAACTCCCGGCTGCTGCCGGGAGTGATCTGCCTCGTCTTCGCCCTGACGCTGCTTGCGGCGCCGGCGGCGGCGACGGCAACCACGTGGGTGAACGTGACCAGGTATGCGGATAACAACTATTCCACAGTCGTCGATTGGTCGAACATGACCTACACAGATATGAAGAATAACTTCACCAATGTCTACAGCAACGGGGACCTCTACATGCAGCAGGGCACGTTCAATGCCAGCGACAAGTACGGGGATGCCGGGCAGGGGATGATCAGATTCTACGGCCATAACGGGACGTACGTCCGCAACCTGACGGATGAGGTAGACGGCATGGACGAAGGTGACGAGGTGAAGATCGTCGGAAACGATGGCTTCAAGATGTACTTCGGCGAAGACGACATCTACTCTCCCGAAGCGGCCCAGCCCAGTCTGGTCGTTACCTGGTGGGACAGCGAGATGGGTTATGTGCCGGATTTCTCTTACGGGATGCGCCTCTACTTCTATGATCCGAACCCGGCGGCAACCTATAGTAATGCCGATTGCCTGAACTTTACCCTTCGAGAGATGTGCAACAACTTCGACCCGTGGTACCAGCGCTGGGTCGGTGACTGGATGGGCACCGGCAGTTACCCGAACACGAAGGGGCTCTCGGTAAAGAACGTCCAGTACCTGAAGGTCTACCCGCCGCACCGGCACGACTTCAACACGACCGGGGATACGACCGAGTATGCGTTTAAGTATCAGGTAGGCGCATCGCCTGGCGCTGGCGATCCGAGCACCCCGTTCACATCTGCAGAATTGGCCAGGATCGCTGACATTGACGCCAACTACGTGGAATCTACAGCGGATGACACCAACTACGCTGCGCACCGGTTCAACTTCACGATCGATACGGATTCGGCGCTCGATGGGCCCCTGACGGACATCGAGAACCTCAACGTGACGTGGCATGGCAGGGGATTGAATGACGGCGGCGATGGTGCAACCCTGTACATCTACAACTTCACGGCAGGAAGTTATAGAGAACTGGACAGCAACACCTTTGACTACTTCGATTACCTCGCTGGCGATATCGTCGGTACGCTGGCGGCGGATGGCACGATGAGCGGCATCAGCGACTACGTCAATGCGGGCAACGTGACGGTGCTGGTGAAGCAGAACAGCCCAACGTCGGATGATGATGGATATTACTCGAACATCCAGACGGATTACGTCAAACTGACCGTCACCCATCACCACTGGAACTCATAACCCCACCCTTTTTTTTATTGCGGGTACCGGCACGATGCCCCTTTCGAGGTCTGGAGAGATTTTTTTGCGGGGAGCCTCTTCACCCCGCCTGCCCCTCAATCCTCCGTCCCGTTGCAAAAGAACCTCCACACCCGGTGGTTCTGGACGGCGGACCTGCCCCTCGCCACCGTGGCGGCGGAGTTATAACCCGCAGGAGAGACCTGCGCTCGTGACGCTGCTGGCGTTTTCTCTTCCTGATTCCGGTGGCGCTTCCAGGGTGCGCTGTCAGGAGTCATCAACGGGGCCACTGGGCGCCGCGGGGGCACCCGCACGATGTCGCCGATGCAGGGCTCCCGGGGTGTACCCTCGTTGCCATCGGGGCATGACCGCGTCCCCTTTTTTTCTGCCTGATGTTCTGGTGGTTAAGTGGATGTGCTGTAGTGATCGGAGCACGATTCCTGCATCCGGTCGCACGTATCCCTGCTATTAACATGGCACAGATGTTTGTCTGAGTTTTATCGAATATTCTGTCGAAATGGACTTGAAATATGTTTCTGACGCGTATACGCTCAATGCTTCGACCCCCGCGTTCCTGGCATGGCGCCGTTGTGCGTTCGACCGGTACGATCCCCGGTCTGCCGATGGGAAGCGCGCAGGGTATGAATGCCGGTCTCCTGTGGTTCTATCGTTGAACCTGCCGGTTCCAGGGTCTGCCCTTCCGGTGCAGCGATCCGATCCTCTCCGCAGACCCGCGCCCGTGCGGCCGTATTGCCGGTCCTCTGTTCTTCTTCTCTATATCGATTTTTCGTCAGAATATCTGTATATCATCGTTGGTTCAGGACCACATGATCTCCACCCTATAATATGTTTAGTTAACATTAACGTTATATTAAGTGGCTATGATTGATCAATTGTGAAGTCGGCCCTCTCCGACCGGCTTTCTGGAGGAAAAGTATTGAACTCGAATGCATTGCCGAACTCCCGGATGCTGCCGGGAGCGGTATGGCTGTTTGCCCTCCCTGCGGCCGGGACGGCACGAACCGACATACGATCACGCGGCCGCGTGTTCGATCTCAAATCCCTGACGACTTCTTTTCGGTGATATGATGAAAAATTGCTGCGTGCATCCGGTTCTTCCGATCGAACTGCTCTGTATCGCGCTCCCTGCATCGGCGGCGACCCCGTCCGTCGACGGCGGGGATGAGATAGATCCTCACACTCTGGAGTAACCTGACATGAAACAGATAATGGTAATGGCCTGCATGATTGCACTGCTCTGTGCAGTCGTCGTGCCGGCGGCGGCAACGACATGGGACGCCTACGATGGCGATCAGATCTGGCAGTATACTGATGTTGGGGGATCGCATTTCTCCGAGGTCTCCGACGGCGACACGATCTTCGTATACAGTGGAACCTATGCTCCGTTTAATGTCGACGTGTCGAACGTCAGCATCATCGGAGAGGGGGCGGATAAGGTCACCGTGGGAACGGACACGGAGGCTCAAATGTATGTTGGTTCCAGTAGTGACATAAGCGGAGTCTTTATCGATGGCTTTACGTTTGCCGATACTGCCCAACTGATTGTGGGGGGGAGTGTAAATGTCAATGGCGTCACCTTCAGGAACTGCAGTTTTGAGGGTTCAGCTGGTCACCCTCATCTGAGACTGGCTAAGACTGCAGATAACTTCACATTTGAGAATAATATTATTGCCAATTCAACCTACAAGGGTTTTTTGACACTACAGAATGAGTGTAAACTCCTCAACAACACGTTCACCGATAACAGTGGTTCTCTCATGCTGCAGTATCAGGGATCAATCCCCTGTGGCACAATTGCCGGTAACAACTTTATCCGCAACAAAGGGACGAATTACGGTGCGCTATTCCGTATCCAGCAGAGTAGAGGCCTCGCCAGCACTACGACGATCTACCTGAACAATTTCATCGACAATAACGACAACATTACCCTGTATGCGAGTACGCCGGCTCCTACCGTCTACTATAACTCGACCGAGCCGATCACCTACATCTACAACGGCACCTCCTACACGAACTACCTCGGCAACTACTGGGGCAGCGATTACACCGGCGTGGACGCCGACGGCGACGGCATCGGCGACACGCCCTATGCGATCCCCGGCGGCCTCGAAACCGATTTCGACTACTACCCGCTGATGGGCGCCTGGGAGAACGGCACCATCGCAACGCCCTCCGAACCGCTTCCGTACACCATCCTGTATGAAGGCACCGTGAACGTCGTCAACGGCAGCACGGTCATGGCCCGCATCTCCCCGATCTCGGGCGGCTATACACCCGGCGAGGACTACATCGAGATCCCGGCGAACAGTGTCGGCGGGATGCTGGATGCAGGCGGGTTTGCGTACGACGTCTGGAAGAGCCGGAAACCGGTGCCGACCTATTCCCTGGTGAACATCACCACGCCTGACGGCGCCTTCTACCCGAACGTCCAGAACGCCACCGCCGACCTTGCCTGGCGCTCCTTCGACGGCATGACCGCCGCCGCCACGAAGTACGATCCGAACGTCGCCCTTGAAAACGGCACGACGATCTACACGGTGTACGGCGAC
>JASGMW010000018.1 GCA_030156225.1 Methanofollis sp.
TCCATCTTGAGGATGACAGTCTTTGCGGTGAGCACATATACTTATTTCACTCAAAAGCATTTAATGTTATGTGTTTGAACCGCAATTCCTCCCCGGCCTGAAGACCGGGGACTCCTTGCGGAGTTAGTTGAAATAGACTCTGTACTCCAGAGGGGGCAATTTTTCTTCCGGTACCCCGGGCAGGATGGCGTCTCGAACGCCTGCGGCTCCAGGAAGGCTGAAATGTCACGGGAGGCAGATGTGCGGCCCGATACTCGCGGTAGTCGTACCGGAATTGTGGGTGGAGCCGTCCTGAGATCGGCAGTGTTTTCCGCCGTCGATCGCGGCATGTTTCTATCTGTGTCCGGGAAGATCTGTCGCCGAACGATGATACTCTTAATACCCGTGAGAAAAAAATATATAAAGCACCATTTCACCTGTTCGGAGCACTTCGGGTGGATAGCCTGCATCCTGGATGGAAATACCATGAACGACAGCAGCCAGATCAGTTTCGACGAGGTAAAACTCACCAAATACCGCGAGCTCACCGAGGCAGGCGCATCGATATACCCGGCCAGTTATGAGCGAAAACAGACCCTCGCCGAGATCAGAGAACGATATGCTGAGATCAGCCACGACCCCTCCGAGGGGGAGGTCTGCACTGCCGGCCGGATCTACATCATCCGCCATCACGGCAAAACCGTTTTCATCGATATCGGCGACGCCTCGGCTCGCATCCAGCTCTACATCAGAAAAGACGAAGTTGGCGACGAAGCCTTCGAATTCATCAAGAAATATCTCGATGCCGGGGACATCATCGGCGTCACCGGTCGGGTCTTCAGGACGAAGATGGGCGAGATCACCATCTGGGTGCGCACGTACTCCCTGCTTGCCAAGTCGGTCTGCGCCATGCCCGAAAAGTTCCACGGGCTGAAGAACACCGAGGCACGCTATCGTCAGCGCTACCTCGACCTGATCATGAACGAGGACACGAGGGAGACCTTCCGCCTCAGGAGCCGGGCGATCGCCGAGCTGCGGAACTTCCTGAACGGCCGGGGCTTTCTGGAGTTCGAGACCCCCACCCTCCAGCCGGTCTACGGCGGGGCGAACGCCCGGCCTTTCATCACCTACCACAACAGCCTCGAACAGCAGCTCTTCCTGCGGATCGCTCCGGAACTCTATCTAAAGCGTCTCATCGTCGGCGGGTTCGAGAAGGTCTACGAGTTCTCGAAGAACTTCAGAAACGAAGACATCGACACCCATCACAACCCCGAGTTCTCGATGGTGGAGATCTATGCCGCCTACCACGACTACCTGGACATGATGGACCTCACCGAGGAGATCGTCACCGACCTGGTCGGGCATGCCCTCGGCACCGCGACCGTCGCCTTCGAGGGCACCGAGCTCTCCTTCGACCGTCCGTGGCGGCGGCTCACGATGGAGGACGCCGTGAAGGAATACGGCGGCATCGATGTCTATGCCGCTCAACTCGACGATCTCGCCGGGATCGCAGAGCAGGAGAAGATGGACAAGCGCGAGACGGCCCGGACCCACGGCGACTATCTTGCCCTCTTCTTCGATCACTACTGCGAGGAAAAACTGGTCCAGCCCACCTTCATCTACGATTTTCCGATCGAAAACTCGCCGCTCGCGAAACGCCACCGGACGAAGCCCGGCTTTACCGAGCGGTTCGAACTCTTCGTCTACGGCATGGAGCTGGCGAACGGCTTCTCCGAACTGAACGACCCCATCGACCAGAAGGAACGGTTCGAGGAACAGGACAAAAAACGCCGCCTCGGGGATCTTGAGGCGCAGATGATCGACTACGACTTCGTCAACGCCCTCGGCTACGGCATGCCTCCGACCGGCGGTGTCGGGATCGGCATCGATCGCCTGATCATGCTGATCACCGGGAACAACTCCATCAAAGAAGTGATCCTCTTCCCGTCCATGCGGACGTTCGTCCAGAGCGATGAGAAGAAGGAGGAATAATTCTTTTTTCCTGCCAGAATACGGGGCCTGTGCAAGATCGGATGGACGTCTCTCTCCTGCGGCGCCCGGTGGGAACGCGATCGTCAGGTGTCGGGAGAGTCCCCCTTGCCGGAATCGCAGCTGCCGGCCACCGCCGTTCTGATCACGCACGGAAACGGCCCGCAGGTCGGCGGCATCCTCCTCCAGAACGAGTGTGGCAGGGATACCTTCGATGTCTGCGGGGCCGGGAGCCAGGGCCTGATCGGACAGTGCATGCAGAACCGTCTCGAAGACAGGGTGCCACCCGGTCTTTGCTCCTGCCTGCAGATCCTGAACGGTGCGCGTCTGCATCTTCAAGGTTGCCCGGCTCTCCGCCGGAAAAAATATCGATCCCTTCATCTATGGGAGAATGCCAGATATGATCAGATCAACTGCTGAAATCCGGCGTTGACAGTGCAGTTTAACCATGTTTGAAGATGTGCGTGAATGGGTGACGGTCGCCGGATCCGGGGGACACATCAGGGCGACCCGGGACATCCTCACGATCCGGAAGGGGGCGGATGAAGAGCGCTACGATATCAGCAAGGTCGGCCACCTCATCATCGTCGGCGGGCATAACGTCCACACTTCCGCCGTCGTTGCTCTGGTCAGGGCCGGGACAACCATATCCTTTTTCGATGCCGATGGGCGACCGGCAGGCCAGATCCACCCCTCCCGCCCGCAGGACGCCGGAACGATCAGGGCTGCCCAGCAAAAAGTCTCCGGGCACTCCATCGCCCTGATCTTCGCTCAGGCCGCCATCAACGCGCGTATCCTTGCTATCGAGCGGTACGGCAACGCTCATAGCTGGGACCTGCTGTACGAAGGAGAACTGGAGTTCCTTCACCGGTCGCGCGAGGAACTCCCCTTTCTCATCAGGATGGAGGAGGTCAGAAGACTGCACAAACTGGTCGCCGACATGTATTATGAGATCATGGCGCGCACCGTCCCGCCCGAACTCAACTTCAGGCGGCGGACGAGGAGACCCCATACCGATCCCGTCAATGCAATGCTCTCGTTCGGGTACGCGATCATCTATGGGTCGGCAGACGTGGCGATCTCGGCCGCAGGGCTCGATCCCGACCTCGGCGCCCTGCATGAGGGGGCCGGGGGCCTGATCTACGATGTCATCGATGGTTTCAAGCCGGCGATGATCGATGAAACGATCTTTTCTCGTGCGCGGGACGGGATCGCTGCTCGCGACTATGAGGCAGGCGATCGGCGCTGCTATCTCTCCGAAGATCTCATACAGAACCTGCTCGGCAGCATCCGCCGCACCCTTGACGACGGGCCGATCAATGCCGTTGTGCGGGACTATGCCCTTGCAATCCTTTCAGGAAAAGAATTTTCGCCGGTTTACTGACCGATCTCACGGCAGATGCTGAACTCCGGATATCTGGAAAGGGGCAGGTTCTCGATCTCCAGCTCCCATATCGCCGCCCTCGGACAGTTATAGATCATTGCCACGAACTTCTCCAGCACCGCATCGTCCCCGGTGACGTCGATCTCGACCGTTCCGTTCCGGAGGTTCCGCACCGTGCCCCCGATCCCGAGGGTCGTGGCGATCTTTCGTGTGCAGGCCCTGAAGCCGACGTGCTGCACCTTGCCGGCGACGCGCACCCTGATCGTCTTCATATCCTTCCTTCCTGTATGACCCGCATCACCACGTCCAGTTCATTGAACACTTCGTCACGCAGATCGTCCTGCCTGATGTTTATGGCGGCGTTCACTGCCATTCCTATGATGTCCTGGCTATTTTTCTTTTCGCCGTTGCTGTAGAGGGAGAGTGCCAGGTCACAGAGAACATAGACCCTTCTGGAGAGGGGCCTGATGATACTCGCCTCGTCAAGACCAAGGAGGAGGATGTTTTCCGCAGCCTGTGCACGACCGGCGTCCCTGAAGAGCAGGAACAATTCAAAGCAGTAACGCGCGCGCTGCGCCCGGTCGGAAACCCCTTCTATAAGGTATTCAAGGGAAGAAATGTCGGGGTGCGAAGAGCCTGAAGCGACAACTTCATCTGCCGCTTCCATCAGGCGCTTGAACGCCGGGTCTTCGACCGTTTCCGCGGCGCCGATCCCGGTCTCCCTGAAGATCCGCTTTCTGAGAACCTCGTCCTCAATACTCCTGACGATATCGATCCCCTTCTTCCGGTATCCCTCGTTCTTTTCTGCGGTGGCCAGCATCAGGTACATCTGGCAGACCCCTTTCTTTACCTGGGCGGATACGACAGGGATATGGATCTCTGCCGTCAGGGCATCGGCCTCGACAAGAAGCCGTTCCGCGTCTCCTTTCTCGCCTGACTTCAGCGCGATCGGGACAACCGACAGAAGCATCGATGCACGGTCGTAGGGGAGAGGAATTGCGTCTATCCCGGCATAGATACTTTCCATGATCTCCGTTGTCCTGTCGCCCCGGGCAACGAGGTTGAAGGCGGCGATGAGCGAGTTCACATAATCTACCGGATCGTCGATGGACTCTATCAGGCCGATAACCGCTGCAATACTCTCTTCTCTGGGTTCGACGGCGTGGAGGCTGACCAGGGAGAATACCAGGTGTTTCCGCACGATCCCCTCCGTTTCTGGGTCCACCGTAGGCAGGAGGTCCATCGCCTCCCGGAAACATTCGTATGCTTCCTCCCGGTCCACCTTCGCCATGAGCCCTGCGGTGTCGGAGAGAATAAGGGCTTTTTCATGGGGGATTGTCAGTTCCCCGGCGCCTTTGTGGATCTCCCTGAGGACGCTCCAGCCCCGTTCGACATCATGTATTCTCAGGTATCCCTCGGCGAGCATGCACATCCCTGAATATCTGGTGTACGGGTTTGTGATCTGGAGAAGGAGCGACTTTGTCAGGTCCATCACCTCGGACGATCCTCTTGCATGCTCGAGGCGCCGGAGCAGAAACGCCATCATCTCGTATGGATCGGTGGAGGCGAGATCGTCGACATACGGCTCGAAATCAGCGGCGATCCGCGCCACCATGGCGTCCCGCTCGACCTGACCCCTGATCTCGAGGACAAACATCACGAGCGGTATGGCGTAGTAGGGGTTTCTGGTGCGGGTCAGATATTCGGTGATGATATCGATGCCGCGGGCGATCCTGATGGAATAGCGCCGCTCGGTCACGGTGTCGCCGAGGATCTCGTTCGCCCGCCTGAACACCGAGATTCTGTTCTCCAGCAGGTCTTTGCTCTCCGCGGTGAGCGGCTCCTCCATCATCAGGCACCCCACCCTGATCAGCCCCTCGATGATCAGCTCGTTGAGCTGCTGTCTGAGGGAGGGGTCGTCGATCTCTCCGGCAACCTCGTAAGCGTTTTCCAGGGCGTGAGGCGCCATCATGTCAATACCGTACTTCACCATCCCTTTGACGATGTTTCCAGTGGTATAAAGACCGTATTCCTTTTCGAGCAGGGGATCGGTCCACCCCTGCATCCGTTTCAGGAGCGTGAGGTCGCCCTGGGAGACGGCGAGATCAGCGGCACGGTCGATGACGCTGCAGAGCGCTTCCGACCTGATCTTCTGCACTCTGATCTCGCACGTGAGGCCGACGGCACGCTGGAGATAGTCGCGGTTCTGGTGGAAGACACCGAAATCGGCCATATTTGCAACGATCCGCGAGACGGCCGCCCCGCTGATATCGAAGTTGCCGATATGACTGGCGATCTCCACGAGGTATGACGGGTCCAGCGAATCGATGAATTTTCGCTCGATCAGGAGATCGATCACCAGCAGCAGCTGATCGTCGCGCTGGCGGTGCAGGCCTGCGAGGGCGACGATGGAGGGGAGGTGGTGGATGATCTCCTCAAAACTGGTGTTTCTGGAGATATCCACAATGCTCCGCTGGATCAGGCTTTCTTTCGTTTCGGCATCCATCAGCGAAAAGACCCGGTCTATGAGCTGGTCGACCCGGTCTTTCAGCACGCCTGCGCTGACGAGCATGACCGGGGTGTCCCAGAACTGCGTCCCTGTCTGTATGATCTCTGAGAATGACGTGATCTTCCCGAAGATATCGACGGCGTGCGAAAAAGCCCCGCGTTTGAGCATTGTGTGGACGAGCTGGAGGTAGATGGCGGAGGCACGCGGCCCCGAGGCCGCGTCTTCAATCAGAGGGACGACGTCGAGGAGGAACTTCGTTTCCCCTGTCTGCTCCACCACTGCCGTTCCAGCCCTGACGATCTCTTTGATCTGGATCTCTTCCTCCGGCTTGAGATGGGTATTGAACCTGAGCGCCGCTTCAAAATAATAAGGATCGCCGTTGCGTTCCGCGGTCTGCAGGAGTTCGCCGATGATCGCCTGCAGGGTGAAGGGGTGGGTCTGTTCCACGCCTTCGAACATGGCGATCGCCGCTCCCCTGTCGCTGGCCCGACTGATAGTCTTGCCGGTGAGGGCCGCTGTGATCTCTGAGGTCTGTGTCTCGGGCAGGTGGTTGAGTGTTTTCAGGACGGCAGGGATATCTGAGATCTGCGTGATCAGCGGGGACTTCCATGCCTGCGCTATGATGGCGTCGATCGAGGCGATCCTTCTGATCTTCTGTTTGATCTCTGCAGCGGTCTCCAGTGCCAGAATGATGGTCGGGAAGTCTCGTTTTGCGACGCCGATCCGTCCGATTGCCCTGGTGACCTCGCTCTGTAGAAGAGAACGTTTTGAGATGTCTCCGATCCCCTCAATAAGTCTCAGGGCCCCGGTGAGACGTGATGTGTCCCGGGTTGTGATGCTCCAGACGATATGGAGCGGGACGATATCCATCAGTATTGCCGACCTGTACTTTCGGAAACTGATCTGCTGGAAGACCTCCATGCCGACGTCAATGAGTTCGGCATCGGCGCGGTCCACGCCGGCCTCGATAAGTTTTTTCGTGACCTCGGAGAGGATCATCGACTGCGAACTTTTTCTGTCGAGCGAACCGGACAGGGAATAGACCGCCTGAAGCCATGCCCTGTCTTTTGTCTCGATAAAGATCTGAGACGCGTGGCGTATATGATCATTTATCTCATGTTTCGGGAGAACTGCAGGCAATTTTGTCAGTTCGGGATGATTTTCCCTGAACGCCATTTCGATGATCGTGGCGTGGATCGCTTCCAGCAGTTCTTTCTTCTCTTTTCGCTTTGGTATCTGAGATATCTCGTTCAGGAGCAGTTCGATCTCGCTTTGCTCTCCCCGCGCCGCCACTGTCTGTATTTTCTTTAAAATATCGGTTTCAGTTTCTGGCAAGGCGTTTCCTACCAGAATATAATCCTGCAATAGTTAAAAAAGTTTCTCTATATGGTATCAAAATATACTATAGGATAAAACGAATTGGGAGCATTTTTATCTATTGGATGGCGTCGGTATGGGCAATGAGTGAGTGGTCAGGGAAGAGAGACCCGTTCTCCAAAATATATAATATGCCAATGGAGAGGTCTCATCTCCGGGTGACAATATCAGGCGCGGATGCCTGGATCCCCTTCATGATCTCGGCAAAGAATGCGGTGCTGGTTTTTTCATTTTCCGCCTCGACGATGACCCGCATCATCGGTTCGGTTCCCGAGGGGCGGACCAGTGCCCAGGCTCCTTTCCGGTTGATCCTGATGCCGTCCCGGCAATCTATTTCCTCTCCGGCATACTTTGTCTTCAGATATTCGACGACGTTCGCTGCGTGTTCTGTCCGGATCTTCTCCTTGATGATATGGTAGGCCGGCATCGCGTCCAGAAGATCGGCAAGAGGCGTGCCCGCGGCATGGAGCAGTCCGACCATCGTCGCGGCGGTCATGCCGCCGTCGCGGCAGAACTGGTGCTTCGGGTAGATGAGCCCGCCGTTTCCCTCTCCCCCAAAGGCGACGGGTTTTCCGGAGGCGATGAGTTCCCGCATCCGTCTGGCGACGTAAATGCTTCCGACCGGTGTGAACTCTACGGCACATCCGTTTTCTTCTGCCACTGCTCCGGCGATCAGCGAGGTGGATACCGGGGTGACGACGAGCCCTCGTGTCTGTGTACAGATGAAATTTTCGATAATGGCAAATTCCCTGTTTTCCTCGACATATCTCCCGAGGTTGTCGATGAACACCGCCCTATCGGCATCGCCGTCATGGGCCACCCCGAAGTCTGCGCCGGTCTCCCTGACCATCTCGGCAAGGGGTGCGAGTCCTTCTGGACTTGGTTCAGGGAGGCGGCCCGGGAACCGGCCGTCCATCTGGCCGTTGATCGTGTGGACAGTGCATCCCAGTCCGGCGAGGATCTGTGGGGTGGTCTCGGCCGCCGGGCCTGAACCGGGATCGACGACGACGGTCATCCCTGCACCGATGCCGGGCGGGAAATAGCCTGTGATGGCATCGATATAGGTTTCTCTGAGGTTCGGCTCGTTTTTCTTCCCTCCGACCTCGTCCCATGGCACGGCATTGAATGATCCTGAGAAAAGGAACTCTTCGAGCCGCACTGTTTCTTCGTCCCCCATCTCGGTGCCGTCGGGCTCAATGATCTTGACGCCGTTATACTCAGGAGGGTTGTGCGAGGCGGTGATCATCGCCCCTGCGTCGAAACGGTCCCTCACGATATACTGGAGTGCGGGCGTGGGCAGGATACCGCAGTCCACGACGTCGCATCCCGTCGCCATCAGCCCTGCCGCTACGGCGCATGAAAGGGCTTCTCCGGAGGTCCGCGTGTCTCTCGCAATGGCGATCCGGCCCTTTCGCATCGTCCCGAGCGCCCTGCCGATCCGCATCGCAAGGTCGGGGGTCATGTCTTTGCCGATGACGCCCCTGACCCCGTTGGTTCCGAACAATCTTTTTTGCACGCGTTCGTTGCCCATGATCTTCCTCAGTGGTTATTGTGGACTTCACTCTTAAGCCGGTCGATTGCCCGGCTCATGGCTGCAAAGGCTTCCTGCCGGTGTTCTGCGAGGATCGCGAAGTAGGTGATGTCCTCGCCGGCGTACAGCCGTCCTTTGCGGTGGTGGAAACGGGCGCCGATCACGCCGGGGGTTTCCCTGGCCTCTGCTTCAAGCTTTTTGATCAGGGGCTCGATCGCCGGGGAGAAGTCCATGTAATCGGTCAGCTCGCTGCCGGTGATCTCCCTGACAAGGCCGTTGAACGAGAGGACGCACCCCGCCCGTTCTCCCGGGCAGGAACGCCTCAGTTCCCTGACGACGCCCTGCATCGTCTGGAACTCTTCGAACCGTCCGAGGTGTTCGATCACCTCCCGCGCGGTGGCCGGGTTTCGCAGGACGACGCCGTCTGTTTCAAGATCGCCGATGATCACCCCGGGAAACAGAACGGTTTCGAACCCCTCGATGATGCAGTACTCAGTCCCGGCATCGCAGAGTTCGGTCAGGACGCCTGCCAGTTCGGGCGTGCTGCTGATGGTCGCCGCGTTCTTTCCGTCGATCGCGACCGAGCGTTCCGCGCCCGCCTCCGCGTAGAGGGCAGTGTTTTTCTCTTTTTCGATCTCAGAGCTGTCGCGGTCTCGGGGTTTGACGACGGCGACGCTTCCTTTTGTTTTCAATTCTCTGATCAGGTCCACGATAAACGTGGTCTTGCCGGTATCGGCACTGCCGACGACCTGGATGATCCTCATTCCTTTTCACTTCCCTGATTTTTTCTTCGCTCTTTGAGGAGTTCGGTTGAAGATCGCGATACCCTCTTCATCACCGCGGCGACCCGGTCCTCAAGGTCGATCTCCTCGTCGATCTCAAGGTTCGTTCCTTCGATCTCCATCAGGAACCGTGCAACCTCGCTCGACTCGAACAGGATATCATCGAGCTCTTCAGGGGTGAAAAATCCGCAAAGGGCGCCGTAGAAGAATGTCGCCCCCGCCATCTTCACCTTGGACCTGAAGGCGTTTCTGGCCTGGTTCACCGCCTGCGCCGTATAGGGTTCGGTCATGAATGGGACAAGTTCGGGCAGGTGTGCTCCGATGAAGGTCATTTCAGCTCCGCTGGTGGTCTGAAAATCCGCGCAGAGGCGGGCGATCGCCCACTCGCGCGCCGTGAAGTAGGTGTGCCTGCGCAGAAACTGGTTGACGCGGCGGTAGGTCGAGCCTTCGACTTTCCTGAACTTCCGGTACTTATTGATCTCGTCAGAGCGGTCTGCCGGTTGCCCCATTGTATCGTACCGCATTGGTTTTTGTGGGTATCAACATTACCGGTATGATCTTTTGGATGCTGTGTACGCGGGTGACGCTCTGCTCTGCGGCATCTTTCCATAAACGATATTCGGGTTTATCCATCCCGGCCTCTGTGGCCCGGGTCGGTATCATTTGTTTCTGTGGATGGCGATCGGTGGAGCCGGGAGTTCGTTGCTCCGGACCGCTTGGCCTTCTTGGTCGGGGCGGCACGAAATGGATGTGAAAGAGTGACAGGTGTCTGAGGTTCATCTGGTCGGGACAGGGAAATGATGTCTTTTCCGTCACCTCACAGGATGTTCGGCTGGATGTTTCGCTCGTGTCGGGTTTGTTTTACCGGCCCCGTGGATCTCCGGCAGGTCCTGCGCGTATATAGCATCATATGGTTTATGCGATGATCCGATCCCGGGCGGATCGTTTCCATCCCCACGCGTTCGGTGTGCCTCTTCGGGAAATGCACCCTGTATCTGCCATCTGGATCCTCCCGGGGGACCCCCGGTCTTCACTTTCTCTCCGCACGGCCCCCCCTTATATGCTGTTTGCGCAGATGTTCATTCGCGGGGCTTCAATCCGCCATTGGATCCCCCGGTCTCCTAAACCTCTGTAAACTGTGAGTGAGCAGAAATCCGGTTCTTTCTGGTGATCCTTCTCCGCCTGTTCTTTCAGGAAACCGGCGGAGGCGGGCGCCGTTGTTGCCGTCATCTGCATCCGGCTCTGCTTTCACCCCTGTTCTGGCACGCGATCGGCACGTCCTGCGGATATCTGTGCCCTCGCAGGGGGGTTTTGTGGTTTTATTGTTAAACAAAATTCGTCTGGCGATTTTTCAGGATGCCTCGATCGCGGATCTGATCTGCCCGGGCATGATCCGCAAACCCTGAAACCCGGGCACCGGAAAAGGTACTTTTCACGTGGCCCCCCGGGGTCGGGCTGTTGGCAGGCTGCATGCGCCGGTTCTTCCGGGGGATGAAATCGCCATCGCACTGATCTTCCATATATAAATGATCGATCTGGAGGCACGACAATCACTTTTTTCAGAGAATGAGTAGTATTCCCCGGAGGGTCGCCGGCAATTCGGTTTCTGGCCGTTTAAATCCTGAGCATTTCGTTTTTTTCCGGGCGGCTGTGATTCTGAATGAAACGGTCCGGCGAGTTGTGGCGATCCTGTTTTCCGATCGGTGCGCCTGATCCTTTCCAGATATTTCTGTCCGTTCCGGTACCTTCGGACAATTCGGGACGTGATGAACGGGCACCCAATTTGTCCTGCCCCTTTGCGTATATTGAAAAAATGGTTGTCGACACCGGTTGAAATCCCTCGTATCTGTTCTGTCAACGCAGCCTCGTTTTTCTGGCGTTTTCTTATGGGTGGTGATCCCCCCTGTTTTTTCGTAGGGGTAATGGGCCTCTTCAGCCGAATTGGTTTTTCAATTGAGTTGCTGTTTTTGCTCTTTGTTTTTCCGCCCGGTACCTGTGCTCGTGCCCTTCCCTGATCGGGGGCGTTCTGTCTCCTGTAACCCCTCTACCGCGTGTCGCCTCGTCAATTTTGTATGACCCGAATGCCATCGGATTTTGTCGCCAAATGTATATTCTGCGACAAAATTAAATACGGAGGATACAGACAGAATAGGTGATGAAAACAGGCTATTTTTCGGAATGGCTCGATCAGTTCGAAATCTATCTCAAAATGCGAAATTACTCTCCCCGGACCATCAAAAGTTACGAAGAAACGGTCCGGCACTTTGCCCGCTATGTCTGGTTGTGCCGGCATGGCGATGCCGATTCCGGCTCTTTTGATGAGCGCGCGTTCGACGCGGCCCGGTTGAACGCGAAGGTGGAGGTACCCACCTCAATGGTGAACAACTATCTTTCCTGGCTTGCTGAACGGCGGTCTTATAAACCCCGCACCCTGCATCGCATGATCTCCTCTCTTTCCTCTTTCTATTCATACCTCTATGCGCAGGGGGCGATTTCTGCGGATCCGATGCCCGGTGTGGAGCGTCCCCGGGTCAAGAGTCAGGAATTAAAATATTTGAAGCACAGTCAGGTGATCCGTCTTCTCAAGTCTATAGATGATGATACTGATCGTCTGGTGGTTCGGCTGATCTATGCGACCGGCGTCCGTGTCTCGGAACTCTGTGCCATCGATATCGGGGACATCGATTTTGAAGAGCGCACCATCCGCGTGAAGGGTAAGGGCGACAAAGTCCGGACCGTGTTTGTCGACGGAGAGACGCTTGCAGAGATCGAGAAGCACATCGGGAACAAGATTATGGGCCCGCTCTTTATCGGTCAGCAGGGCAAAAATCTCTCTCCGAGAACCGTTCAACGGATCTTCCAGCGCTATGCGCCGCCGGGCATTACCCCTCATAAAATTCGCCATTCTTATGCTTCGGAACTGTATCGACGCTCCAAGAATCTCAGGGTCGTCCAGGAAAACCTCGGCCATTCTTCTATTCAGACGACGGAGATTTATCTGCACACCGATCTCGACGAGCGGCAGGCCGTATACCGGCAGTACTTCCCGCTCTCAAATGGGGATGGGGTGGAGAAATAAACCGTATGTTGCTATATGTACCGTGGGTTCCATCGTCCGGAAAGGGATGGGAGTCCGCTATCGGGATCTCCCCGTGGTGAAGACCCGGTCTTTCAGGCGTCAACGCATCCAGGATCATTCCGGCCCCGACCCTTCACTGAAAAAAGCATCCCGTGCGCTGATCCTCTGTCGGAAAAATCCCGGGTGTTGTTTCCCCACGGGATGGGGTGTCTCTGCCGGGAGGGGACAGGTGTTTTAGCCTGGTGGTCTCGACCGCCCGGCAGGACGGCAGCTAAATTGATTTGGGTATGCCGCCCAAATAGTAGAGGAACACCATACATATCCCGGGCCGCCGGGTTTCCCGGACCGGGGATCGGTGATGGATCTCATTTCACATTCGCACCCCCGTAGTGTAGTGGTCAATCATGCAGGACTTTGGATCCGGCGACGCCGATTCGAATTCGGCCGGGGGTATACTCCGTTTGATTCCTCTTTTTTTGCGCTGGAGAAATGAGGCGTGAATCTGAAGTATGGCTCAAGTATATTACATGGACGGCATTTCGCGGTAAGCCCTCTCGTACGTCAATTGTGGAGAAGTGCAGATCCCGTCGCCTTCCTCATATTTCTCGCCCCGGGTTTCCCCTCTATCTGAATGGGAAGGTTGGGGAGTGAAACCCTTTGCCGCTCACACAGGAAATTAAAAAGAGAACAGAGAGAACAGAGTTAATATCTCTGGAACTCTCTCTTCGGACGGGGGGGCTGCGCCTCGTCAATCCTCAGCGTGCGTCCGACAAACACTGTCTCGTTCAGGGCCTCTTTTGCTTTTTCCGCCTCTTCAGGGCTGCCCATCTCTACGAATCCAAAACCCTTGTCCCCAATAATTTTGACGCTCTTGACCTCGCCATATTGGGAAAACTGTTCTTCCAACTGTTTTTCAGTAACGGAATAGGTCAGGTTTCCTACATACAATCTGCTTGTTTCCATTTCAGGTATCCTCCATATACTTATTATATCTCTATTGAAATAATTTTTTGATATCCTTGCCCCGAGAATAATCTGAAAAATAATTTGTTGGTGGGATTATTGCCCCATATTGTGCTTTATTTCTCAAAAAAAGTTAGAATCTCCGTTTTTAGTTTTTTATTTTGCCCTGACCTGATCCTTCCGTGGAGATCAGGTGTGGGAGGGGGAGCGCACACCCGCGTACAGTCCACCGGACCGGCCGATGAGGGGATGAAGATCGGCACTGAAAATACTGTTTTTGCAGTCGTGCCTGCGCGGGACACAGGTGTCCACGCTCCAGCCGTCGCAGAGGACCGGCCGGGCGTCATCAGAATAAGGCGTACAAAAGAAAGAGGGTGGTGATCCGGTATCCCCCGCCGCTGCGATCGACTGCAAAAAACCCCTTTTCCGGAAAGGAGCACGACCTCACCTTCGCAGGCGGTCGTCATGCTGTTATCGCACCGTATCTCCGCCTCTCTGTCGGTCAGATAGACAGATTCGGTGCGCTCCCGATCAGGACGCCGCAGCAGAAAATATAAATCCGGGCGCATCTGCCGCCGGCATGCAGGTACGGTGCGGTCGCCCGGGGTACGACTCATGCTCTTTTGTTCTGTCGTTTTCCTTTGTTCTCCCATTCTTCGAGTGCCTTGAGAATAAACTCGCTCATCGATCCCTGGGATGAAGCAGGGTGCGTCCGTTTTTGCATGTATGATGTTTGTTCGTCATTCATGTGGCACCAACAATTTTTTTCATCGTATACTCTTGGACTGTACTAAATGTTTCGGTTTGCATGTGGTCGACGGGTGCCTGTCAACCGATGGATGAACTCCTGGCGGTGCCGCCCCGGGTGGACGGAGGGCCAGACAATACAGGACGCCGCAGACAGGGAAAGGTATGTCTCGTGGACATATGGAGATCCGACATCGCCAGTGAAGGAAAACTGTACTATCCCCGCTGACCGTCGCCTTCTCGGACGCCCCGACCGGCGCGCCGGCGTCCTGGCTCTGGACGTTCGGCGACAAATCGCCCTCCACTGAGCAGCACCCGACCCACACCTCTGGCGGATCCCGGCAACGACACCGCCACGCTCGCGATCGACAGTAGCGCCAACGGCGCCGATGCCGTGAATCAGGCCCGACCCCCTGCGGGTGCTCAAAGAGGCGGCCCGGGCTGAAAAGTACGCCGTGAACGGAGCTGATCAGTTCAGGAAGACCGACGTCGACGGGAACGGTGTCGTCGAGGGCGGGACACACTGTTCATCGCCCAGTACAATGTCGGACTGCGGGACGTCTGGTTCGTGATGATCTGAAAAAAATGACGGTGTTCCTCGCCGAACACAGAGAGTAAACCAGAATTTCACCCGGAAATCCTGATATCCGACCGGATCGTGATCGTGCAGGCGCCGTCCCTGAAGACCCGAACAAGCCCGCCGCTCTCCGAGACCGTCACCCCGACGGCCGGGATCACGGCGGTGACCGCCGCAGTGGCGCGGTGCCGCCCGCCGAGCCCGCCGGGCAGGTTGACGTCCCTGGCGTTCACGTCGAGATAGGTGCCGGCCGCCGCGATCGTCCCGCTTTTATCTACGATAAAGATGCCGTCGAGCTGGGCGAACTCCTTGACGCTCTCCCAGTTCTCCCGGTTCTTGATATCGCGAAGGGCCGCATCGTGCCCCTCGTACGGGTTGAGGATCGCCTGATGCGAGTGGGCGGCGATCTCCCTGGCATCGCCGATGATAAAAGCCGTTCCGATCTTCCGTCCCTCCCGCCCCTCGATGGCGATCTCCATCGCCAGTTTGAGGACGGCGTACATCACGTCCTTCTCGACGATATCCTCGTAGCTCCTGAGGTCCACGAAGTTCCTGGCCTTTTCGAGGTCGAAGATCAGGATCGCGTACTGGAAGACGGCCACGACGGTGCCCTCTTTGAACTCTCTGGTCAGGTAGATCTGGACGGCAGCGTCGAGCATATGGTGATCGCAGACCGAGACGATCTCGTACATCGTCAGGTCCTTGAGGATATCGAGTTTGAGATCCTGCACCCATATCAGGGGCACCTTCGACTGGCAGGTGCACGGGTGGGTGAAGGAGACGATCGCCTTCGCTCCGATCTCCTCGGCGATCCCGATCCCCGCATGCATCAGCAGTTCGTCGTTCATCGCAGATCACGCAGAATCCCGGGGATTTCAGACGGCCTGGACGCAACCCTGGTCCCCAGATGTTTCAGCCGCTCGATCTTGGAGCGGGCGTCTCCCTCCCCGCCCTCGATGATCGCTCCGGCATGGCCCATCCGCTTGTTCGGCGGGGCGGTGACGCCTGCAATATAGGCGACGACGGGCATATCGGTCGAGCGCACCCCTTCTTCTTCGAGGTTTCCGCCGACCTCGCCGATCAGAACGACCGCCTCTGTCTGCGGATCCTCCTCGAAACGTGCGAGCACGTCGGCAAACGTCTGGCCGATCACCGGGTCGCCGCCGATGCCGACGATCGTGGACTGCCCGATCCCGGCCCGCGTCAGTTCGTCGACCACCTCGTAGGTGAGGGTGCCGCTGCGCGAAATCACGCCGACATGTCCTCTGGTCGCCAGGTGGGCCGGCATGATCCCGAGTTTCTGCTCTCCAGGCGAGAGAAGGCCGGGGCAGTTGGGGCCGATCACCGCGCACCCCATCAGGTCGGCATAGGCGATCGCCCGCATCGCATCATGCACCGGGATATGTTCGGTGATCGCCACGGCGAGGTCGAGGCCGGCATGGGCGGCCTCCATGATCGCGTCGCCCGCCGCACCGGCCGGGACGAAGATCACGGCCGTCGAAGCGTCCTGCTCGGACAGCGCCTCTCTCGCCGAGTTGTACACCGGCACGCCGCAGACCTCCTGTCCACCCTTGCCCGGCGTCACGCCCGCGACGACACCCCGGCCGCCGACCGACCGCGCGTACTCGTTCATCAGGTTGATATGGAAGGAGCCCTGCCTGCCGGTGGCGCCCCAGACGATCGTGCCGTCGGTCCTGTCCCCGTAGATCATGCTGCCGCCTCCACCGCCGCCCTGACGGCCTCGTCCATGCTCTCGAGCATCCGGTATCCCCGCCCGGCAAGGAGCCTCTGCCCCTCCTCTTCGTTGGTGCCGGCGAGCCTGACGATGACCTCCTGCGAGACGCCGGCCTCGATGATCCCGCGGGCGACCTCGTCGCACCGCGTGATCCCGCCCAGGAGGTTGACGATGATCACCCGCACCGAGGGCATCCCGGCCACGAGCCGCACGGCGTACTTCACCCGCTCCTGATCGGCGCCGCCGCCGACGTCCAGAAAATTCGCCGCTCGCCCCTTGAAATGATCGATCAGGTCGAGGGTCGCCATCGTCAGACCGGCCCCGTTGCCGATCACCCCGATCGTCCCGTCGAGCTCCACGTAGGAGAACCCGTGTACCTCAGCCTCTTTCTCCCGCTCGGTGAGGTCGCGGTTGACTGCGATCCCCTGCCGTGCAAGGGCGTTGTCATCGATGATCAGTTTGGCGTCCGCGGCGTACACACCGTTCGGCGTGGTGACGAGCGGATTGATCTCTGCGAGAAGAGCGTCTCTCTTACAGAAAACATGATACAGTCTGTTGACGACGTCCCGCACGCCTGCCTGGACGTTCCCGGCGAGTTCCCTCAGCAGGAACTCGGGGATGTCCGAGAGCAGGGGCGAGAAGGTGACTTTCCGGATCGCTTTCGGATTCGTCCGCGCCGTCTCCTCGATATGCACCCCGCCGGTCTCTGCAAACAGGATCACCGGCTGCTTCTGAGAACGATCGATGGCGATGGAGACGTAGTACTCGTGCTCGATCGGGAGACGCTCCTCGACGAGGACGCTGTTGACGGGAACGCCCTTGATCGGGGTATTGAAGAGGTGGTGCACCGTCTCGCCTGCGTTTCCGGCGTCGGCCATCATCACCCCTCCGGCCTTGCCGCGGCCGCCGACGTCCACCTGCGCCTTGACAACGACCTGATCGCCGAGGTCTGCCACGCCTGCCGGGAGGTCTTCGCCTTTTCTGACGACGACGCCCCGCGGTATCCTGATGCCCTCCTCTCTGAAAAGTTCTTTCGCTTCAAACTCAAGCAGCTTCATCCTTCATGCTCCTTCTGCCGAGGTCGAAGCCGAGCCTCAGCGCCTGCAGATTGAGATCTTCGGTGCCCTTCGGGACCGAGTCGAGAACGGCCTTCTCGATCGCCGCCTCGGAGACGATGCCTGTCGTGGCGACCAGCGCCCCGAGCATCACGATATTTGCGACGATCACTTTTTTAAGGGTGTTTTTCGCCTCGGATGTCGCCGGCACCGCGTGGTACCGGCACGACGGCCTGTCCTGAACAAGTTCGGCGTCGAGGAGCATCACGGCGCTCTCGGGCGCGCCGGCGCCGTATTTCAGGAAGCCTTCCTGCGACATGATCACATAGACGTCCGGGCTCGTCACCTCCGGATAGAGGATCGGCTCGTCGTCGATGATCACGGCGCTCATCGAGGCCCCGCCGCGGGCCTCGGGCCCGTACACCTGCGTCTGCACGGCGTTCTTGCCGTCGTGGATGGCCGCAGCCCGACCCAGGATCACCGCGGAAAGGATGATCCCCTGGCCGCCGAAGCCCGAGAACCTGACCTCGTGCCTCATTCCAGCACCCCCATCGCCGGCAGGTTCCGCCGCACGAACTCGCCCACGGGAAACGCTCCCGACGGGAGGGGAAGACCCTCCTCCTGCATCCGCCGCCATTTCTGCATCAGCACGGCGTTATCGCGCATCCAGGCGACCATCGCCCCGGCCTCGCGCAGTCTGTTCTTCCGGCCGTATCCGGTCGGGCACTGGACGACCGCCTCGATCAGGGAGAAACCCGGCGTTTCGAGCCCGGCCCGGATCGCCTTCGTCAGCTCCCTGACGTGGTACGAGGTCCAGCGCGAGACATAGTTCGCCCCGGCCGCCACCGCAAGGGAGGCGAGGTCGAAGGGGGGTTCGTTGCAGCCGTACGGCGTCGTCGTCGAGATCGCGCCCATGGGTGTGCACGGGCTTCCCTGACCCCCGGTCATCCCGTAGATGAAGTTGTTCATGCAGACGACCGTCAGGTCGATGTTCCTCCGACAGGCGTGGATGAAGTGGTTGCCACCGATGGCGGCGAGGTCGCCGTCTCCCGTGAAAACCACTACATGGAGATCCGGCCTGGAGAGTTTCACGCCCGTCGCGAAGGGGATCGCCCGTCCGTGGGTGGTGTGGAGAGAATCGGTGACGATATAGCCAGGCGCCCGTGAGGAGCAGCCGATCCCCGAGATGAAGACGGTGTTCTCCGGCGTCCAGCCCATTTTGTCCACGGCATCGAGAGTGCAGTTGATCACCGTGCCGTTCCCGCAGCCGGTGCAATAGATGTGGGGCAGGCGGTCCTCGCGCAGCCAGTCCTGGAAACCCCCCTGATTCCCGGTCACAGATATCCCTCCGCGAGCGCGATCAGCCGGTCGGGCAGATGCAGTTCGCCGCCGATCTCCGGGACCGGCACGACCGGCACGTTCGTGAGCCTGGCCGCCTCCCTCGCCATCTGACCGAGGTTCAACTCGGGCATCAGGAAGACGCGGGCGGACGTGAACGCCGCAAGCGCAAAGTCCGGGAACGGCCAGACCACCCGCAGACGCAGGTGGCCGATCCGCCCGTCGTCCATATCGCGGATCGCCTGCTCCACCGACCGCACCGGGGCGCCGTACGAGATGAAGACGACCTCGGCGTCCGGGTTCGTCACTGTGAAATCGGCCATCTCGCGCCGGGCCCCCTCGACCTTCTCGACCAGACGCGAGACGAGCCGCGCGTGGACGTGCGGGTCGGTCGACGAGGGGTAGCCGCGCTCGTCATGGGTGAGTCCGGTCACGTGGACGCCGTAGCCGTTGCCGAACGCCGGGAACCCGGGCACACCGTCTTCGCCTGCGGCGAAGGGAAGCGACCCCTGTTCGAGGGGTCGACGGGGCGTGATCCCGACCGCGTCGGGAATTGCGATCCGCTCGCGCATGTGCCCGATGATCTCGTCCGTCATCACGAAGGTCGGGACGCGGTACCGGTCCGCGAGATCGAAGGCCTTCGCCGTCAGTTCGTACATTTCCTGCACCGAGGCCGGGCTGACGGCGATGATGCTCGTGTCGCCGTGCGAGCCGAAGCGGCACTGCATCATGTCGCCCTGCGCCGCCCTGGTCGGCTGGCCGGTGCTCGGCCCTCCCCGCTGGACATCGACAATGACGCACGGCGTCTCGGTCATGATCGCGTACCCGATATTCTCCATCATCAGGGAAAAACCTGGTCCGGAAGTCGCCGTCATGGCGCGTGTGCCCGTCCACGACGCCCCGATCACCGAGGCGATGCTGGCGAGTTCGTCCTCCATCTGGACGAACGTGCCGCCGACCTTCGGCATCCGGCGCGCCATCAGTTCGGCGATCTCGGTGGACGGGGTGATCGGATAGCCGCCGAAGAACCGGCAGCCGGCAGCGAGCGCCCCCTCTGCGCAGGCGGTATTCCCCTGCATGAATTCAAGTCGCGTCAATACTCGATCACCACCTTTTCAGGGTTGTAGGGTTTTTCATCAGCCCAGCGGATCGCCTGATCCGGGCAGATCATCTGGCAGACTCCGCAGAGCACCCGCCCGTAGAGTTTCTGCAGGCGGCAGTTGGTGCAGCGCTCCGGACGGTCGAGAACCGGCACCACGACGCCCCGCCGGTTCGGCGCCTCGCCTTCCTGAAATATTTTATACGGACAGACCAGCGTGCAGAGATTGCAGCCCTTGCACCTGGTCTCGTCGATCACAAGTTTCATGTCAGGGATCCTTTGTTATTTATTGAACCGCTGTTCAAAATGTATTTTCGCCTTCCGGCCAACCTCCGCAAAGAGGTCTCCGCCGCAGGCGTCGATCCCGACGATCAGGGGCAGGCGGTCGAGTTCGATCCGCCAGACCGCCTCGGCCATGCCAAGGTCTTCGTAATACGCGCCGGCAAGGCGCATGCGTGCGGCGGCGAGGGCGGCGCACCCGCCGGTGAAGGCGAGGTAGACGCCGCGGCCGCCGAGCCGGTCCCGCACCCCCGGCCCCATGCCGCCCTTGCCGATGAGGGCGCGCACCCCGGCGTCAAGGAGGAAACCGGAAAGGTCGTTCATGCGTGCCGAGGTGGTCGGACCCGCGGCGACGATCCGACCGCCGGCGATCACCGGCCCGCAGTGATAGACCGCCGCGCCCCGCGGCTCGAAGGGAATGCCGTCTTCCATCATGCGCAGGTGCGCCTCGTCCCGCGCCGTGTACACGGTGCCCGAGAGGGTGACCGCGTCCCCGGCGTGCAGGGAGAGCACCTCGGCACCGAGAGGCGTGGTGAGGCGTGTCATGGCGTCACCCTCCGCGTCGCCCGCCGATGCGCCCAGCACTGGACGTTCACCGCCACCGGCAGGGAGGCGGTGTGGCAGTGCCCCTGCCGCACCTTCACCGCAAGAGCCGTCACGTCGCCGCCCAGTCCCATCGGCCCGATGCAGAGGGCGTTGACGGCATCGCAGATCTCCTGTTCGTACCCGGTCATCTCATTGATCCGGAGAAGAAGCGCCTCTTTTGCAAGCGCCGCCGCACCGTCGAAGGTCGAGCCGATCCCGATGCCGAGCACGATCGGCGGACAGGGCTTTCCGCCCGCGAGCAGGACGGTCTCGGCTGCGAACCGTGCGATCTCGCCGGTCTGCGAGGGGAGAAGCATGGCGATCCGCGAACAGTTCTCGGCGCCCGCCCCCTTCGGGAGAACGGTGACCGTCAGGTCGTCGCCGGGCGTCACGTGGATCGCAGGCATCCCGCCCCCCGTGTTCTCCCCGGTGTTCTGTCTGGTCAGGGGATCGACCACGTTCGGGCGGAGAGGAACCGCAGCCGTCGCCCGGCGCACCCCTTCGGCCACCGCCGCATACAGGTCGCGGGTGAGCGGGACCGCGGGCGGAACGGTGAGGTAGACGACCGGCACCCCGGTGTCCTGACAGATGGGCAGGCCGTGCTCTCCGGCATAGCGTACGTTCTCCAGAATGTTATCGAGCTGGGTGCGGGCGACTGGATTTCGCTCCCGCTTCCGCGCTTCTTCGATCGTTTCGAGCACGTCTGCCGGCAGCGTCGTCTCCGCTTCCTCGAACGCGGATGCGGTCGCGGACGCCACCGCTTCCCAGAGTCCGGATGCCCGTCTCTCCATTATCGATTATAATGGATGACCGGGCTAAAAAATATGCTGTCTCGTTCCCTTTTCCCTCCGAGAAGGTGCAAAAGGAAGAGAAAGAAAAATCTCTCAGTTCTGAGTTTTCTCTGAGATTACGATCCGGATGGGCGTCGGGAGTTTGTAGCCGCCGTGTTTGAGGGCGTCCTTTGCCTTCTCGAGGTACTGCGGCGTGGTGTAGACGGTGAAGATCTTCTGGCCCGGCACCACCCGCGCGGCCGTGCCGACCGCCTTGCCGAACGCAAGCCGCATCCCTTCGGAGACACGGTCCGCACCGGCGCCGGTCGCCTGCTTGTTCTCGCGCAGCACGTGGTGGGGGTAGGTGCGGAGTTTGAGGTGGTAGTTCATACGCCCCACATCCTTCATCAGGCGCCTGTTGATGTTAATACGCGCCGCTTCGAGGGCAGTGTGACGGATCTGACAGCCCTCGACGACCTGAAGGGTCGCTTCGGCCGGGAACTCCGCTCCGGGGTTGCCCATTTCGAACTGGACGATCTTGCTGCCGGGCACACCGCCCATATATTCTCGCCTGGTGTATGCCTTCTTAGCGAGATTCCTGTACATTACTCCTGGTTTTCGTACCATATCTCACAACGCCTCGCCGTAAGTTAGTGCTTTATAACATGGAGATTTTTTGTAATAAAGGTTACTGGGAGGATTCCTCTGTGTTCTGAATCAGAGAGAGGACATGCTTCCTCACCTGTGCGAACTCGACGCTCGTCCGGTCCCGCGGTCTTGGAAGCGGGACGTCGATGGTCTCCCGTATCTTCGAAGGCCGATTCGAGAGGACGAAGATCCTGTCCGCAAGGAAAACGGCCTCATCGACCGAATGCGTCACGAATAAAACGGTTTTTCGTGTCTTCTCCCAGATCTGGAGGAGTTCGGTCTGCATTGCGTTCCGCGTCTGGGCGTCCAGCGCCCCGAACGGTTCGTCCATCAGCAGCACCTCGGGATCGACGGCAAGCGCACGCGCCACCGCCACCCGCTGGCGCATTCCGCCGGAAAGTTCGTACGGATATGATGTTTCGAACTCACAGAGGCCGATGAGTTTGAGATATTTCCTCGCCGTCGCGTAGCGCGCATCTGTCTCCACGCCCTGGACTTCGAGGCCGAAGGCGATGTTGTCCAGGATCGTCCGCCAGGGATAGAGGGAGTACTCCTGAAAGATCATCGCCATCTTCGGAGAGGGGCCGACGATCTCTTTTCCCCCCAGTTCGGCCTTCCCACCGCTCGGTACGTCGAGACCCGCGATGATCCGCAGCAGCGTCGTCTTGCCGCACCCGGACGGACCGACGATGCAGATAAACTCCTTGTCCTGTATGGTGAAAGAGACGTCGCCGATGGCGTCGACCTGCTCCCCCTTGTTCGTGACGAAGGATTTGTTGATATGCTCGACCTTCAGTTCCATCCGCATCTCCTCACTGGTACCGCCCCTGCCACACGAACATCCGCCGCTCGACCACCCTGAAGAGGGTGTCGAGGGCGAGGGAGATGATGCCGATGACGATCATGCCGGCGATGATCACCTGCATCTGACCGAGGTTGTAGGCGGCCATGATCATATAGCCCAGTCCCGAGGTGGTGCCGGGCAGCATCTCGGCCGCCACCACACACTGCCAGGCGATGCCGAGACTGACGCGCAGCCCGGTCCAGATCGTGGGGGCGGCGGCCGGCAGGATGACCTTCGTCAGGATCTGCCGTTCGTTTGCCCCGTACACGGTCGCCGTCTCAAGCCACGTCTGGTTCACGCCCTTTACCCCGGCGACCGTGTTGAGCACGATCGGGAAGAACGTCCCGATGAAGATGATGAAGACGATCGAGGTCAGCCCGATCTTGAACCACGCAAGGGCGAGGGGCAGCCAGGCGAGCGGGGGGATCGGTCTGAGGAGCTGGATCACCGAGTCGGCGAGGTCCTGCACCACCCGGTACCTGCCCATCAGGATGCCCAGCGGTATTGCCGTCACGCTGGCGGTCAGGAAACCGAGAAGCACGCGGTACAAACTGAGCCCGGCGCCTTCGAGGAGGCTGCCGCTCCCGAGAATGTTTCTGGTCGGTTCAATCAGAACGGCGGCGACGGCCTCGATCCTGGGCAGGATAAACGGGTTGTTCAGGGCAATCGCAATGACTTCCCATGCAAAAAGGATGATGATGGGAAGTACGATTTTCAGGTACTTTCTCATTGCGCTTCGTTCACCACCACATTGCTGTCTCCGAGTGCGGCGCGGAGCTGCACGTCCTGGATCGAGCCTTTGGGCGGTGACGCAATCTTCAGAGGTTTGCCTTCAGCCGCGCGCTGTTCTGCCCATGCGATGAAACTCTGCCAGTCCTGTGCAGGTGCATCGGCTGAAACAACGAGTCCCGATCCTTCCGTCTGTAATGGGTGGAGAATCTTTATAGGTGTTCCTTTGTCGATGGCGGTGATCGCGGGCGGGGTGCCGACGAAGGCAAACTGGATGGTGTTCTGGGCGGCGAGGGTCATCAGCTGCGAGCCGCCGTCTCCCTTCACGAGTTTGACGGTGGCGACCTTCTCGCCGTTGACGATCAGGTCGGCGGTATCGACGGCGCCCGTACCTTCGGTTGCGGGCTTGAGGGCGATGCCGTAGGTGTCGTTGAAGTACTGCCAGTCCTTGATCGCGACGAAGAGGGCGGCCTGGTGGTCTGAGGGGAGGTAACCCAGGGAGATCGTGCCGGCGTTTGCCGGGGTCTTGATCGAGCCGTTCGCAAGCATCGCCTGCGCCTGTTCATAGGGGCCGAAGTCGAAGAGTTCGCTGTTGACGGTGGCGTTGTCCGCGTCCTTCAGGGAGCCGGTGAGGTACCCGAGTTCGCGGAGCGACCCGACGAAGTTGTCGTTGCTTGCGATCCAGGCGTCCGAGGGGTCGCAGGTGAACTTCAGGGTCGGGATCGAGGCCTTGAGCACGTCCACCGAGTTCACGGTCACGTTGCCGAAGGTCATGTCGTCTTTGCCGTAGAGCCAGTCGGCGCTGAATTCGGCGGCCCGGTCAGGGTTCTGTTTGATATAGTCGTTCGCGGCGATGGTGAGCGCCGAGAGGGCGTTGACCAGATCCGGTTTCTCCTTGATGACGTCTTCGCGGGCCACGAAGGCGCAGCAGGTGTGATCGGTCCACATGCCTGCGGGCGGCAGGTTCTGCGAGTACGAGATCACCTTGCCGATGCCGCTCACGGTGGCGACGGCGACGAAGGGCTGCCACGCCATGTAGCCGTCGATCTGGTCGGTCGAGAGGAGCATCGGCATCGGGCCGGTGGACGAGTACACCACGTCCACCGTGGTCTGTCCGTCGGTCGAAGGCTGCTCGCCGGTACATCCGGCAACGAAAAGCACCGCGATGATCGTCGTGATCAGGGCAGCGACAACAATCTTTTTAGCCATGAGGATAATTTTCCGATCTGTAGATATTTAATAATCCTCATTGTTTGCCCGTATTGTGGACGATGCGCCATAATATTGGTGCACAATACCTTCATGTATAGAAAATGATTCGCTCCGTCGCCTGTGGGTCTGGACAGGACAACCTATATCCTCCTGAAATGATCACATCTGTATCATTCCATGATCCAGGCAAACCCTCTCGACCGGCTTTTCCACGCGGCCCTCCAGTCGGACGAGGAATTTGTACAAACACTGCAACACGTGCTCAAGACCGATCTCAGGGTAAGCGTGCGCGAGCTCTCGGAAAAGAGCGGGATCGCACAGAGCACTCTCTACAAGATCCTCAACGGGAAGCGCTCCCCGACGCTCTCCACCCTGCGGCTCATCCTCAACGCCGTCAGGTCGTTCTCACAGCCGTCGGAGGAGGCATTCATCGGCCTGATCGCCGCACGCTACGTCCTCGAGTCCATTCAGGAGAGGACGGCGACGATCGACGGCCAGCAGATCCGCGTCCGCGAGTATCCGGTCCACACCTTCGAGGATGCCATCGTCGCCGCCGTGCGCGCCGAGCGGGAGGGGGCGATCGCCGTCGTCTGCGCCCCGATCGCCTCCTCGACCATCGAGCAGGTGGTCAGGGTTCCGGTGACCACCATCATGCCGAAAAACAGCGTGCAGCGCGCCATCGAAACGGCGGCCAGGAAGGCGTGGATGTGAGAAAAGGCGTCGCCCTCCGGAATCGCTTTTTTTTCTGTCGTCGTGCAGGAATCACCAGCAGGGACAAGGGGTAGACACCGGTTTCAGCCGGCATTTTGTACAGATCGACGAACACACGAAGGCGTTCAGGTCGATACAGCAGAAGCCGGATAAACGCTCGTTTTTCTGATAGATAAACGATTGTGTCACAAATGGCATATATAAGTCAACGACCCCGCGCCTGTGTGGACGGGGCTTGAGACTCTATCATGTCGATAGTTCTCGTCCGGGTGGCTGACTGCACCCCTGCATCTCCAGGT
>JASGMW010000089.1 GCA_030156225.1 Methanofollis sp.
GTTACAATAAGAGATTAGTTTCCGGTAAGTGAGAAAACAGTATCAGAAGGGCGGCTCCGCTGTCATCCCCGCACCTTTTGACCGGGGTCTTCCCGCTCCGCCCCCCCTTCACCCCCACAAGATAAAAAAAGGTTCGTGGGCCGCTTTCCGGTCTGAACCGTTCAATACGTCCCGTACTTTTTGACCGCATCGATGACCGCCCGCACGTTTTCGGGCCTGGCATCGCCGGAGATCCCGCCGTCGACGCCCGGATAGATCATCATCCCGCCTTCCTTGCAGTCGTCCAGCATTTTCTTCATGAAGTCGTCCACCTTCTGCGGCGTCCCGCCGATGAGCAGCGAGTTGGGCGGCCCGCTGACCAGGATCACGTGGTCGCCGAGCACCTCTCTCACCTTTCTCGGGTCCGTCTTATCGAATACCCCGATGACCTTCTTTTTCGGGAGGTCGAACAGGGTTTCGAGGTGTGCGTCGTGCCTGCCCTCGAAGAGCACGTACGGCGTCTGACCCATCGCGATGACCTCGTTGAACACCCTCTTGAGCGAGGGCCAGTAGAACTCGTTGTAGATCTTCGGGTTGAGATATTCGTTGAGGTGGAGCGGGAAGAAACACTCGACGATATCGGTCCCGATCGCTTTCTGCACCTCGGGGGAGACGGTACCTGTGAGCCTGGCCGTTTCGATCAGCAGGGGCGCGAGCGCGTCGGCGGCCCGCTTCACCTGTTCGGGGTATCTGTAGAAGTCGAGGACGATGTTTTTCACGTCCCGCAGGAAATCGCTGACGACATCGAGGGGCGCGTAACTCCAGGCCGTCGGGAACGTCGGCAGCCCGCACTGCGCCAGCTCCTGGATCAGCGCACCCTGTGCCGCGCCGGCCGCTCCCAGCTCCGAGCCGTATCTTGTGAGGGCGGCATTCGATTCGGGCGAGCCCGGGTCTGCAAGGGCACCGCAGATCCTGGGCAGCGCCACTCTGTTCAGGAACTCGATCGGATTTTCCGACATCCGGTCGTACTCGTCGACCTTCATGATCTCCCTGCCGATGAACTGTGGGTGGGCGTCGTCGTCAAGCTCCATCCCCGGCCACTTCGTGTAGACGTCCTTGAGGATCCCGTGGAACGGGGCCTGCATGAACCGTGCGGCCGGCGCAAGATCCGGGGCGGTGCGCAGAAAGGTCAGGCACATATTGGTCGCTTCAAGGCCGGTGAGGATCGTGAGCGAGTCGAAATCAAAGTCCCGCGCCACCTTCAAAGACGCCTCTTTATTTTTTTCAGAGTCGAAAGCGACGTCTTTCGCCGTGTATCCCGCATAGTGCGCGTGGAAAATACTCATCATTGCGATGATCGGAACCCGATCCGGCTCTTTTCCTTTGATCACGGCTTCGAGCCTGTCCAGCCTCTCCCGATACAGTGCGGTCGCATCCATGTTACACACCCCCTGCGAGCGTTTTAATCTTCCTGACGCCGCCTGCGGCGTCGTCGGCCCAGTCGTCGGCCCCGGTGTATTCCTTTGTTTCCTCATCGCACCGTCCGCCGCCGACGATGATCTTCACCCTGTCTCTCAGCCCGGCCCCTGCGATCGCGTCGACGGTCTTTTTCATCGATTCGATCGCCTCGGTCAGGAGTCCGCTCAGACTGACGACGACGGGGTCGTACTCTTTGATCGCCTTCACGAAGACATCGGGCGACTGGTCGACGCCGAGGTCAATAACGGTGAACCCGTCCGCCTCCAGCAGAGCGGTGACGATGTTCTTCCCGATATCGTGCACGTCTCCCTCCACCGTCCCGGCGACAATCGTGCCCTTGCTCTTCATTTTCGTATCCCCGAAGGCTGGCTTGAGCTCTGCCATGATCTCTTTCAGGATCTCACCGGACATCATCAGGTCAGAGACGAAATATCGCCCTTCTTCGAACCTTTCACTCACAACGTCGGTGCCCTTTCTCACATCTTCCAGGATGACGAACGGGTCTTCCTGTGCTTCGATCCTCTTTTTCAGGAGATCGAGGCACGTGGTCTCGTCGAGATCGACAAGCGCATTGATGAACTCTTCTCTCACATCTGTCATAGCCGTACCTCTTCTCACAATCGCGCGAGATAGAGGATACTTTCCGGGGTCACCCAAATAGTTTTTCCCTATTCTGGAACCTGGAAAACGCCCGGGGATCAATTTGAGTGATTTTAAGTCAAAAAAGATCCGCCTGGCCCGGGAAGGCGAGCATCCGCCCCGGCCGTGCTCCCGGCGCCCTCATGTCCTGAGCGCGCGGTATATCGGGATGGACCTGAGGTACTCCCTGTTGAAGGTCTTCTCGACAGAGAGTTCGACATAGTGTACTTCCCTGAGGATCTGTGCGAGCCGATCTCTCTCGTGTACCGATTTGAGGGCTATTTTCGCTCCGCCGACGGCGGTTTCCCCGGCAAACACGACATTTTCTCTGCCGATCTCCGGGATGAGTTCGAGGGTCACGGCATGGTCTATGTCGATGTGGGTGCCGAAGGACCCTGCAAGATAGATCTTCGCGATCTGCGACGGTTTGATGCCGTACTTTTCTGCAAGGATCGTCCAGCCCGCTCTGAGGGACCCTTTTGCAAGGAGAAATTCGTTGATGTCCCGCTCCGTGATCGTGATGTCCCGCTCCGTCCCGGTCTCGTCTTTCCGGGCGACGACGAATTTCGGGACGTCGTCGACGACGATTCTCGGGTGGCCGAGGTCTTTGAACTTCCCGTTCCTGGTGATGACGCCGGCCAGAGAGAGTTCCGCGACAAGATCGATGACGCCGCTCCCGCAGATACCCTTCGGTCTGACGCCGTCGATCGTTGTATAGATGACATCGGTGCCCTCGATTCTGACACTTTCGATTGCGCCGCTGACGGCTTTCATCCCTGAACTGATGTGCGCCCCTTCGAAGGAGGGGCCCGACGGCGCCGAGCACGCCACGATCTTTTCGGCGTTGCCCAGGAGGATCTCCGAGTTTGTCCCGATGTCGATGACCAGACTGACCTCGTCTTTTTCGTAGATCTTCGTGATCAGCAGGTTTGCGACCGCGTCCGATCCGATGTAGCCGCCGATCAGAGGAAGGGCCGTCACCATCCCCCCGGGATTCGTCTCCAGCCCGATCTCTTTTGCAGGGTAACTCACCTGGCCTCCGACCGCCGGAATAAACGGCGCCACGCCGATGTATTTCGGCGTGATCCCCAGGAACAGGTGGTGCATGACCGAATTTCCGACAAAGACGACTTCATAGATCTTTTCGGGCGATGTCCTGCTCAGGCCGCAGGCCTCGGCGATCAGCGTGTTTATGGCGTCGACGGCCAGTTTCTGCAATTTTTTCAGGTGGTCCGGACTTCTGGAGGCGTATGTGATCCTCGATACGACGTCTTCGCCGTACATGATCTGGGGGTTTTCGGCATGTGTTCGCGCTGTGGTCTCGCCGGTTTCGAGGTTGACGAGGTGGCAGATGATCTTGGAGGAGCCGATATCGACGGCGACGCCGAACGCGTCGCGCGTCGTGTCTCCGGGTTCGATTGCGAGGACCTGGTTTTTCCAGAGGGCCGCCGTCACGTCCCAGTCCGCTGCGCGGAGAACCCCAGGCAGATGTGCGAGGACGTTCAGGGGGACGTTCATGCGCTCACCCAGCGCATCGTCCAGCCGTTCGAGGTCGGGCTGCGGGTCGTCGAAGGTGGGTTGCTTGAGGTGCAGGCGGACCTTTTTTACCGCCGGGTCGAGCGGAACTTCTTCGTCCAGGCCTTTTCCCGAGATCGCTCTTACTCCGGTCCGACTCTCAGGCGGGATATAAACGGTGCACTTCCCCGACAGTACTCTGGCCTGGCAGCCGAGCCTGTAACCCCGGGCGATCTCGTCCTCGTTCAGGTGATCTCTTTCCTTCTCTGTGGGATCGTTCAGGGCGCCGTATATCCGTACGATCTGCACCCTGCACTTGCCGCAGACGCCCGTGCCGCCGCACTCCCCGCGCAGGCCGACGTTTCCGTCCTGCGCGAGTTCGAGGAGGGTGCGGGACGATTCGGAGACCGTCTTTCCCTCTGGCTCGAAGGTCACCGTGACCCGCTCTTCCATATCAGACCTCGACCGTTTCTTTCATTCTGGCCGCATATCTGTACGTCGTATCGACGGTGAAGACCGCAGGGAAGACGTACTCGCAGTCCTCGACCGGTCCGTACAGCATAAAGTCGGCGCCGAAGAGGACGGGCATCAGGTTCGCGATCAGGTCGGCGGATTTCACGGCGCCTTTTCCGAGCATGTTCTTCAGTCCCCTCCAGGTCGATATGGCGTTGTGCGCCGCCGACCCGCACGGCAGACCGGTGTGGCTCTTGATCTCCATGGCCGCTTTGCTTGCTGGGGTCAGGCTCGGGACGTCCATGACATAGGTGTCCACGAGGATCTTCGCGACCCCCGCGTTCTCCAGTTGCGGCGCGAGTTTTTCGACGATCTCTTCTCTCGCCCTGCTTTTCATGATCTCTCTCGTATAGGAGAGCAAAATCGCCGCTTCGATGCCGTTCTTTTTCAGGGCCTCAAATTCATTCTCTTTTGTCTCCATCGATACGGAGTTGTACACGATCCTTTTTTCCAGCCCGATCTCTTTCGCATGCTCGATCGCGGCGATCTTGACATCCGCACCCGGAGAGTCGATGAGAAACGGCCGGTCGGTCATGCCTGCCACGAAATCGATATACGCGACGATCGCTCCCGGCGTGGACCCGACGATATCGATCAGGGCCGGGTTTCCCGTGATTTCTCCGAGTTCAGCCTGCCTGTTCAGCAGGGTTTCGGCTGCGGCCCTGTCGAAGATGCCTTTTCGATCGTCGGTCACGATCCGGTGCCTGTCGTAAAACATGCTTCCTATCAGGACGGTCGGGAGGGCCCCGGGCTGGCCGCCCACGCTGACACCCCCGATCTCAAACGTCTTCTGATCGGTTTTAAACCTGAACAATCGCTCACCTTCTTTTTTGATCCGGTCTCGTCCGGCACGCCTCCTGCGTTCTCGAAAAAAGACCTCAGGATCTCTCTTTCTTTGACTATTCCTCATCACTTCATAAATATCTTCTGCCGGGGCTCATTCATCAATCTGTTCTCGGCGTGCGGCGTTCGATGGGAGTTTTTTTGCGGTCTGAAAATGGATCGGCCCGGGAGAATGTCCACGCCGCAGACAAAGGGAGAAGGAAAAACCGGAGAGTATGTGCTGATCTGTGTGTTCACCATTTGCGAACCGCGCGATAGGTGTCCTCTACGCCCCTGCCGTGCGCCGGATATCTTTTCGATTGTCGAATTGTTCTCCCATGCTGAAAGTACATTCGAAAATTTTCCCGGGACCCCTCCCCGGGATCAGCCCATGGAAGACAAACCCGCCCATCTAAAGAGAGAGCACAGCACTCCTCTCTATTTTAACACGGGGGAACCCACGGGACGATGATTTTATCAAAGCCCGGCACGATTATTTTTTTCTCGGGTTCTCACTGCCGCACCGATCCATAATGTTATCCCTGAGATTGCAGCCCCAATCTCATGATATTGATCGCCGCGTTCTGGCCGCGATCCATCACCAACCCACAATGCGGGCAGGAGTGGACTCT
>JASGMW010000090.1 GCA_030156225.1 Methanofollis sp.
CACATATACTTATTTCACTCAAAAATATTTAATGTTATGTGTGTGAACCGCAATCCCTCCCCGGCCTAAAGACCGGGGACTCCTTGCGGAGTTAGTTGATCAAAAGAATCGATCCAGTTATCACCGGTTTTCTCGGCACTTGCCGGCAAAATGAATATTGTTCCGACGAACATCCACACGAGAAGCGCAATGCCGAATTGCACTCTCTTCTTTCTTTCCATTTCTCTTCCTCCAATTTCCCGAAGAGAAGAGAAACTCACAAATACTGAGATACTGAATCTCTCTTGCCTTCGGGTAGTGTGAGACCCCGCCAGCGTCTGGACAACACAGCGGGGTCTCGCCAGGAGACCGATCCGATCTCAACGCGCTACCATATATGCGTGCATTTATATATCGTTTATGAGCAGATCGTTTAACTTGCGGGGGTAAAGGGGGCAGAGCGGGAAGTCCCCGGTCTTCATGCCGGTGATGAAAGTGGAGCCGCCCTTTTTCCTGCGATAGATACATCTTTTTGGATGACGTATTATTATGCACCCAACATGAAGTATAAACTTGATAGGTCGGCGCATTCTGTCTTTGCTCTCTATTATCATCTGGTCATAGTAGTGAAGTATCGCCGGAAAGCACTGTATTCTGACGATATCCGGGAACGCCTGAAAGATATTGTGTGGAACCTATCTGATGAATTGGGTATAGAGGTTGTTGCTCATGAACCTGCCGAAGATCACTATCATCTTCTCTTCAAGGCGACTCCGAAAACCAACCTCGTCAATGTTGTTAATGTGATCAAGGGAGTATCGGCGAGGAGATTGAGGCAGGAGTTTCCTGCAACAAAAAATTTGTTGTGGGGCGATTCCTTCTGGTCTCCGTCATATTTTCTTGCAACATCGGGACAGGTGAGCCTTAACGCCTTGAAAGAGCATGTTGATTCTCAATTGGAGAAGTGAATGATCGTTTCCTACAAGTATCGAGCATATCCGGACGCAACCACCGAGACCCGGTTGAATGCCGCACTCGATACGTGTAGATGGCTCTACAACAAACTCCTCGAAGAATGTAATACCGCGCGGGAGAATGGGATCTCCTCGACGATGCGGGGAATGCAGGCACGGATTGTCATACTGAAAGACGAGAATCCGTCTCTGAAGGACGTGTACTCCAAGGTGCTTCAGATGGTGAACTATACCCTCTGGAGCAACATCGCCGCCCTCTCACCGACAAAGAAGAGAGGGCGAAAGATCGGCAAACTCAGGTTCAAGAGTTCATCCCGGTATCGGACGCTCAACTACAACCAGTCCGGGTTCAAGATCGACCGTGAACACAGCACGATCACATTCTCGAAGATCGGACCCCTCCCCTTCAACATGCACCGACCGTACACGGGAAAGGTGAAAGGCGTCCTGATCACTCGTTCCGGTGATAGATGGTACGTGATCGTTCAGGCAGAGCAGGAGGCGTCCGCGTCAAAGCGGGAAGGGCGATCTGTCGGGATCGATGTCGGTCTGAATTCGTTTGCAGTCGATAGTAACGGGGCGGTGATCGAGAACCCTCGCTTCTATGAGCATTCTCGGGGTAAGATCAAGAAGAGATCAAGAAGATCCAGCAGAGCATTGCCCGGAAAAAACGGTTTTCACAGAACTGGAAGAAGGCAAAGAAGAGACTGGAGAAGGTTTATGATCATGTCACCAACCAGAAAAAAGATTTCCTGCACAAACTCTCCCGGCAGTATGTTGATACCTATGCAACGATCTGCGTCGAGGATCTGAATATCAAAGGTCTGAAGGGGAAAGGTAACTCTACAGGACTGCACAGGAGCACCCATGACGCTTCATGGGGACGATTCTATTCTTTTCTCACGTACAAGGCTGAAAGTGCTGGTACGGAACTCATCAAAGTCGATCCCCGGAATACATCCCAGATGTGCTCGAACTGTGGTAGTATCGTGAAAAAGAGCCTCTCAGAGAGGGTCCATGAATGTCCATACTGTGGGTTTGTTGCCGATAGAGATTACAATGCTGCGGTGAATATTCGCCGCGTGGGGATGGAACAGCCCTTTGAGCCTGTGGAAACGGTGCCTCTACATCACATCTCTGTGATGCAAGTGCTGTCTATGAAGCAGGAAGCCACGCCCTTCAGGGCGTGGTAGTTCACCAGTCAGCCCCGGCAGAAGAGTGATATTTCACTGATCCGGATATTGTTGTTTTATGGATAACTCTTCAGATAACGGGATAACCTCAAAATACGCGCCTTAGCATCCTGAAAAAAAGTTTTGCCGATCAGATCACAGATCGAGCTGCTTTCTATAGGAGTTGAGGATCTGGATCGGGAATCCCCGGTGCTCGTCGAGCGCCTGCTCGTCGTCGGGCGAGGCGATCAGCCCCACCGCATAGAGCAGGAGCAGGGCGTTATCGAGCGTATAGGTCGTGGGGTCCTCGATCAGATCGGGGGAGAGGTCCATTGCCAGATACTCCCGGTCTTCCGGGGCGAAGGCTGGCAGAGCCGCGGAGACGAGAACCGCATTCTTGAGGTCGGCCGCCCTCGTCCTCAGGATTTCAAGAGCCGTCGTCAGCGCCTGCGGCATCCCGCCGGTCGCCAGCATTTCAATCGCCATGTCCGCTCGCGTCACCGCATTGCTGTAGAGGCCGAACTTGAAGCCGAGCAGCGCCGACGCCACGGCGTGCCCGGTCTCAGTACCCATTCCCTCGAAAGCCGGCCTGATCTTCTCGATATACGCATCGAAGAACTTCTCCGTCCGTCCCATATGCTCTCCTCTCCTGAATTATTGAAACCTTTTCTCGACCCTGACTGCAAGAATGCTGATCGAAGCGGCAAAGAGCACCTGCATGATAGGTCCGGTGGAAAAGTCGCCGGCCAGAAAGATGATCACCGCATACATCGGGGCGAGCAGGGAAACGAGGTCTTTTTTCGGTCTGGTATAGGCATAGGCACAGAGCAAAAACGACGCCACAACATTTGCCCAGAGGCCGATGCTCCACAGTGGATGGTCGATAAGCATCCGGTCGCCGGTTGCGACGATTGCAAGCGCCGATGCCAGAATACCACCGAACGATATCACCGGAACGGCAAGCCAGAGCCGATTCAGAACCCTCTGCCCTGTTGTCATCACTCAATAATACGCCGCACTTTTAAATGAAGTTGTGGTAGATCTTAGTGTGGCCACAGTCGTCTTCTCAGATGTCCATGCCGATGCCAGGGCGCTCTCCCGGGTGGCGGCCCATCTGAAAAATCGACGATTTGCCGAATATTTCGGCAATATCGACTGCATCGTCAGCCTCGGCGATCTGCTCGGGCGCGGCTACGCACCGGTCGAGACTCTTGCGGCGATGGACCGGCTCAAAAAAGAGTATCAGGTCATTTCGCTCCTCGGCAACCACGACCATGCCTTTGTGCACGGTATTTCGGTGAGCGGGAGCGACGCGGCAAGCATACGTGCGCACGCGCCCCTCGAGGGGTCGCCCCTCCTCGACGAGATCGCAGGTCTCCCGGTGGAAACCGTGATCGGCCGGACTCTCTTCGTGCACGGGGGGCCGCTCAGTCTCGGGGACGCCCTCACCGACCAGCCGTTCTGGCAGCGCCTCTCGCAGCGACCCGGACCGTCGCTCTCAGGTTACCATTACACCCCGGAGATGGCCTTTGCAGAACTCGAACGCCGGCACGTGCGGCACCTCTGCTGCGGTCACCAGCACGTTCCCCTCTGCTGTCTGTTGAACGGAAAAAAAGTTGCGAACCGCCAGATCAGGTACGAGTCCGCAGGCGGGCTGCCCGACTGCGACACCGTCATTCTCGACCGCCCGGCCATCCTCAGAGTCGGGGCGTGCTCCGGCCCCCACCCCGAGTTCGCCGTCACCGACTTTGAGCGGTTTTCGTTTCTGCGGCTATGACAAAACCCTCCCCTTCGAGAGAGAGCGGGCGGCCGGCAACGAGTTCAAGAGCCTCGCGGAGACGTCGGGCGCAGGCAGGGACGCTCTCCTCAAAGAGATGGATCTCCTCCTCTTTTATCTGCAGATTTTCTCTGTCGGCCGTGATCCCGGAAGTGAGCGCCCTGATCTCCTCCTCGAGACCCTCGATCTCGCCGGGGAGAGAGCAGGACCGCACCTCCTTCTGCACGGCCAGGAGTTGTGCCTGCACTGAGGAGTACCGACCGAATGCATCGAGAAATGCCTGTTCGATCCTGTCGTCTTCACTGAAGAGCATCAGATCGTCCTTCCCCTTGAGGGTGAGATCGCCGTGCGCGATCTGCGCCCTCACCAGCCCTGCGGCGGCGGGGAGCGCGGCCAGCACGGCATCGGACCCGGCGGCGACCGGGTCGTCAAGGAGGGCGATGCACCCGTCAAGCGCCTTCACATCGGCTTTTTCACCGGATCGTGCCGCTATCCTCTCAGATTTGCGCAGAACGCGGGCCAACCTGGCACCGAGGTTCTGGAGAATCTGCCCGGCCATCTCGACCTCGCCCGAGATCGTCTTCACCTGCTCCCGAAGCTCGAGGCACCGGAGATATGCGGTGTCGTCTCTGAGAACCCGGACCAGTTCCTCTTTTGCAGCGATCATGGCTTCGGCCTGAGAGATGCGGCTTTTAAGATCGGGAATCGCCGCTCTGGATGATTGAACGTCTTCCTGTGCCTGCAAGAGGTCGTCCAGCGCCGCGCGTGCGCCGTCGATCCTCTCCTGCGCGGCCCGCACCTCCTTCACGGTCCCGGTGAACTCGTTGATCGACCGGCCGATCCCGGCGGTGAGATGCTTCACCTCCTTCATCTCCTCGGGAAAAACACCGGATAGGTAGCGGCCCTGCCCCTTCTGGATCTTCAGGAGGAAGGCGAGCAGGTCGGTCGCCGCGGCATAAAAGGCGTCGGGGTCTTCGGGCATGGGCCTGGCGATCTGCTGGCGCATCGCCGGGATGAAGAGGGGCAGAGAGCGGTCGGTGACGCTCCGCAGTTTGGGGTGGATGTCCTCCCGCCCTTCCGCACCCTCGAGGTCGCGAAGCACCTCGTCGAGGCCTTCGAGGCGGTCCACGACGGTGGCGCGGGTCTCCGCGCTCTTTGTCCGCAGCTCTTCCTCCAGCTCGCGCTCACGCCCGTCGAGCCACCCTCCCGCCTCTCTGACGGTGAGCGTAAAGAGCTTCTCCTCTTTCTCAAAAAGGCCCCTGAGAAACCTGAACATCATCGATCCATCGGTGCGTTAATATAAAAAATTTCAGGCTCATTTCAATCTGAGGCAGCGATCTGCTTCAGCCTCTCGACGCCGTTGATCTCGTCGATCACCCCGGCGACCGGGACGGGCACAAGGCTCCGCCAGTCCTCCCCATCGATCATGCGCCTGCGCACCTCGGTCCCTGAGAGCGTGTCCCGTCGGTACATCGGCAGGGTCTGCACCTTCATGTCTGCCTCGGCAAAGAGCCTGATCACAAGAGGATTGTTCGA
>JASGMW010000091.1 GCA_030156225.1 Methanofollis sp.
CTCCTCGATCGCCATCGAGGCGTCCGCGGTGGTGACGACGCGTTTCGCTCCCAGGTATTCGGCGAAGAGCATGAGAAGGTGGTCGCCGCCGATATACCGGCCCTGTGCGTCGAAGGCCATCATCCGGTCGGCGTCGCCGTCGTGGACGATGCCACAGGCCGCACCCCGTTTCCTGACCATCGCTGGCATGTACGGGAGATTCTGTTCGAGGGGCTCGGACGGCCGCACGAACCTGCCCGCAGGGTTTGCGTTGATGCAGAGGGCCTGCACGCCCGCGTCGGCGAGGAGCGCCGGCGTGATCACGCTGCCGGCGCCGTTTCCGCAGTCGACGACGACGCCGAGCCCTTCGGGAAGGGCGAGGTTGTCCAGAACGGCGCAGCGATGGATCGTCACGGCGTCGACGGCGCGGATGCGTCCCTGCTCCTGCCAGCCGGCCCGCGGATCGTCTTCGAGATCCTCTTCCATCTTCCGCTGCCGGGTGGAGGTGAAGGACGATCCGTCCGGGTTGAGGAGTTTGATCCCGTTGTACTCCTCCGGGTTGTGCGAGGCGGTGATCATCACGCCGCAACGATGGTCCCGTGCGGCGCAGGCGACGGTCGGCGTCGGTGCGATCCCGCAGGCGTACACGTCCGAGCCAGCTGAAAGAATGCCCGCCGCGACGGCGTCGGCGAGCAGCGGCCCGGTCGTACGGGTGTCCATGCCGACGACGACAGAACCGCCCCCTTTTCCGGCCACTGCGCCGACGCGGACGGCCAGGTCTGCGAATTCCCCGGAATATTCTCTTCTGATCCCTGAAGAGCCGAAAAGCATGCGCGCTAATGTGCCTTCACAGGATATGAGGTTTGGGAATCGGCGCGGGGGATCAGTGCCCGTACGGACACCAGTGCTCAATGGAGAGGAGGGTGGCGACGCCGGCGGTGGACGGGCCGAGACAGATCAACCGCTTTTTGCCGAGGGCCCCTTCAACGGCGGCGAGGCTGTCCGTCGCGATGAGACCGGGGCCAACGACCAGGACGACGTCCGCGTCCGCAGAGTCGTCGATGAAGACGATCCCTCCACCGTCAGGGAGGGCACGCGCATCGCCGGCCACGTAGACCCGCGCCCCCGCGAGTGCCGCCGCAAGTTCGCTCCGACACAGGGCGTGCCTGGATTCATCGCAGGCGCTCACCCGCCGGTTGATGCAGAAAAAAGCGGTGACGGCGTTGATGATGGCGCAGGCGGCCGTCCGCTCCACCGGGCTTTCGAGGGGCGCCCCGAACATGAACGAGACCTTCGTGCAGGTCTGCACCGGGGCCGGGGTGACCACATGGCCGTGCCGGTCGCCGAAGCAGGCCTCCACGCAGACGCCGCGGGGATACTGGCAGACAGGCATTTTCGGGTTTCTGGCAAGGGAGACGCTCCCCTCCTCGCAGCCCGAGTTCTTCACTTTTTCTTCGAGTTTCGCCACTGCAGATGCGATAAGATTCATGATCACCTCATAGAAACGGGCGGTCTGAGAGGATCGCCCGTGCCGGCGACCCGTCCAGTCCTTTCAAACGGAGTGGAAGCGCCGCCATATAATATTCTCCTTCGGAAACAGCCGAGAGGTCGAGGAGTTCGATGACCGCGATCCCCTCGTCGAGAAGGATGCGGTGGACGGTCCCGTCCCCGTCGAAGGCTTCGATGGAGGGGGAGTCGATGCCGACGCAGACGACCCCGTCGTCGACGAGGCGGGCGGCGGTGTCCTCGGTCAGATAGGGATACGCCGGGTCGAACGCGGCCCTGCCGGAGAACCAGGTCTTCAGAAGGATCCGTTCGGCCCCGTCTGTCTTTCCGGCAAGATCGGCCCGGGAGACGGCCGTCGCCGTCCCGAGATCGACGACGCGGCACCTGCCGACGAGCCGGCCGGGATCGATCCGGTCGACTGTCCGGTCGTCCTTCAGGTAATGCGAGGGGGCGTCGATATGGGTGCCGGTGTGGGTCGAGAGGGAGAGGAGGCTGAGAAGATAGGCGCCGTGGTCTTCGGTCCTGAACGCCGGTTTCGGGTCTCCTCCCGGGAATATCAGGATCTCTTCGGACAGTTCGCGCGTGATGTCGTGGTACGTGCGTCACTCCTCCCATCCGTATGCGCCGATAAGGGGCACGAAGGTCACCCCTCCCCGGATGCGCCGCGCGAAGTCGGCGCCCCGCCGGACATAGCAGACCAGATCCTGCAGGTTTCGGGATCCGATCGGGGCGACGAGCCTGCCGCCGTCGGCGAGCTGATCGAAGAGCGGCTGCGGGACCGACGGCGCGGCTGCGGTGACGATGATCCCGTCGTAGGGAGCATGATCAGGCAGGCCGAGGGTCCCGTCGCCGACGACCACGCGGACGTTCGTCGCCCCGGCCGCGTCGAGGTTTTTTTCGGCCTGCACCGCCACCGCCGGGATCCGCTCCACGCTCCAGACCTCGCGGACGATCCGCCCGAGCACCGCTGCCTGGTAGCCGCTGCCGGCCCCGATCTCCAGGACGCGATCGGCCGGTCCCGGGGCAAGGAGATCGGTCATCACCGCCACGATATAGGGCTGCGAGATCGTCTGCCCTTCCCCGATCGGGAGCGGGTGGTCGCCGTAGGCGGCGCTCCCGAGATCTCCGGGCACGAACAGGTGACGGGGAACCTCTCGCATGGCGGCAAGAACCCTCTCGTTCGAGATGCCACGCGCCCTGATCTGATGCTCGACCATCAGACGGCGCACCTGCGCGAAGTCCTGTTCCATCGGCTCAGAAACCCGAGTCGGCCGCGTCGATCGCGGCGTCGATCTGCTGCTGCAGCACCGGCGGCAGCCCGTCGATCTTCACGTCCAGGAAGCCGCGGATGATCGTCGCCGTCGCCGTCTCTTCGTCGAGGCCGCGGGCCATCAGGTACTCGATCTCGTCGCGGGCGATCCTGCCGACCGCCGCCTCGTGCGAGAGTTCGGTCCCGGTCACCCGGCCCTCGATCTCAGGGATGGCGTGGATGATGCCGTCCTTGAGGATCATTCCCTTGCACTCGATATGCCCCTTCGTCTCCTCGGTCTCGCCCAGGATGTGGCCCCTGGAGATGACGGTCCCGCCTTTCGTGATCGCGCGGGTGATCAGTTCGGCGCTGCTACCTTTCCCCCTGAGGATCGCCCGGGAGCCCAGATCGAAGTACGAGTCCGGCTGTGCGACGATGATGGAGGAGAAGTTTGCGACGGCGTTCTCGCCGAGCGTCGCCTGCGGATACATCTGGATCCTGGCCACTGGCTGCATGCAGACATAGTTGGAGATGAATACGCCGTTCTCCTCGACGAGGGCCGCGCTCCGCGGGTACACCGAGATGTGCGGGTTCCAGTTGTGGATCATCGTCGAGGTGATCTGTGCGTTTTTGCCGACATAGAACTCAGTCACCCCGAGATGGGATCCGCTCTTCGCCCCGGCGGCGCTGGCGCAGCCCGAGATCACGTGGAGTTCTGCGCCCTCCTCGGCGATCATGATGTTGTGCACCGTCTGGACGGGCCCTCCCGCGAGGTAGAGGCAGGCCTGCACCGGATAGACGGTGCGGGCACCCTTGTGGGCGATGACCACGACACCTGCGGGGTGCTTCTGTCCGGCGACGAACTCGGTGTACTTGTCTTTGTCCTTCTTGACCGCGTTCCAGTAGCGATCGGCCATCCAGTCGTACTTCTGAAGGGCGTCTTCGAGGGAGAGCACCTCCACGCCCTCGGCCGAGCAGGTGCTCTGGAGGATCTTCTGGTCCATCTGGAAAAAGCTCCCGCACCGGTTCTCCATTCCGAACTCCAGCCCGGTCTGGACGAGCCGCTCCTTCTCCGATGCCGGGAGTTCGGTGATTTCACTCATATCTGCTGGCATGCAAGGCACTCCCTGTACCCTTTCTCCTTGATCACTTTCAGTATCTCGCGGGGGTTGCCGTGGCACCGTATCGCACCGTCGATCATGACGTGGCCGAAGTCGGCGTCGACATAATCGAGGATATAACCCGTGTGGGTGATGATCAGCCCGCTCTTCTGTCGGTTCACGATGTGCAGGTCTTTCTGGAGGAGATGCGCGATGGACGTGCCCATCAGGGAGATGTTCTCCAGGTCCACCCCGCTTTCCGGCTCGTCGAGCATGACGAAGTCGGGGCGCTGGACCATCAGCTGCAGCACCTCGCTCCGTTTGATCTCGCCGCCCGAGAATCCCCTGTTGATGTCGCGCTGGAGAAAACGTTCCATGTCCATGGTCCGGGCATAGGCAGGAACCTCGGCGGTTTTTCCTCCTGCCACCGCGGCGAGGAGTTTTTCGAGTTTGAGGCCGGATATGGTGGGCGGACGCTGGAAAAGCATCCCTATCCCCATCTGCGCCCGTTCGTGGACCGGGATATGGGTGATATCTGTTCCGTTGTAGACGATCCGTCCGCCGGTGACCTCGTAGGTGCCGAAGCCCATGATGGTCATCAACAGGGTGCTCTTCCCGGAGCCGTTCGGCCCCATGAGGACGTGCGTCTCCCCGTCGTTGATCTGAAGATCGATGTCGTGGAGGACTTCGCGGTCTCCCACTTTGACCTTCAGTTTCTCGATTTTGAGCATGGATACCTCTCCTGAGTATTTCTGATAATGCAGATAAACAGTTATCGGCAGAATGTATACTTTCGCCCCGCGCCCGGCCCGGGATAATATCCCCCCCGATGCCCCTATGATCATGGAAGATACGACCTTTTCGGCACTCGCCGGGCGCGCCCGCGCCTATCCGGTTGTTCAGCGCAGAAGTCAGATGTCGAAGAACGCTCTCAGGGCACGGCAGGAGGCTGCGTCCGCAGGGAGAAAGACGGCGCCCCTGCCCTGCGAGATCTGCACCTGATCCAGAGGATCAGATCTCCGCGCGAAGGTATGGAGGTTCAGGACTTCGCGTGAATGGGAGGCGGGCACATCCCGGCCCGCGTGTCAGGTCAGCGGGAGCGGAGCCACGCGCAGGTGCCGGTCCGGTCGAAACGGTGGCCGGCGATATAGGCGCAGGTCTCGACCGCCCGGTCGTACTCAGCTGCATCCGCGTCATAGCCGGCGACGGCGCGGTTGTACGCCGTCACCCTGTCGTTGTAGTCTGTGATCCGTGCGTTGTAGCCGGCGACGTCGCCGGCCGAGAGCAGTTGTTCGATGGTCTCTTTCTCTTCGAGGATGCTTCGTTCTCTCTGCTTCAGATCGGCTTCCCGCTCGCCGAGCTCAGGAAGGAGTGCGTCGACGACGGCGTGCGCCGCCGCTGCCTGCTCCGCGATATATGCCGTCTCTGCACCGGCCGCGTAGCGTTCGGTCCCGTTGCCCACTCTGATCACCAGGGGGCCTCCTGTGAGTTGCACCCCGTTTGCAAGGCGTTCCGGGACGACGCCGACAAAATTGACGTCGGTCGTCTCGATAAAGGCGTAGCCGGTCGAGCCGTAGGTGTTTGCGTCCGCCGCCACGC
>JASGMW010000092.1 GCA_030156225.1 Methanofollis sp.
GGTGTCGGGACAGTCCATCTTGAGGATGATCGTCTGTGTGGTGAGCACAGACACATGGTTCACTGAACAGTATTTAGATGTATGTGCGTGAACCGCAATGCCTCCCCGCACCTGTTAGACAGGGACTCCTTGCGGAATGAGTTGAACCTGTGTTCCAGCAGTTGCACAGTTGATGACGAGCATCTCCGTGACGCGAGTTCAGGGGGGGGGACACGTCGTCGACCACCGCCTGGACCCTGCAGGCATTAAAGGTCAGGGTCCGGTGAGGGTGAAGAAGACTCATCAGTCCTGAAGGCAAAGGGATAGAGGAAGGCAATCGTGACACAATATGATCTGATCATCGTCGGGGCAGGACCGGCCGGACTCTTCGCCGCCACACGTGTGGGCAGAGAGAGAAGAACGGTACTTGTCCTTGAAAAAATGACAGACCCCGGGAGAAAACTGCTGATCACCGGGTCCGGCCAGTGCAACCTCACCCACACCGGAGACATTGCCGATTTTTTCGGTCATTACGGAAAGCAGGGGGCGTTCCTGAAGCCGGCACTCAGGCACTTTTCCAATACCGATCTCATCTCCTCTTTCACCGGTCTTGGCGTCCCTCTGACAGGTGGGGATGATGGAAAGATCTTCCCGGCCTCACGGAAAGCACAGGATATTCTCGACGCCCTGAACACCGAATGCAGGAAACACGGCGTCGCCGTCAGGTGCGGGGAAGCGGTCACCGAGATCGGCAGATCTGGCGATGGGTTCAGCGTGAAGACCGCCGTCGGCGAGTACCACTCGACCCTGCTCCTCATTGCAACAGGCGGCGCATCCTATCCGGCGACCGGGTCTTCAGGTGACGGCTATGCCTTTGCAACGGCTTTCGGTCATATGATCGCCGAGATCGCACCGGCTCTCACCCCGGTGACTATCAGGGAGTACCCGTTCCAGGACCTCGCCGGGGTCTCGCTTCAAAACTGCACCGTCTCTCTCTTCAAACAGGGGAAAAAGGCCGGCATGTTCTGCGGAGACCTGCTCCTGACCCATGACGGACTCTCCGGGCCGGTGATCCTGAACGCCTCCCGGTACATCGTACCCGGGGACGAGATCAGGGTATCGTTCCTGCCAGAAGAGCGGCGGGAGGAACTCGTGCAGACGCTGACCGGGTGCGGCGGAGCACGGGTCAAAACCGCCCTCACACCATTTCAACTCCCTGAAAGGCTCTTGAAGCGCCTGATCGGCCTTGTCGGGATCCCGCCTGAAGCGACCTGCGCCCATCTCACCAGGGCATCACGGAATCAGCTTATTCAGGTTCTCACCTGCTGCCTGATGACGGTCGGCGCTCTCGGGGGATATCACATCGCCATGGTTACCAGAGGAGGGGTCGCTCTTGACGAGGTCAACAGGAAGACCCTGGGATCCCGGGTCACGGACGGATTATTTTTTGCAGGTGAAATCCTCGACATCGATGGGGACACCGGAGGATACAACCTTCAGGCGGCCTTCTCCACCGCGGCACTGGCAGCCGACTCTCTCCTCATACGACTGGATACACCAGGAGCAGAATAATCCCTGCCTGTTCCGACCAGTCGGTATTATGTACTATCTCTCCAAAGTGCCGTACAAGCCCTTTGATCCCGATCGCAGGGACAGGCCATCCCGGTGATACAAACATGTTTGAGAAAGTTCTTTGTGCAACTGATTTTTCTCGGTCCGCAGAAATGACGGCGGCGCTCATCCCCCAGATCCCTACAGTAAAGGAGGTGATCCTCACCCATGTGATCGATCCCGCCGACACCTCCTACCTCGGCTGGATCACGGGTCGCCCCTCAATACTGCCGAAAGAAGCCGCAAAGGCCGCATTTGCACAGGAAAAGACAGCGCTGCTCGGGGCCGGGCTCACTGTGACCGAACGCATTGCCGTCGCAGAGGAAGGAGATGTCACCGGAGCCATCGTGGCCGTTGCAGAGGAGGTCAGGCCATCCCTGATCGTGATGGGGGCGCGAGGCCGGAATATTATCAGTGATTTTTTCCTCGGCAGTGTCTCAGCAAGTGTGTTGCAGAGGGTGCAGACTCACATGATCATCATCCGCACTGCGTCCTCCAGCCAGAAGAAGGGGACGGGCCTGTTCTCCCGCGTGCTCTGTCCGATCGACTTCTCAAAACCGTCTCTCCAGGTCATATCGACGTTACGCCGTCTCAACATTGCCGATGTGGTTCTCCTCCACGCGGTTGCCCCTGCCGGGAGGGAGGAAGAAGTGGACAAAAAAGTCCGTGATGCCGGAATACAACTCCTGGCGCTCCGGAAAAAACTTGAGACCTCTCAGATCCATGTCGAGACCCTCGTCCGTCAGGGGCCGGTTGTTGACGAGATCTGTATCGCCGCCGAGGAGAGCGAGGCCACCCTCATCCTTCTGCCGCGTCTTGGCAAGACCGACTATATCACGAACACCCCCATAGGGAGCACGGCCGCGGGAGTGGCAAAACGGGCACATCGCCCGGTCTGCGTAATCTTCCCGGCCCTCGACCTGGAGATCACGGTCAGGGAACTCGACCGGGCCGAATTTCACCTTGCGGAGAAGATCTGGGTACAGTATCATCAGCAGACCGGCGACCCTGAAAGAGATCGGATCTTCGGCGTCTTTGTGGAGAAATGCCTTGTTTCCGTGGCGCGATGTCGGTCCCATCCCGACGGCTTGGAGGTGGACGGGGTCTTCACCCCCACCGAATTTAGGGGGCGGGGATATGCGAAGAAAGCGGTCGATGCACTCGTCGAAACGTGTGGCGACAGGACGTTGCATATGCATTCCACTCTTGAACTGGTGACGTTTTACAGTTCTTTCGGTTTTGTGCCGATCCCGGAAGAGACGCTCCCCCCGACGATACGGGCGCGGTTCAACTTTGCGCTGGGCGATATGGAGGGGGTAAATGTGCAGCCGATGATGCGACCCGGGAATGGTACATGGCGCGTATGAAAGAGTCGATTTATGAAGCCCGCTTCCAGGTCAGGAACGTCGTTTGCGGATCAGAAAGACCATACCATCGTTCGGCCGACTGCCTTTCCCCTTACTGTTCGTACACAGATCCGAAAGGAGAGGGCGGAATGAATCCCGGTCGATCAGAGATGAGCCTTCACCCGGGAGTTCCCGCGTTCAGCGATCCTGGCATATGCGTCCTTGATTGCAAAATTAAAGAACGTGCTCGTTGAATGAAGATCGGATCAGGGAATCGATCGTGCTTCTGGAAGGCGGATTTTTCGAAATCCTCCAGATGAAGATGGGACTGTTATATGGGAGTTTTCCTGTATATTTTCTGTATCGAATCTACCGGGGTGAAATGTGCTTCACTTTCCCTCAGGAGATATTCCGTCTTCCCCATGACATAATAGCCGTCATGTGAAAGAGCTTCATAAAATAGAGCCGCCAGATCTCTTTTCTGGTTTTCGTTGAAATATATGGTCACATTTCTGCATGAGACCAGATCGAGAAAGCGTGCGGCAGGGATGCCTGATGTCAGGTCATGGTTGGAAAAACGGACATCTTCTTTCACCATGGGCTTCAACTCATACCTGCCGTCCTCTCTGAGCGTGAAGTATCTGCGAATCTGCTGCTCTGTGAGGTTTTTGAGAGATTTAATGTCATATGTACCCTCCCTTGCCTTTCCGAGGACGGCACTGTCGATATCTGTTGCATATATCCTGACATCGACAGGATTCATACGCATATATTCTCTGACCAGTATCGCATATGAATAGGCCTCCTCGCCGGTGGCGCAACCGGCACACCAGATCCGTATCTTTTTCTGCTTCCCGATGATTTCGGGGAGAACCTTCTGGCTGACGGCTTTGAAGACCTCGGGGTCCCGAAAAAATTCTGTTACATTGATGGTGAGGGCATTTTTAAGGCTTTCTTTTTCCGCATCATCCGAAATGAGGAGATGGTGATAGTCTTTAAATGTCTCTTTGCCGGAGATACGCATTCGGGAGAGAACCCGGCGCTTGATATAGTCTTCTTTATACTGAGAGGTTCTGATCCCGACAACTCGTTCAATCGTCCTGCTTAATGAAGTAAAATCATCCATATCAGCCTATTTTGAATAGATCCATCTTCTGTTTCAGATCGGTGGAAAGTACGGCAAGTTCCTGTGCGGCACTTCCGACCTCCTGTGTCGAAGCGCTGACCTCCTCAGCGAGAGCTGCCATGTCCTCGACCCTTGCAAGGTTTTCCTTCGTTCTGGAAGCCGCCTGTTCCGTCATTTCCATCACCGTGTTTGTAGCCTGAGCCTGGTCCTCGGTGGCCCGCGTAATCTCAGTGATCGCGTTTGCCGCTTCGTTGATATTAACGCTGATCTTTGTCAGGGCATCGATCGCCTGTTTGACGCTGTCGATCCCTTCCTGGATTTCTTTATGGGAGTTACGCATCGAATCGGCAGTCTTTTCGCTCTCTTTTTGAATCGTCGCGATCAACTCTTCGATGTGCTGGCTTGCCTTTCTTGAGTCTCCTGCAAGGTTTCTGATCTCGCCGGCGACGACGGCAAAACCCCGCCCGTGTTCGCCAGCGCGTGCTGCTTCAATCGCCGCATTCAAGGCGAGCAGATTGGTCTGATTTGAGATTTCGTTGATGAGTTTCACGATCTTGGTGATCTCATGCATCTGCGCGTTCAGATGCACGATTTCCACAACCGTCTGCTCTGACACGGTGCCGACGGACTCCATCTTATTATAGGCGATCTTTCCGATCTCAGCACCTGCAGCGCCTTCCTGTGATGAAGTGACGGCTTTTTTCATCACTTCCTGTGTTGTGCTGGCAATTTCTTCGATTGATGCCGAGAGGTCGGAAATTCCTCTTGTCACCGATTCAATATTGCTGAGAAGGTCGCGGGTCGCCTCAGAGGACTGCTGGGTTGCAAGGGCAACCTGTTCTGTTGCTTTCCCGATATCGGCAGCCCCTCTGCTGGTTTCCCGGGAATTTTTCTCGACAACGGTGGCCACGTTGTCCACTTCTTCGATGGTCTCCCTGAACCTGCGGATCGACCTGTTATAGTCCTTCTTCACCGTTGCAAGAAGGTCATCTTCTCCGATCGGGACCTCCCGTGAAAGATCGCCCTGTGCTACGATCTCCATCACAGCACCGAGCTCGGCAGCATTTTCTTCGAGTTTTTTCGCTTTCGCCTCTGTTTCCGCCATTATCTTTCTGATTTCATCCTCTTTTTCACGCCTCGTTGTGATATCGTTATAAACGACAAGGATGCTCTCGATCTTTCCGTCATCCGAGAGGAAGGGGATGCCGTACTGTTCGAGGATATGGACACCCGACGGCAGATCGACAGTCACCTCCCCGTAACAGCGCTTTTTCAGCTGGACCGCCTGTTTGAGTCCTTCTCCCTTCTGTACAATGATCTGGAAGGAGCGCGCGCTCATGCCGGTGAGACGTTCGATATTGATGCCC
>JASGMW010000019.1 GCA_030156225.1 Methanofollis sp.
CAACCTGGAGATGCAGGGGTGCAGTCAGCCACCCGGACGAGAACTATCGACATGATAGAGTCTCAAGCCCCGTCCACACAGGCGCGGGGTCGTTGACGCGGGTGCACCCTCCCTTCACAACGTTCGCCGGGGCGCGTGTACGAACAAGAAGAGAGGTGGGAACAGGGGGGGGCCGGTCATTTCGCGAAGACAGCACTCATACCCCCTCCATCTGCTTTGCAGGACAGACGTTGCAGATAGAAAAAGGCACTTCCGTCTCTTTGTCCCGGATCGGGCAGTAATATTCTTTTCCCCTTCGCTCGACCGCGAATCCCCCGGGAAAAGGGGTGCCGACCGGGTGACCGGGCCCGTCCTCGACGAACATCGCGTAGCCAGTGACGAGGTAATAAAAAAATGTTTCGAGAGGGGTGTTAAAACCGATATCGGTCCCCGAACGCTTTCTGTCGAGGCATCCGTCCGGTATCAGGGCGACGAAGGCGGAAAAACGCTCGCGGTCCGGTATGGGCTCGTCCATGCGGGCGAAGGCACCTGACCGATACCTGCACAGCAGACGGTGATAGGCCCCGAAGATCTGCTCCTCGAAGTACGGCCTGACCCGGCGCCGGTAGGGTTCGGGAAGCGCCTCAACCTCACGCTTGATCCCGCCGCCGATCCGCTGGAGGTCGTACATGGAGAAGCGTGCCGCCTCTTCGGCGATCGCCGTGCCGAGTTCGCCTCTGGTCCGGCAGACCGCAAACCGGCTGGCAGCCCTGCGGATCTGCCCGGCGGCTGTTTCGGACATCCTGTGAATAGTATCCTCAGTGAAAACGTTTTAAGGTATAGGCTCACCATCTGAACGGTTCTTGTTTCTGCAATTTTTCGTCGAACGGAATAAGCACATAACTGTGAACTGCTCCTTCGGGATCGATCTCGATCTCCAGGTAGAGTTCCCGGTCCTTCTGTTCCATCGCCACGGCGGTCGGGTCCGCACCGACCTGCACGAAGCCGAGGCCGGCAAGGTCCCGCTCTATGCTCTCAAGAGGTCTCCCTCCGGCGGCATCGAGGATCGATTCGACGGTCTTCATCATGCCGGTCTGATCATCTCTCTCGACCATGGCCTACCCTCTCTGCCGCAAGGGTAAAAACCCTGTGCCGGTGGGAGCCGCCCCCTTCCCGGACCCCCGACAAATGCCGCTGCCAGGGGCGGCAGTTCGACATAAAACCGTAAATTACAACGTTGTTATAATTTTCAGACCGGATATCCAGTGATGAAATATTCTATTCCGGTGATGATCTGTCCCTCCTGATGGTCGCCGTGCTGGCCGCGTCGAGATGTACCGGCGTGCAGCCGACCGACACAACGTCACACCCACGGAAACGGCCATTTCTGAGACGCCAACAGCGACGGTGACGCCGTCGCACAGCGTGGAAGAGATGGTAGCCTTCGTGGACGAGGCGGTGTCATTTGCGAATGAAAAGGGAAAAGACGTCGCTCTCGCCGTCCTGACCCCGGGCGGTTCCTGCCGGCGATCGTTTCCCTTCTTTTTTTCGCCCGGGGTCAGGAGCGCCTTTCACAATCTTAATGCCCGGTCGGGCCAAACGATGGCGCAGGATGATAGACACTTCTCCGAAGAAAGGTTTCGCTGTCATAGGCATCTCCACCGGGCTTCTCCTTGGCCTTGCGGGAACATTCGCCCTTCTCTTCACGGCGGCCGCACCCCTTCTCGCCGTCCTGAACGCTCTGATCTTTCTGATGACCGCAGGGATCATTCTCATCTGGCTGCGGATCGATGGTCTCCCGGACATCTTCGTCTGGCTTGAGATCACGGGTTTTGCGGTGCTGGAGATCGCGATCTGCGTCGCGTGTGTGATGGGGTGAGCGGGGACGGGGGGGATTGAACCCTCACCTCTCGATCCGCTCGAAGTCGATGTAGCCGTTGTACGGGTCCGTCTTGATCAGGCGGACGCGGACCTTCCTGCCGACGGTGAGGCCGTGCTCGCCCTGCATGACCCGCCCTTCGACCGGGGGCGCGACGATCCTGACGTACGTCCCCTTCTCTGAGGCGCCGGTAACCAGGGCATCGAAGGTTTCACCGATCCGGTCGCCGAGCAGCACGGCGGCGGCGGCCTTCCGCATGAAACGCTCCACCTTCCGGGAGGCTTTTTCCCGGCCGGTCAGCCAGTCCGAAAGATCGGTCAACTCTTCACGCGTGTACGGACGGTCTTCGCCGCCGAGAACCGATTTCAACAGCCGCTGTATGATGACGTCGACGTAGCGCCTGTTCGGAGCGGTGCCGTGGGTGTAGTCGGTGACCGCAAGGCCGAAGTGGCCGTACGGGGGTTCTCCGGGTTCGAGGGTCTGGTAGATGCCCGGCCCCATGAGTTTCACGATCGTCAGGGAGAGGTCGGGAAAGCGTTCGGGATCGGCTTCCTTCTGGACGGCGAGGAATCTAGAGAGCGCTTTCGAGTCGGGTTCTTCCGGCAGGTTCGCGCCGTATTCGGCGGCGGTCGCCACGATGCCGCCCCAGTTTTTCGGCGTCCTGACGACCCTCTGGATCATGGGGACGCCGGCCCGGTTCAGGTATGCCACCATGGCCCCGTTGGCCCCGATCATGAACTCCTCGATCAGGCACCGCGCCAGATTCTGCCGCTGGACGACGAGGTCTTTCACGGTTCCCGCTTCCATGACCGTGCCGGCCTCGACGGTTTCGAGATCGAGCGCCCCCTGCTCTGTCCGGTATTTTTTCAGGCGCAGGGCGGCCTCGTTCTGGAGGAGGATCTGCTCCTCCAGGCCGGGAACGTCGCGGAAGATTGCGGGCGGATCTCCGGCTCCCTCCAGCCAGTCCCCGACCTCCTCGTAGACGAGCTTCGCCCGGTTGGAGACGACTGCACGGTAGAGTGCTCCGTTGCGGGTGCTCCCGTCGGGCAGAACGGCGTACTCAACGACGACGGCCAGACGGCCGGGGCCGGGCAGGAGAGATGTGATCCCTTTCGATAGCCGGTCCGGGAGCATGGGGAAGGTCTCGACGCCGGTGTAGACCGAGGTGCCGTTGTGGGCGGCGTGCCGATCGGTCTCAGAGGCTTTCGGGACGCAGACGTCCACGTCGGCGATCGCCACCCTGACCAGGATCTCTTCGGAGGAGGTGCGTTCGCAGTATTCGATCTGGTCAAGGTCCATGGAGTCGATGTTGTCGACGGACGACCAGAGGAGAGCGCGCAGGTCCCGGACGTCGCCAGGGATCGCGGGGGCCTCGATCGCGTCGACCTCCTTCTCGACGGCCCGGGGAAAATCGGGATCGAAGCCGTATTTTCGCATGGCGTCCCATGCGATCGCTCTCAGGTCGAGAGGTGTGTGATCGTTCATTGTTGGTCGATGGAAGATCGGCCCGTGGGCATAATTATCTTCTGGAATGCACCGGCCGGGATCGCCGGATGAAAAATCTGCGTGGGGAGAAGAGGCCGAAGTTCCGGCTTTTTTCGTTCAGGCCGACGGAGTTTCGTTTTCCGGGATCTCCGGTCCGGGCCTGAGTGCGGGCAGGGTGGGAGCCGTGAGGATGGATGCCGCCCAGCTGGCGGGGTTCTCCCTGGCGACGACGCTCAGGATGTAATCGCCTGACTCGGGGATGGTGATGAACTTGAAGGTCTCCGTGGACAGTTCACCGAACCCTGGCTGGACGTAGGAGTTGTTTGCGTCCATGACGAAACTGCCGGTCTCGTTTCTCTTGAATAGGTACTGCCCCTTCTCCAGGTACAACACCGGTGGCACTTCGGTTCCATTGCCGGAAAGGTTCAGCGGCGCCTTCAGGACGCCATCCGGCGCATACTGCGAGACCTCCGCGGTCCACAGGCCGGTTCCGGAAATATTCAGGAGATAGTTGTCCTTCTGCAGGACACCGAACACGAGCGAGCCGTCGTACGGCCCGGTCGTGGAGAACGATTCTGTCTCACCGTACGCGCCCGATACATTCGAAAAACCGATCTCCATTTCCTGCGCCCCGGCGGCATGGAACGAGATGAGAAGGACGCCGGCATCCAGGGAGAGCGTGGTGTTGGGGGTGGACGAGGAGAGTTCTGCCGGGAGGGAACCCGCAGGTGTGACGGTCGCCGACGGTATCGGCGTATGGGGAACGTCGTTCTGTTGCGTACAGCCGCAGACAAGCATGAAGGCCGCAAGAAGAAGTGCGATCCATAATATCTGTTTCATCTGCAGATTTCTGGCTATCGACCGGTAATATGTTTTTCTTTTTCTATCGGGGCATTCTCGGTGGGGTTGTCAGCGTTCTCCCCCTCCCGGGTGGCGAGCGTGTCGATATACGCCCTCATTGCGGCCGCTTCGGCCTGGTTTATACAGTCGTTGATGTCTTTGGGGGCGACGGCAGCGCCTGCCGCATAAATCCCGGGGTGTATCGGGCCGGTCGGGTCCAGCACCGATTCTCCCGGGCAGAAAAAACCGCCGTCCCCTGATCTGTCGATGTCCATGATCTCCGCAAGCTGTTCTGCACCGCCGGAAGGCGAAAAACCTGCCGCCAGCACGACCAGATCGGGTTCGAGGGTCACGATCGGAGTCCTGGCGGCCTCCTCTTTCTTTATCTTTTCCACCACGATGCGCATGCGGTTGCCCTCGCCGTACTCGATCGAACCGGGCATGCACCTGAGCACCTGGATCTTGTGGGTCTGTTTGATTCTCCTGTTGTACTCCTGGTAGCCCTTTCCGTAGGCGCGGGTCTCGGACTTCAGGATGGTGACGCAGATGTCGTCGCCGTATTTTTCCTTGGCGATATTTGCGTTTTTGATCGTGTACATGCAGCATACCGAGGAGCAGAAATTCCGGCCGATGGCTGCGTTGCGAGAACCCACGCACTGTACGAAGACAACGGATTTCGGGATTTTACCGTCGGAAAGCCTCCTGAGTTCTCCCCCGGTCGGCCCGTCCGGGCTCAGCATTCTTTCGCATTCGAGACCGGTGATCACGTCGGGCATCGAGAGGTAACGATATCTCGATTCGTTCCGGGGGTCGTACATGCTATAGCCGGTCGAAAGAATGATCGACGTGATGTTTCCGATCTCGAAATCTTCTGCGGAGTCTTCAGAGTCCTGTAAGACGGCGTTGTTCGGGCAGGCGTCGAAGCACAACCCGCAGTTGATGCAGTGTTCGGCGTCGCGGACGACGATCCCGGGCACCGCTCCTTCATAGGGTTTGTAGATGGCCTTTCTGACACCCAGCCCGGCATCGAATTCGCTGTACACTTCAACGGGGCAGATTTCGGTGCAGGTGCAACAGCCGGCGCACTTTTCGGTGTCGATGTATCGCGGACTCTTCTTCAGCGTGATGGTGTAGTTGCCGGGCTCTCCGGTGATACCCGTCACTTCCGTCATCATGCAGAGTTCGATCCCCGGGTGTCTGAGCACGTCATGTATCTTCGATGAAATGACACATCTCGCACTGTCGTCGGTGGGGAATACCCTGCCCAGTTGTGCGACATGGCCCCCGATAAAGGCTCTTTTTTCTATCAGGTATACCTTTACTCCGTGTTTTACAAGATCGAGCGCCGCCTGGATGCCTGTTATTCCTGCGCCGATCACTGCAACCTTTTTCATCAGCCAGACCTGTGCATATATATTTAATATTCATGGAAAGTGAATCGTAATAATTGTACCTGACCAAAATCATGCCGAAACGCATGCAGAGGGAGTAACATGAAAATCGTTTCTTTTTTCGATGAGGATTGTGCGGGGGGAAATAGAGAGGGTTCGCCTCCGCCGGGGAGCGACAGTTCGCAGCCTGAGTTGTTCTCACGGATCCGCAACCACTTCGAGGGCGATGTCAGCCCCTTTTACGTTCCTGACAGGAATACCGCACTCGCACTGGCGCTTGCCGCATCGGCCGAAAAAAATTCGATGTACCTCTGCTCCGGGACGTCGTACGCAGCCGGCAGAGGGTGTGCCTCGATCAACAGGGTTGTGGGCATGGCCCCCCTTGCAGTGCCGTCGCAGTTCGGAAAACTGGACCCTGAAGCGATCGAAACATCTCTCCGGAGCCTTCAGGAGCGTGAACGCCTGAGGTGCACGATCGTCTCGATTGCGCAGCCCACCGAATATGGTCTGGTCTATACCCCCGGGGAGATCGAAGAGATCTGTCTCTGTGCACACGAATGCAATATGCTCGTCCTGATGGACGGTTCGAGACTTTTTTTTGCCGCGGCGCACCTCCTGAAAGCGTTCCGCGAGCAGACACTGTTTGCAGGGGTCGACGTCGCCACGTTCGGCGGAGCGAAGAACGGCGTGGGCGGAGGCGAGGCGGTCCTGGTGTTTAGACGCGAAATCTCGGAAAAATTCCCGTCTCTTCTGACAGGCATGAACATCGACCTATCGGGGGCGGAAGCCTTCTCCTCCGGCTTCGACCGCCTGCTCACGTTTCGCCTGTGGAGGAAGAGGGCGGTGCACGCCAACGAAATGGCCGCCGACCTAAGTGCGGCGTTGTCGGAGGTTCGCGGGATCAGGCCGGTCTGCAGCGTGGAGACGAATAAGGTCGTTGCAGAAGTGACGCCCGACGTTCTCCGACGGTTGAAACGCGACTACAGCCTCAGGACGTTCGGGTGCCCTGGCCATACCGTCAGGTTCGTAACGAATTACACGACATCAAGTGAAGATATCGCCCGGTTGATGAGCGTTCTTCGGTGAGCGGTCCCGGTCGGGATCTGCTCTTCGGGACGTTTGCAAGGCGTCCTTCCGGCCTCAGGCCGATAAAAAAAGATTCTGGGTCTTTTTTCCCGCCCGGTTCACCGGCGTCTCCTGTTCATCATCGCAAGAACTGATGCGACGGCGAAGACTGCACAGAAGATCATCCCTCCGCCGAGGAGGGGTGTTGCCTGTGCGGTGGTCGCCGGGACGGTCTGCTGTTGCGTTGTCCGGCCGGCCGGGGTCGTCCCGGCGGCGGCCTGGGCGGGCGTTGCGGCGACCTGCTGGACATCGGGCGTTACGACGATTGCGAAGTAACCGAAGGACGCGGTATCGGCATAGTAGGTATACTGCCCGCTCTCTTCGCTCCCGAACACCGTCGAGAGCATCACCCATTCGCCCGCCTCATTGTCGTAGCGGTACAGGGAGAGCAGGTCAGGCGAAGAAACCTTGCCGTCGACCCAGTCTTCTGGAACGCCGAACCTGATGGTCGCCCGCTCCAGGCTGTCTCCAACATTCGTGTAGTCATGGACGTAGACGTACTGGTACACGGTGCCTTCAGGGGCGTCGGCATCTTCTGGTTTCGCTCCGGCCTCTGTGGTGATGAGAATTTCCGGAATAACTTCCTTTGCATGGACCTCTATTTCAGTGATCGGTGGTTCAGCGAATACCAGAGTGGCCGTTTCTCCTGCCTTGATGTTTTCAGCCCCAGCTGCTCCGAGCGTGGACCTGCCGCCGCCACCCGAGGCGGTGGAGGTGGACGAAGACGTCTGTTGTGCCGCAGCAGAGACAAGGCCGAACAGAGAGAGTCCTTCCGGCGAAACGGCCTCGAAAATCTCCATGTCTCCATCGAATCCGACAGATTTCGTCTGCAGGACTTCTTTCGTCCCGTCTTCGGCCCAGCGGATGATCTGTATGGACCGGCTTCCGCCGTGCGCCGCCACCCAGGCGGCCGGGACACTCATCCTGATCGCGGCGCCGTCGATATCGACGCCGTTTTCGAGGTTCGTTCTATCGACGTTCATGACGTAGGCGACGGCGTCGAGTGTGAGGCCGTCGCTGGAGGCGGCGAGCTGGAATGCCGATCTGGCGTCGGCGCTGACGTTGTCGGAGATCGACACGTTCAGACCGGCGCCGGCGGGAATGCCGGTCAGGTTCGCCCCGACGGCGGCCGAGACCCGGCCGATCTCGCTGAGGTTGCTGACGACCGGGACGGTGTCGAGCCTGATGCCGGCCACCGTGCCGTTGACGATGCCGTTGTTCACGTCAGGGCTGCCGTCGGTGGTGATCGTCAGCGTGAAGGTCTCGTTTTTGACGACGATCTCGCTGCCTCCGATCGTGACGTCGTTGCCCGAGGTGTTGAGGGAGACCTTCGTCGTGCCGTTCTGGCCGGAGGAGAGGGTCAGGCCCGGAACTTCGACGCCGCTGCTCCGCTGCCTCTCGCCGCCGGCCAGGCTGACGATGACATGCGCCGTACCGGTGATCGTTCCGCTCGCTGCGGCGATCGTCGTCTCACCCGGAGCGAGGGCCGTGAACATGCCGGCGGCGTCGACGGTGCCGACCGTCCTGTTCTCACTGGACCATGCAAGGTCGATGCCGCGTATGACGCGGCCCTGGCTGTCGAGGGAGCGGGCCGTGAACTTCTGCCGGTCGCCGACATGCACCTGCGCATCGACCGGAGAGATGATGATGGAGGCGACTTCGTCCCCGCCGGAGGTGACGGTGATGCAGTCGGTCTTCACTTCGGAGTCGCTGCCGGCTGCGTTGGCGACCGTGAAGTTCACGGTGTAGGTGCCGGACGTGGTGTAGGTGTGCGTCGGGTTCTGCTCATCGGAAGTCGCACCGTCGCCGAAGTCCCAGGACCACGAGGTCGGGGCGTTGGTCGAGAGATCGGTGAACTGCACCGCAAGCGGGGCTTCGCCAGAGGTCGGCGCCGCCGAGAAGTTCGCGACCGGGGCTGCCGGGGCATACGAGCCGTTGCCGATGACGGCGTAGTCGCTGCCGTAGTTCGTCATGATGACGCCGGTGCCGTGGTTCGAGACGCGATACCAGCCGTAGGAGTCGAAGACCGCGAACGAGGTGAGGTTGTTGAACTGGTATTCGACCTTGATGGAGCCCTGGTCCGTTCCGGTCTTTGTCGCACCGAGGTCGAGGTCGATGAACATGAGCTGGAAGGTGTTCTCCGTATCGCTCATGTTCTGGCCGCAGTAGATCGGGAGATCCGGGTTGCCGAATGGCCGCCAGATCTGCGGGCCGTAGATGAAGTCGTCCTTGGTGAAGGTCTGATCGACGGCTCCCTCCACGTAGGTGAGGTTGCTGATCGTCTCGTTGTTGCCGACGCCCGGGATCGGCGGCTCGAAGCTGTAGCCGCTCGACCTGATGTGAACGGCAAAGTCGTCCGGGATGGTGCCGTTGACCGCAAGCATCAGGATGCCTTCGTGCATGTAGGACTGTCCGCCGGTGAACGTCACCCAGAACTCTCCGGACTGGTTGGTAGACCGCGTAACCTGCCCATCTTTCCCCTTTTGTCCAGTCGGATCGTTCGAGATGTCCATCGGGTTCGTTCCGCCGCCGGCGGTCCCGAACATGAAGAAGTAGGTGTTTGGAACGTAATTGTACGGGATGCCGATGTCGCCGTAGCGGGTTACGCCGTTGGGCTCGTCGTACTTCACGCCCTCGTCGTTCGCGACATGGATGTTGATATTTCGGTAAGCCGGGAGCGGGACGGCGTCGGTGTCCCTCACGATGATATAGGCGGGCTCGGTGGTAGTGTTGCTGCCGTAGACGTTCGCGGTGGTGAGGCTGACATCATACTCACCGATCATCGCATAGGTGTGGACCGGGTGCTGTCCGGTCGCATTGGTGCCGTCGCCGAAGTCCCAGAGCCAGGAAGTCGGCGATTCGATCGACTCGTCGGTGAACTGCACGGTGAGCGGGAATCTGCCCTGCGTCCTGTTGGCAGAGAAGGTGGCGATCGGGGGATATTTACTGCTTGGCGTGATCTGGAGAGAGGTTGCATTGCTGCCGCCGTCGTTCGTGGCGGTCAGGCAGACGGTAAAGTTGCCGCTGGAGGTGAAGGTGTGGACCGGATTCTGCTCGGTTGCATTGCTGCCGTCGCCGAAGTCCCAGAACCATCCGGTGATGTTGTAGCCGGTCGAGGTGTCGGTGAATGCAACGGTAAGAGGCGCCCTCCCGGAGGTGACATTGGCCGTGAACGATGCGACCGGCGGGTCCTGAGAAGTGACGTTAATATAGCCGGTCTTGACGATGCTGCTCGATCCGGCGACGTTCGTTGCCGTCAGGTTGACCGAGTAGATGCCAGAGACAGTGTAGGTGTGGATTGGGTGCTGTACGGTTGCGTTCGTGCTGTCCCCGTCGCCGAAGTCCCAGAGCCAGGAAGTCGGGGCGTTGGCCGACGTGTCATTGAACTGCACCTTCAGCGGAGCTGTGCCGGTGAGAGGGGAGGCGGTGAAGTCGACGGTCGGCGGAGGGAGAACGTTCACGGTCGAGGTGTTGCTGATCCCGGCGGTCGACGCCGTAAGGGTGGTTTCCCCGAATGCATGAGCGGTGAAGAATCCCGTCTGGTTGGCGGTTCCGACCGTCTCGTTGCTGGACGACCAGGCATAGGTGAGGGAGGGGACGTTCAATCCGTCGGTGTCGGCGGCTTTCGCCGTAAACTGTGCAGTGCCGTTGATTCCGACCTGCGCCGTATCCGGCGTGATCCTGACCGATGCGACGGGTGAATGTGTCGCCCCGAAGAAGAACTGCGTCCGGTCGATGAGGGGGGAAGTGTCGGCGTCGAGCGGTTCACTCGTGCGGAGCGGGTATGAAGTATCCCCTATTCCGTCGCCGTCCGCATCTGAGCCCGAATAGGTGTCCCAGTAGTTTCCGAGGTGCGCCGAGTAGTTGGTGCCCTGGTAGGTGTATGTGATCGGGTCAGGGGATAGGTAACTGGTTCCGGCGGGTGCGGTTCCGGAATAACTAATATCCCTGCCGTTCCCGATGAAATTATTCAGGTAGACCATGTTGTTCGGTCCGGCAGCGCTAAACGCCACTCCTCCGCCTGAAGCACTGCAGTCGGTAAAGGTGTTTCCTATAATAGAGTTGTCAGAGGTTGTTGGCTGATTCAGCCGGATGCCCCACCGTACCGACGTGAAGGTATTGTTTTCGATCGTGTTCGAGGTAGATTTATAAACGATGACAGGGTAGCCGTTAGAAATGTTCGAGAAGGTGTTGTTCGCAACAGAACAGTTGGAGGTCTGTCGAAGATACACGGCATATGAAGACTGTCCAAGCCATGTGTTGCGGAATACGTTGTTCTCGATGGAGATGCGAGGTGCGTAGGCATACAGAAGAGTGCTCCCGCCACCCTCGAAGATACAATTCCTGAGCACACTGTCCGATCCGGACAACGAAAACGCCTGGTTGCCACTTCCGGCAGGCACGGTAAAGGTGATTCCCTCTACAACAGTGCCCGGTCCATTCAGAGATACCGCTCCCATTCTAGACCAGGTGACAACATCCGCGCCCTCTCCTGTCAGGTTAAACTGCGCGCTCTGGCTCGCGGAAGTGCTGCCCGTATCATATGTTCCGTTGTAAACGAAGACGGTGTCCCCCGCACGCATGAGGGGGTTGTTGATCGCGTCCGTGATGGTCGCAAAGTCGCAACCGGTTGCCCCCACGGTCCAGTTTCTGGACCCCGTGACATTGATGTAATCCACTTTCAGTGCGCTGCTGGTTCCGGCCGGGCTGATGACTGTCAGGTTTACCGTGTACGTCCCGCTGACCGGGTAGGTATAGGTCGGGTTCTGCTCGATCGAGTCGATGATGCCGTCGTTGTCGAAATCCCATGCCCACGAAGTCGGCGATCCGGTCGAGAGATCGGTGAAGTTGACCGCAAGCGGGGCCTCGCCCGAGGTCGGCGCCGCCGAGAAGTTTGCGACGGGCGGGTTTTCTGCCGTCGGATCTTCCGTCGTCGGGAGGGTCACGAGCCAGCTGGCGCTGTCTGCCCGGGACGTCCACCCGATCGTCCGGTCGAAGGCACTGCCGCCGCCGGTCGTATAGTTGATCCAGGTGTAGGGAACGAACGATACGTTCCCGCCAGCATACCCGTGGATCGTGTAGGTCACTTTCGGGCTGCCGTAATTGGTGAGTGTCGTCTGGTAGGCGGCATTCCGTCCCACGACGCTCGTGTTGAGATCGACCAGGATGAAATTGTAGTGCGGGCCGTCGAGATCCTGACCGTCGAAGAGTTTCATGTTGACGTCGCCGTCCGACGCGGTCGATGGCTTCCAGGTCTGGGAGACCGTCTGCCCGTCATACGTGAGGAAGTTCGAGGCGGTGAGGGTGGCGGTGTACGCATTGCTGTTGAACGTCCCCACCTCTTCTATCGTCGGTGCCGAGCTGACCGCGTGGTCGAGGAACCTGTAGCCTTCCACCGCGAGATCGATCGAGAAGTCCGGGGACGACCCGGTCTCCTGGACGGCGATGAGAAGGATCGCCTCGTCCTCGTATCCCTTGCCGCCCGTATCGGTGATGTAGAAGGTGCCCGTCGAAGAGTTCGAGGTGGTGACGGTCCCGTCGGCGGTCAGGTAACTGTCCGAGATATGGACAGCGTTCTGCCCGCCGTTCGACATATTATTCCCGATATTGAAATAATATGTTCCCGGATGCTCGCTATCGTACAGGCTGGAACGCTGCTGATTGATCACCGTCAGGTTCAGCACATTCTGCCGGGGAAGTTCGATCGTCGCCGACGATTGATCGTCCGTCATGGAGAGGTCCTGCGGCGAAAGAATGTCGCCTTCGCCGTAGGTCGGCACCGCCGTGAGGGTCGCAATCGTGTCATCGGGAAGAACGCTTCCCGCCAGTGCCGGGGCTGTCAGAAACACCACTGACAGAACCGCAAGAATCATCAGTTTTTGCTGAATGCTGATCTGTTTCATAGAATCACCGGACAACATTAACAGGGATTTCTATAAATCTAAACAGATTTACCAGGTGAAATTGTTAATATCATATGAATTGTGCACATTTGCAGTATATATGGTGTTTTATTTGATTTTTTTATTTGTTAATTTAACATAATGTACTTCTGGCCCCCGGGGCTCGTGGAACGTTCCGTCTCCCTTCCCTCAGGCAGCCGTGGATCTGATCTCCGCCCCTGTGCGCGGACGAGCTCCTGAAAACCGTGAAGCATAAAAAAAAGAGGCGCCGGGGATCGGCGTTATTTTTCCAGCTGGAAATCGGCCGTCGTATCGCCGGAGGTATCTTCGGCCAGCACCGTCACATCTTTGTCCTGGTATTCGGTCCTGTTGAGCATCACGCCAACATCGTAGGTGCCGATCGGGATCGCCTCGAACACGCACGGCGTCGTCTCGCCGGTATACACCCCTTTCAAATAGACCATGCACCCCGAAGGCGTGCTGGTCACCACCAGCCTTCCCGTGGAGATGCCGTCGAGCACGACGTTCTTCGTCAGGTCGATCTCGCTCTCGTCGGCCGCCAGGAAGATCGCCTCTTTTTCAGGCAGGTATCCGGGTTTCGTAATTATCAGGGTGTGGTCTCCCTCCTCGACGTTGCTGATCGTGCACGGTGTCAGGTTGCCGATCAGGACGCCGTCGAGACGGACCGTCGCCCCTTGCGGCTCGCTCGTCACCGCGATCGTCCCGAAATCACCCTCCCTGTCGAGGGCGAACGACTCTCCGCCATTGAGCAGAGGCAGTGTCTCCGAGTAGTAATGATCTCCATCGTTGTAGGTGAGGTAACTTCCGTAAGCGTCGACCATGACCTTCGACGGCAGGTCAATGGTGGGAAGCGCTCCGTTCACACTGAAATTGGCGCCCCTGAACCCTCTGGACGCGACCGACACCCAGACCTTCGGGGTGTTGGTGTTCGTCTGCGTGAAATCCGCAACGGTGCCGTCCCCTGTGGGTATCACGACTTTTTGCGAGATCGACGCCTTGTTGTGCTCCTTCACCGCCACGGTGTGGAGGCCCGCTTTGATCCCGTAGATCAGATGCGGCGTGGTATACCCCGTGTCCTCGCCGTCGATGAGTATGCTCGATCCCGAGGGGTAGGAGAGCACGTAGACGCTGCCCGTCCTGGCCGCCCGGACCGTGTCCGGGGTTGCGTCGGCGGTGGGCGTCTCCGTTTCGGTAACGGGAGCGCTCGTCCCGGCGACGGTCACGGTATCGGTCGTCGCCGGCCCGGGCGTCTCGGTCGCGGTCTGTACGTAGGTCTGTTCTCCGCCGCCGAAGAGTCCGGCGATCAGGGAGACGATGTAATCGAAAAATCCCGTCTCTTCGGCGGGCCCGGCCGCGACCCGGGTCGTCGCCGCGGTTTCTGCCGGCACCGTGGTGGTGATGGTGACGATCGGCGTTTCGCTGCCGCCGCTGTCTTCAGACCCGTCCAGATCGAAGGAGACGACCGTCGCATTCGTTTCGTCGACCGTCACGACGTGTGAAACGGGATCGTAGCCGTCCTTTTCGAGCGTGATCGTATGCTCGCCCACCTCGATATCGTCGAACGTCCAGTTCGCATAGCGTAGCGTCTCATTGCCGTCGATGAGGATCCTGGCGCCGCGGACGTCGGCGAGGACCGTGCACGACCCCTGTGCCGGGGTCAGATTGAAGCTCCACGAGGTCAGGTAACCCTTCTTCACGCTGATACCGGTGCGCTCCAGCGGGGCGCAGCCGCGCCGTTCGAGCCTCAGGGTGTACGTCCCTTCTGGCACGTCGACGAGCGTGACGTTCGTCGTCTTCCCGGTATCGACGCTGTCCAGGAAGACCGCCGCCCCGGCAGGCACGCTGGTCACGTTCAGGTTCCCGACCGCCGGCACCCATCCGACGGCACCCGTCGATCCCGAACCGCCGTCGCCGTAATCGATGGCGGTCGAGTTCCCGAACTCGTCGCTGCCGCCTGACGATCCGAGCAGCACCGAGTATCCGCTGGCGCCGGTCCGGGCGTTCTTGTCGGTCGTCGTCCCGTCGATCTTGTTCGTCCAGGCGATGCCGTCCTTCACGGCGTCGGCCCAGAGGGCGTAGCCGTAGACGTTGAAGACGATCGTCTCGCCGTTGTAGTTCTCGATCCTGTAATCGATCTTCGCCATGCCGTTGTCGGTCAGGCCGGTGATCCCGCTGTTGCCGCCGAGAATGCCCACCCCGGTATCGACGAAGAAGAGGTAGAACTCGTCGGTGCTGCTCTGCCCGGCCATGATGGAATGCGCCTCTTCGCCAGCCGGTTTCCAGGTCTGCGGCCCGTACTTCACGGAAGAGAGCCCGAAATCGCGGTCGATCGAGCCGGTGACATAGGTGATGTTCGCCTCTTCGGGCGGCTGATCCTTGATCTCCACCGGAGTCCAGGCGTAGCCGCTCGCCTTCAGATGGATCTTCAGGTCGTCGCTGATCTCGCTCTCTCCTTCGGGAACCTTGACGGCCACCATCAGAATGGCGCGATCGAAATATCCTCTCCCGCCGGTATCGGCAAGATAGAACGTCCCCGAATCACTGGAGACCGTCGAGACCTGCCCGTAGGGATCGGCCGTGGTCGTCGTGATGTGCAGGGCGTTCAGCCCGCCCCCGGCGCACCTGAACCCGACATAATAACCACCGGCGTTCGACGTGGAAATGTCCATGTAGTTGTAGGTGCTGATGGGGTTGACATTGAACTCCCACGCCGAAGCCGGCTGGGAGATGCACAGTAGCACCACGATCGAGAGGGCGATCAGATGCCTGACGGCATTCCATTGTAGCCGCGTAATCTTCATGTTTCATACCCCGATTTGTTCATGCTTCATACCTCTGTCCGATTCTCCGTTTGTCATCGTCATCTCGTTCACATCCCCGGATTCGAGAAATATCCCGTATACACAAGGCTCATCGCCGTCACCGCCGTCACGATCGAGAGCGCCAGGTAGTCACATCTCCTCATGACGGGCGCCCGATACATCGTCGGTTTCTTCCGGAGGCCGTAGCCCCTGCACTGCATGGCGTCGGAGACCTGGTCCGCCCGGTTCATCACCGAAACGACCATCGGCACGAAAATCGACAGCAGTTTCAACGGCCGTTTCAGGACGAGATCGCGGTCGAACGCCAGCCCCCGCGATCTCTGGGCGTCGACGATCCCGGCTGCGTCCCGCGAGAGGGAGGCGGCTGACTTGAGGGCGTAGCCCAGGGAGAACGTGAAGATCGTCGGCACGCCGAGCAGGGCGAGGCTCTTTACGAAGGCGTCGTAGGGCGTCGTCATCACGAAGAGGAACGAGCCACCCCCGATGGCGAGGATCTTGAGGGTCATCGATGCGGCGAAGGCGATCGTTCCCCACGTCGCCGTCGGGTGCAGGAACCAGATCTCCGCCGAAAAAAGCGTTTCGCCGCCGGGATATTTCGCCGCCGTGAAAAATACGTCGATGACGATCGTGATCAGGACGATCGGCACGAGGATTCGCAGGGCGTGCAGCCAGTCCCGCCCCACCCCGGCGGCGAGTGCGGATGCGCAGACGAAGGCGACCATGATCCCGATGGCGACGAGATTTTCCGAGAGCAGAGAGGCGACACTGACGGCGATCAGGGCGAAGAGTTTTGTCCTCGGGTCGAGGGCGTGGACGATCGAGTCCTTCGGGACGTAGACGATCCCCCGCGTTCTCTTATTCTTTCGCCCTGTCGTCATCAGGCCCCGCCCCCTGCGGAATCGCAGACGATCTTCCCGCGGTCCATCGAGACGATCCTGTCGGCGCAGGCCGACGCGAATTCGAGATCGTGCGTCATCACGACGACGCTTTGCCGCTGCCGGCACATCTCTTTCAGCGTCTCTGCGAGCCGGCGTTTCAGCCCTTCGTCCAGGCCGAGCGTGGGTTCGTCGAGGACGACGATAGGGGTGTTCATGATCAGGACGCTGCCGATGGCGACCCGCTGCTTCTCGCCCGCAGAGAGCCTGAGCGGAGGCGTCTTCGGATCGATATGCCCCAGGCCGAGGGCGGCGAGGACACCAGGGATGCGGCGTTCGATCTCGCTGGCCGGCACGCCGGTGTTCTCCGGTCCGAACGCGAACTCGTCTGCGATGCTCTCTTCGAAGAGCTGGTGGTCGGCGTGCTGGGAGACGAGGCCGACGCGGCGGGCGATCGTTCGCGGAGGGATGCCCGCCATCTCCTCGCCGAAGAGGAGGATCTTCCCGGCGTCAGGACGCAGGAGCCCGTTCAGGTGCCTGGCGAAGGTGCTCTTGCCTGAACCGTTCGCTCCCAGGACGACGGTGATCTCCCCCTCGAAGATCTTCAGCGAGACGCCGTCGAGCGCCCGGACCGGGGCGCCGGGGTAGGCGAACACGAGATCGATCGCCTTGATCGCCGGGCGCTTCCCGGCTCCTGAGGATCGGCGGGGGAGATCGTTTCCTGCGATTGCGGGGGCGGCGTCCGGGAGGACGACTCCGCGGGACCGGGCGAGCGTTGCGAGGTCTTCGACCGGCGGGCCGTCGTAGACGACGGCGCCGTCCTTCATGACGACGACCCGATCGGCCGCGGCGGCGAGGCGCCCGACCCGGTGCTCGGCGACGATCAGCGTGACGCCGGCCGCATCGTTCAGGCTGTCCAGCACCCGTGCGAGGTTCGAGGAGGAGGCCGGGTCAAGGCCGGAAAACGGTTCGTCCATGACGACGACTTCGGGCTCCATGACGAGAACGGACGCCACCGCCACCTTCTGCTTCTCTCCCCACGAGAGTTCGGCCGTCTCCCTCTCCAGGAGGTCTTCGATGCCGAGGAGTTTGGCGACCCTGCGGATCTTCGTCTCGATCTCTTCGGGGGGGACGCCCCGGTTCTCCAGGCCGAACGCGATCTCGGCGTCGACACGGTTCGTTACAATCTGGTGATCCGGGTTCTGGAAGACCGTACCGACGATCCGCGAGAGTTCGGCCACCGGGTGCGCCCTCGTATCCATCCCGCCGACCGTCACCTCCCCCGAAAACGTCCCGCCGTTCCGGTCTGAGTGCGGGATGATGCCGTTGATGCATTTGAGCAGGCTTGTCTTTCCCGAACCCGACGGCCCGGTGACGACGACCTTTTCGCCGCGCTCGATATCGAGATCGACGGAGCGCAGGGCGGCGACCGGCGGCGTGTTGTAGCCGGGGTAGGTGTAGTTCAGGTCACGCATCCGTATCATCGGCACCGGCATCACCTGCGTTTCTTGCGATCACGCCCGTCTTGATCAGCCTCGCCACGAGATAGGCAGAGACGAGCCCGCCCAGCGCTCCGAATATCACGTGGCTGACGGCGGAGATCCCCGCACCGATCGCCACCACGACGAACGGCACCCCGATCGCCAGATCGACGGCGAAGTTCACCAGCATCTTCGCCACGTTCCCGGCGATGCCTGCCAGGATGCTGACGGGCACGCTCTCCATCCGGTAGTGAAAGAAATAGCCGGAGAAGTCCACGGACATCCCGAGCGCCGTATACTGGAAGACATCGAAGACGTGCATGCCGCTGACGCCGAAAAACGAGAGCAGCACGCCGGCCACGAGGCCGATATACGTCCCGCTGCCCGGCTTTCTGATGATGGCGACGCCGATGATCACCGGGATGACCAGAAAGATCCCGGTGTGGCCGGGGATGCTGAGCGGCATCCTGAGCGCCGTCTTCAGGACGAAGAAGAGCCCGCCCAGCAGGGACATCAGGGCGATCTCGTTCAGGGTGAAATACGTACGTACGGAAAACATCTCGATCACCCGTCGGTCGCGATAAATTGCGCCTTCAGTTCCAGGGCGAAATCGTCGGGCTGCACCTCGTCGACGGCGACCAGCAGCAGCACCTCGTCGAGATCATTTCCGCCCGAACTGGTCAGGCAGAACGAACCCGACTGCTCGTCCGTGTAGACCATCTCGCCTCTCACCAGGGAGAGGTCCTGCGTCAGGTGGAGTGAGTTGAGCCCGCCGCTCGCCGGGTCGAAGTGGATGTAGTAGGCATACGGGGCGATGTCCCCGGAATCGTCTCCGCCGCCCGCCGGCAGCACCTGGATATCGTTGTATTCGGTCAGTTCGGTCGTCGGGCCCCTCGCGTCTCCGGGCGTCGCGTTCCCGCGCACGAAGACTGCCGAGGGTCCGTAGCCCTCGATCCGGTTCGTTCTCCACGAACTCCCCGAGATGGCGAGGATATGGAACGCCGCTGTTCCGGCAAGGTTCTGGAAGGCATAGTCCACTCTGACATATCCGGGCCTCCCGAGTTTCGGGTTTCCGCCGTACGGCGGGGTCACGTTGAGGGGCACGAACATCAGGTACCATGACGCGTCTTTCAGGTCGTCGCTCACGGCGATCGGCAGGGGCTCTTTGTACGGGCGATAGCACTCAGAAAAATAGTTGAAACCGGTTTTCGTGAAATGGAAGGTTTCTCCGCTGTCGACGACGGGCGACATCTGCCCGGGAGGGTTCAGCGTCAGCCACTCTTCCACCGTGATCTGGACGACGAAAAAGATCCCCACGACGAGGACCACCAGCGCGAACCCTGCGGCGACCCGTTTCGATAGATCCATCTCACCGTCTCATATACGCGAGGTAGTCTCCTGTTTCGGTTTCCTCGACGAAGAGCACTGTCCTGCCGGCCACGGCGCTGGGTTTCGGATACTGATTTTCCCGCAGTTTGATCGTGCCCGAGGTGACCTCCCGTCCGTCCGGGAGATAGATCGCATCCACGCCGTTCGTGCGGAGGGTCTCGACGTCGGTCTCGTTCCTGATGGTGCGGAGGCTGCCTCTGAGGAGGTAACGCCCGTCGTCGGAGGTGACGGCGAGCCCGAGGCCAGCCATCGCGCCGATCACGCCGTCTTCGGTGCCGCCGAGCCCTTCGAGGGCGATGCCGAGGTTCCGCGCCAGCGTGCGGGGCAGTTCCTGCGTCAGCACCTTGATCTTGGCGTCCTGCCCCATGACGACGAGCGGCGGGAGGATCTGCTCTGCGTCCGCCACGGCGAGACCGGGATCGCTGCCTTCGAGGAACTGATCCAGCAGCACTTCTTTTGCGATCTTGAAGATCTCCGTGCAGGCTTCTTTTCCCGAGGCGTCGACGTGAACAACGGCGTTGCTGTTGTGCGAGGTGTACGGGATGTCCGTGTGGAGGAAGAGCTGGTGCCGCGTGATCGCGTAGGCCGGGTAGGTGTCGGTGACCGCCTTTACGACATCGTGGGCAAGCCGCCCGGTGCCGCGGGAGCCCGGAATGTCGGTGTCGTCTATGCCGATGTATATTGTCATTTCACTTCACCACTCGAAACGATGGGGGGAAGGTGTTAACCTTTCTAAATTAACCACTCTATCAGGTAACTGCTTCCAGTTTTTCGTTTTTTTCAATAAATATATTGCTATTTTCGAGTGTGGTTCTCTGTATTGTGTATTCCAGGGTTAAATCAGAACATCTATCTCGGCGGGGCGGTACACATATAGTCTGAACAATTCGTTGACACGATGGGCGGGATATACGTGGACGAGGACCGGGACGAGATCGTACGCCGCTGCGCGGAGACCGTAGCGGCGATCAGAACCGAGATCGGGAGGTGCATCGTCGGGCAGGAGGAGGCGATCGATTCGATCCTGATCGTCATGATGGCCGGCGGGCACGTGCTTCTGGAGGGCGTGCCCGGGATCGCCAAGACGCTCCTGGTCAACACTGTTGCCAGGTGCACGGACTGCTCGTTCGCCCGCATCCAGTTCACGCCCGATCTCCTGCCCGCGGATATCACGGGAACCAGGATCTACAATATCAAGGACGGATCGTTCGAGACACTGAAGGGCCCGATCTTCCATAACATCGTTCTTGCAGACGAGATCAACCGCGCCCCGCCGCGGGTGCAGTCGGCCCTGCTCGAAGCGATGCAGGAGCATCAGGTGACGATCCACGGCGAGACCTGGCCGATCGAGCAGCCGTTTTTCGTTCTGGCGACGCAGAACCCGATCGAGTCGGAGGGGACCTACCCTCTGCCCGGCGCCCAGGTCGACCGGTTCATGCAGAAGGTGCTGATGGATTACCCCTCGAAGAGCGAGGAGAAGGAGATCATGATGCGGTTCGCCGGGGAGCGGCCGCCCGAGGCGTCGCGCGTGATCGCCCGCGAGGAGATCGGCGAACTTCGCGCTGCCGTGAACCGGACCTACGCCGACGGGACGGTGATGGACTACGTGACCGCGATCACCGACGCCACGAGAAATCCAGGCGAGTACGTCCCGGACGTCGCCCCCTTCATCAGGGGCGGAGCGTCGCCGCGGGCGTCTCTGGCGCTGATACTCTGCGCGAAGGCGGCGGCGCTCATGGAGGCGCGGACCTACATCACCCCGGACGACGTCGGGGCGGTCGCCCTCCCGGTGCTCAGGCACCGGATTCTCCTCTCCTATCAGGCGGAGGCCGCCGGCATCGCCCCGGACGAATTGCTGTCCCGTCTCATCGATGCGGTCGATGTCCCATGAGCCTCGCAGAGGACTGTTCAGCTCAGTCCGCCATATATCCGCTCACCGTCGCCGAAGCCCTCCAGAGGATCGCCGAGATCGAGATCGTCGTGAAACGGGTCTCCGAGGAGATCGGCATGGGCCGCCACCGGTCGCTGTTTCCGGGGACGGGATCTGATTTCAGGGAGATCCGCGAGTATCGGTTCGGCGACGACGTCAGGGCGATCGACTGGAACACCACGGCCCGGTTCTGCGAGCCCTACCTCAGGGTCTTTACGGAGGAGCACGACGCCGCGGTCTACGTGGTCGTCGACCGTTCGGCGTCCGGAACCTTCGGGTCGGAACGCTCGAAGGACGAGACGATCTTCGAGATCGCCGTCTCCGTTCTCTTTTCTGCGCAGGTCTTCGGGGATAGGCCCGGCCTCTGCCTGTTCACGGACGGCGTCGAGGTGCTGATCCCGCCGGGCAGGGGGCGGCGGCACCTCGCCGTTCTGCTGGATGCGCTGATCGCCCACCGGCCCGCCTCCCCGCGGACCGATCTCAAAAAGACGCTCTCCACTCTCTTCTCGACCCTCAGAAGGGAGGCCCTGATCGTTCTGATCTCTGACTTCGACACCGAAAGTTTCGGAGAGGAACTCGTCCTCCTGAGCCGCCGGCACGAGGTGCGGGCGATCCGCGTCAGGGACCGGACCGAGTGCGAACTGCCCGATGCCGGACACCTGCTCCTCCGCGATCCCGAGACCGGGGAGGAGGTCGCGGTGAACACCTCGGACCGGGCGTTCAGGCAGGCGTATCGCGATCTCTCGGCCGCACGGGAAGAGGTGCTGGCGGCGGCCTTCGGCGATGCGGGCGTCACGCCCCTGGAGGTATTCACGGATGAGGATTACGCCGCCGCCCTGAAGACCTATTTCAAACTCGCAGGGAGGGTGGTGGACTGATGCTTCTGATCTTCGAAGATCCCCTGTGGCTGATCGGGCTGGCGCTCGTCCCGCTCTTCCTGCTCTACGACCGCCATTATGCGAAGAGAAAATACCTCCGGGCCCTCTCCTTTTCGAAGGTGTCCCTGGCACGGGCGGCGGCCGGGTCGTCCGGTGCGGCCGTGCGGGTGCACCGCATCGCCTTCGCCCTCGGGCTGCTCGCCCTCGCCCTGATCTTCGTCGGGCTTGCGAACCCGGTGCTCCCCCTTGAACAGACGAAAGACGGGGTGAACGTCGTTCTGGCCCTGGACATCTCCGGCAGCATGCAGGCGACCGATTACTCGCCCGACCGGATCACCGCCGCAAAGACCGCCGCCGAAGACCTGATCGGCAGGCTCGACCCGAAGGATTACGTCGGCATCGTGACCTTCGACTCCGGGGCGACGACCGCCGCCTATCTCAGCCCGGACCATGACCGGGTCGTCGAAAAACTCCGGTATGTCGAGGCGGGGGACGGGTCGACCGCGATCGGGGACGGGCTCGCCCTCGCCGTTGAGATGGCGCAGGCCATACCGAACAGGCGGACCCTCGTCATCCTGCTCTCGGACGGCGACTCGAATGCCGGCTACATCTCGCCGGAGAAGGCGGCCGCCTTTGCGAAGGAGCGGGGGGTCCAGGTCTTCGCCGTGGCGATGGGCTCGGACGATCCCGTGCTCGTCGGCTACGATTGGGCGAACAACCCAGAGTACGCCACGGTGAACGAGGTGCTCCTGAAGGAGATCGCAAACACCACCGGCGGGGTGTATTTCAGGGCGGTGGACGCCGGCACCCTAGAGAGCATCTATGCGAACCTCGGGGATGCGATCGTCCGCGAGCAGGAGGACACTCCGGTCGGGTGGGTGCTGTTCGTGCTGGCCGCCTGCCTCCTGACGGTGGAGTTCCTGGTCAGATACGGGAGGTGGCGGTTCTTCCCATGAGGGCGGCGGCCGGGCTGGTTCTCCTCGTCGTCGCCATGGGACTGATCCAGCCCGTGCTGGCGGGCGAGATCGAGTTTTCTGCCGCAAGCCCGCAGGTCTTCGACGTCCGCGACGAAGAGATCGCAGTCAGCGTGGACGTGAAAAACACCGTCGGCGAGGATGTGTTCGGGTCGTTTTCCTGGACGGTGCGGGACCCGAACGATTCCTCGAAGACGCAGAGTGTCACCGATTCGCGGGCGATGTTTGCCGACGCGGCCTCGACCGAGTTCCGGCTGCGCCCGGGCGGGGGGGAGTGTTATCTGGTGGACGTGGCGTTCGACTATCAGGACGACACTGATCCCGATACGGTCTACCACGTGGCGCTCGACGGGATCGAGCTTCTCTTTTCGGACGATCCCGAAGGTGCGGCGAACAACGCATCGACCACCGTCCTCGAAAGCGTGCAGACGAAGATCACGAAGGGCGGGGCCAGGACGTCGTCCGGGGCGGTCGGGGGGACGTCGTCGTCCGCCGGCACACCCGTTCAGGTCGCCGCAATGCCGGGCGGCCCGGACGATACCGGTTCGCTCTCGCTGATCCTGGACCAGGACGCACTCGATCTCCAGGAGGAGAAGACGCGGCTGAAGGGGTGCGTGACGGCGTCCGCCCTCTACGCCTCGGTGGATGAGGTTCTGGAGGGCGCCGGATTTTCTCCGGGCGATCTCGGCGTCACCCTCGGCCGGGGGATCTACAACGACGAGTTCGAGACTCGTTATGTCGGCGTCAATCACACGGAGATCAGCGTCTCGGGCGAGGCGTCGGGCGGCAAGGTGCTTTTCGTCGTCGTCAACGCCACCGGAACGGTGCCGCCGGTGTACGGCATCAAGGATAACGCGACCTATCTTTCTCTGGATGCAGAACTCCAGAGCGGGGGCTATACTGTCAGAAACACCGTGATGAACGTCACGCCGGGGGCGGCGGCGGTGCGTATCGTCTACGATAACGGAGGCGGGAGCCGGGTCGTCAATATCACGGTCAGGGACGGGGCGCCGGTCTCCGTGGTGCTGGAGGACCCGAACCCGGGGGTGCATTACGTCTTCCCGCTCCTGCTTCTCGCGGTCTCGGTCGCCGCCGCCCTTCTGTGCTATCGCATCTACGTGCGGTGGAGCCGCCGGTCGGAGCTGCCGGGCGAACCCGGAGGCGATGCCGGTCCGGAGCCCGCCGCCTCGCCCGCTGACCTGCTCGGCGAGGGCTACGATGCGTATCTGGAGGGTGCGTTGAAGGACGCCTTCGGGAAGATGGGGCAGGCGCTGCGGCTGTCTATCTCCCAGAACCATGGCGGCGGGAAAAACGCGACGAACCGCCGGGCCCTCTCGCTGCTCGCATCGGTGCATGACCCTGACTGTGAGACGTACGCCGCGATCCTCTCGGTCTGCGACGCCGCGGTCTACGGCGGCCGCACGCCCGATGCGGAGGCGTTCGCCGAATGCTACCGGTGGGCGAGAGAACTTCTCGATCGCTCGATGAGGGAGTGAGGGATTTTCACGAACGAGCGGAAGGCATGGGTTCTCTGATGGGCGTTATCTGCCTGTGCCGGACGTATCGATCATCTCTCTTACTTCTTCGATGGTGAAAGGTTCCTTCTTGCTGTGGATGATCTGGTGGCAATTCGGGCATACGGGGCGTAAATCTCGTACCGGATCGACTTTGTATTGTTTCTTGATTTTCGACAGGGGTACGAGATGGTGGACGTGAATTTTATTCTTCCCCATCAGTCCGTACACTTTTTCAAAATCGAATCCGCAAACGACGCACCGGCTGCCGTGGTGGGCGATGCATTTGTTTCGTGCGCTTTTGTTTCTCTCATAGTGGTTTACGAAAACCTGACTCACCGTTCCCTCGGATAGAACAGGCACGTTTTTGACGGTCATTTCCCCCGCATAAATGATTTCGGAATCGTCCTGACCGAAAACATTCTCAAATGCCGTCGCCAGTTCCGGTCTCAGTATCCAGGGAGAACGTCCGCCTTTGTCATATCCTAAGAAGGGAACATGCCACCATCGGGTGGTTCCGTCTTCTCTCAATGGCGGTCGGACGCCAGTTCTGGCAATCACACGTTTACTGAATCTACTGATCTGTGGATTAAGAGGCGCGTAGTGGGAACGGTGTAGTTTTGACGCTATCTCGGATGCTCGCGCTTCGTAGTTTTCACTCTTACATAGGATTTTTAGGATCAAGTCAGGGCTAATCCCCGCCATTTCAATGGCGGGATACAGCCCGTCCACCAGAAACTATAACAACATATGGTGCATATTATACTATGA
>JASGMW010000093.1 GCA_030156225.1 Methanofollis sp.
GGTTCTTCTGCATCTTTTTGATCTCAAGATCCTCGAACACAATCGTACCGAACCGATCTACCAGCTTCCGGGAGGTCTGGTGAGCAAAATTGAGCCGTCTGTTAGCGATCCGTTCGTGGACGTGTGTTATCGATCTTCCGGGCTTTTTTCCGTTCTGGAGTGCCCTTCTCTGCTTTCGAGAGTCTTCTCTGTGCCTTCGCAAGGTCTTTCTCATCGGTACGGAAGAACCCGGGGTTTTCGATCTTCTCCCCGTTCGAGAGAGTGGCGAAGGACGCAAGCCCGACATCGATCCCGATTTCTCCATCATTCTGTTGTACAGGAGAGGGATCATACTCAACTGAGAAGCAAGCGTACCACTTCCCGGTCGAAGACCGCCTGATCGTGAGGGTCTTGATCGTCCCTTCGATAGGACGGTGAAGGACGACCCTTACATCTCCAATCTTCGAGAGGGGGAGGCGATCCCCGTCAAGTTTGAACCCCGACTGCGGATACGTGAAACTGTCGTATCGCCCCTTCCCCTTGAACCGTGGAAATCCGGGGTTCTCCCCCTGCCTTCACCTGCCGGAAGAAGGCTTTGAAGGCAAGATCAACGCGTAGAGAAACATTCTGCAAGACCTGAGAATAGACCGTGGAGAGTTCAGGGCGTTTTTTTTCCAGAGAGGGATCTGACGCTTTGATTCATAATAGGAGATGTGTTTCTGTTCTTGCTCCCATGCGTTCTTCCGCATCGCAAGCTTCTCGTTATAGATCCACCGATCAGAACCTTTCGGCGATATTTCACCATCCATACGAAGTGGTAATTTACGTTATATACGCACCCTCTTGCACGTATCCAGTGCCATTAATTAACCATTTCATAGTACCGTATGAACCACACGTTGTTATAGTTTCTGGTGGACAGGCTGTATCCCGCCATTGAAATGGCGGGGATGAGCCCTGACTTGATCCTAAACCCGAGAGAGAAATGCAGCCGTTCACACCGGCACAGCATACCGTTTCTCACGATAGTTCGCAGCGATGGTGGTGAAGGTGACGAGCACCAGATAGACCGCGCCGACCACCATGAAGGTCTCAGTGAAGGTGAAACATTTGGTGGCGATAAGTTTGCCTGCCCCGGTGAGCTCCGCGACCGCGATCATGTAGGCGAGAGATGAATACTTGATCAGATAGGTGAACTACCACGCGCCTGTGTGGGCGTGGCTTCCTGCTTCATTCTCCCTCTCCTGAGGCGAGTCCACGGGCTCAAGGGCGCGTTCGCACCTGATACCCCGACAGGGTTCTGCTCTTGCAGGGCAAACTTCTTGATATTGATTGCCGCATTGACATCGCGGTCGTGGTGAGTGCCGCAGTACCCGGAACAAACATCGAGGCCAGAGCACGTACCTGCAGGTACATCCCGGAGGTGCAGGGGTGCAGTCAACCACCCGGACGAGAACGATCGACGGGAGAGAGTCTCAAGCCCCGGTCTTCAGGCCGGGGTAGTTGACGCCGTTATCCTGTCCCAGACCAGGGGGGGCACGGAAAGAAACATGGGAAAGACCTATCATCCCCGGGATGTACAAGGGAAATATATGCTCGTTGGCATCATCGCGGATACGCACGACTGCCTCCCCATGATCAGACGGGCGGTCAGAGCGATGAACAGAGAGGGCGTCGCACTCATCCTCCATGCCGGAGATTTTATCGCTCCTTTCGCACTCAGGGCCATGGACGGGTTTGAAGCCGACGTTGTCGGTGTTTTCGGGAACAATGACGGCGACACCGGACTCTGCTCACAAAAACGGCCGCCGAGACCGGAAAGGTGGACATTCGGGGGAACGTCGCAGAGTTCGAGGCCGGCGGCCTCGCTTTCGGACTGCTGCACGGAAGCGATGCCGGCCTCCATATCTCCCTCCTTGAAGGGGGCACCGTCGACGTACTTGTCACGGGCCACACACACCGCCCGCTGATCGGTCGGTACGGCCGGACGCTCGCGATCAATCCGGGGGAGGCCTGCGGCTACCTGAGCGGAGTCGCCACGGCGGCCCTGCTCGACACCGAACGAAAAGAGGCACGCATGATCCGCCTGTGAGCCTGCAAAGACTGCTCCCTCTTCTTTTGCCCGGGGCATTCCGCCTGTCGCAGCCCGAATTCAATACGCTCATTTTCCAAACATTTAATGTACCTGCCGCCGTATTCAGCAGGTATGGCTCTGGCAGGCATGGGCAGCACTGTACTGGTGACCTACACCGGCACTCTCGGAAACGGCAGCGTCTTCGAACGATCTGAAAAGCCGCAACAGATCGTCGTTGGAGCCGGAGAGATCAACCCGGCCTTCGAGGAGGCGATCGTCGGCATGGCTCCCGGAGAGACGAAGACTGTCGTTCTCCCTGCAAAGAGTGCCTATGGACAGTACAGAAAGAATCTCATCTTCAAGTTGAAACGCAGAAAGTTGAACCTCCCTGAAGAACCGGTGCCCGGGGGGACCGCTCGTATCAGTCTGAAAAACGGGAGATCATCACTTGTCACCGTCTTAAAGTCAGATGCGAAGACCGTCACGGTCGACGCAAATCATCCCCTTGCAGGACGGGATCTCACCTTTGCGATCACCCTCATGAGCATCTCTGGAGACGGCGGGGCGTGAAGGAAAATATGATCCCCGGAAAAGAGGAAGTGGAGCGCATGAACCGCGATGAGTGCATCAGGATCTTCGTCGCCGACACCGGCAAGACGGTCGAGGTCGATCCCTGTCGTCTCAGCGATGAAGAATGGGAAAAACGCCTCTCTCCCATGGCATTCAGAGTGGCACGGCAGGCCGGGACCGAACCGCCGTTCACCGGGGAATTCCACGATCTTCACAAGACAGGGATCTACCGCTGCGTCTGTTGCGGGACCGACCTTTTCTCATCGAGGGAAAAATTCGACTCCGGCACCGGGTGGCCCAGCTTCACGTCGCCGGTCTCCGACCTCAATATCTGGACGCGGACAGACAGGAGGTTCGGCATGATCAGGACCGGAGTGTTCTGCGCCCGGTGCGACGCCCATCTCGGCCATGTTTTCAACGACGGCCCCCCGCCGACCAGGCTACGCTACTGCATGAACTCGGCATCCCTCTCCTTCTCCCCGGTACGGTGAAAACAAGGATGGAAACACTTATCCGGAAACATGCGTCTCTTTTCAGGCATGCAAACAGGCTGCACTGGCGAGGCGGCATCGTTCTGCACTGTGATTGCTGGAGCGCTCAGACAGGCAGAAGAGTATGAAAACAACCTCAAAGAAAGCCTGAAACCCGGGACGATCGAGCACGTCGTGCTCGCAAGTGCAGCTGCGGTGGTCGTCATACTCGCTCTCCTCCTCCCTGATTTTTTCCTCTTCTGGATCGTCGCAAGTTTCCTCCTCTATATGGTCAACCCCTTCGTAATGTTCATCCCGTCCGGCGGGGGCGGGTCGCCACTCCCGAACATGAAGGAGACCCTGGACTACATCCGAACGTTGAAGGAAATCGGGGCATTAAAGAACACCGTCACCTCTAACAGCAGTACGATCGCCGAAGTCTTCTGGAACCTCTTCTTCATCAACAGCCAGCCTCTTGCTCCGGCGTTCTGGCTGATATACTCGGTCGACATCTTTATCGCGCTTGCAGGCGCCGCCACCGGCCAGTTCGGGCTCAGGGTCACCCTGCTGGTGGCCGTCCAGTCCTTTGCGATCATCGCGTATTATGCGGTCATATGGCAGACAAAACCGTATTCACCAGGATTTTTCAGGAGCATCATTGACCTGCGCGATGATGTCAGGGCCGGGATCAGGGGAGGGATCAGATCGACGGTGACAATCCTCTTCTTCATCGGTGTCGGCACTGCCATCATCGGTACGCTGGTAATCGCTGCCATGCTCCTCCCGGGACTGACCTTCAACAGGCTCATGGACCTCGAGAAGATAAGCCTGCTCCAGAACCTCCTGCCGGTGGTCCCGCTTTTGCTGGCCCAGATCTTCACAGTACGCTATCTACAGGGGAAATACTCCCGGACCCTTCTGACCGGCATCGTCAGGGAACGCATGGACACCCTCAAAAACCAGGTACTCCCGGCCGCAGAAACCCTTGCAAGGAGGGCAGAAAGTGGGGGAGAGGACATATGCGAGGATCTGGACGAACTCAGGCAGCAGTTCATGCGGCTGAGCAGGTACCAGCCCGGGCGTCACTGTCTGGGCGGCGCGTTCACCGTCTATATCATCCTCCCCAACCTCAGGCTGATTTTCGCGCCCATGGAAAAAAAGGCGCCTGATCAATAGTCTTCCAGACGGTCGAAATTGTCCTCGTACTCGTCACCTCCACAGCCCCGGTGCCATTCCTGCTCCTCATAGCACTCAGGGCAGAGATCGTGTGGCCATGCATCGGTCCGGTAGGACCGTTCACAGTACGGACAGACCCGCACTGTCTCCCGACGGCAGGCCGGACAGAGTCCGACGTCTTTTTCCCCGTCAGTCACTGCATACCGGTCACCGCAGAGGTCGCATACCTCCCGTCGGAGGCGTCCCCCTCTCAGGGTGCAGCCGTCGTCCCCGACCGCAACCCCGCTGGAGGAGAGACTATCATCACCCATTGCGCGCGATTTTCTTGCCATATTTCCCATCTAGATCTCGAATTTTCCGCATCATTAAAGTTTTCGATTAAGGTTTTTGAGAATTTCGATTGACCCGTCACATTTCCCCCACTCCTGTTGAACCACCAACGTTCCCCGATACATTCCCCCTCTCTTTCGGTTCATCCTTTCCTTTCGAACCGATTTTCCTTTTTTTGTTCGAAGAACAATCCCTACCACTCAGGCAGTCTGTCGTTCTATCGTCAGCACCTGTTTCAGATCGAATAAGAAACAGGAGAAGAGACACTTCAGGTGTGCTCGCGCAGAGGTTGTTACCCTGACGTGCCCGGCGTTGAACACCGTTTTGATCACGGCGAACGGTCGCGCAGGGATATCCCCCGGCCGATTGCGTTGTTCCTGCGTTTCTCCCTGACGCTGTGCATGGTCCTGTCCATCGATGCCCGAGGCTTCACGCCGAAATCGCCCCTGTCCCGATAGACGGTCTCCCCTTTCTGCGAGAGATCGATCCGGCTGTCGTGGAGGGAGGCAGTCGTCGTGATCCGTCTGATGAGTTGATGATCCCTGTCCTGGAGAATAGGGTGTTTGTACCCGAAATATGATTTCGACCCTTTTTTCGTCCAGGTACCATCGCGGCTTCGCCGCGTTTTCGCCTGATCCACGGGGGGCATCTGCACGCGCATGACCGGGATCGGACAGGATAAAACGTGCATCCCGGATCACGCCTCGACGGATCGTCAATCCATTCTGGTCGATCAGACGCTGCAACTCTCCCGGATGACCACTCCGTTCCTGGTGCAATGAAGCGTTCCCGAAAGAGCCTGAACG
>JASGMW010000094.1 GCA_030156225.1 Methanofollis sp.
GTCGTTCATCCCCTCGGTGTAGGTATGTACCGTCCGGTCGAGAAGATCGGTGTCGGGACAGTCCATCTTGAGGATGACAGTCTTTGCGGTGAGCACATATCCTTATTTCACTCAAAAGTATTTAATGTTATGTGTGTGAACCGCAATCCCTCCCCGGCCTGAAGACCGGGGACTCCTTGCGGAGTTAGTTGAAACAGCAGTGAACCAGGATGTTGATGCACCTTACTTTGCCATATCTTTCAGGGTTTCCTTAACTAACTCCTTTTGCCGATTTTTAAACTCTTCAGACTCTAACAATTCTGACAATGCTACTTTGCAGATTTTTAAAACGTCTTCTGGCTCCGTAATCTCACCCGGAGGGAGAGATTCAGACAAATTTTTTAAAATTATATTGCGAGCATGTTGCGCAATTGAAATTCCCTTTCTCTCTGCCTGGAGTTTAAGGACGGCATAATCCCCGGGAGTAAAACGAATGTTCACCATTTCAGTCTTTTTATCCTGTTTGGTCACAAGATATCCTCGCTCTCTTTGTAAAACAATATATCTATATTTCCGGCATCATAGATATCATCGATAACATTATATGATATCAAAGATATCTTTGGTATTATGCCTGCATGCTACGGAGGACAATGGGCAGGTCTTCGTTCCGGAGAGTGTCGCGTGCTCTTAAACCAATCCGGTCACCCTCTCAGAACAGGACAACCATGATCTCGGTGCTGCTCGTGGACGACGATCCCATGATCCTTGACGTCACCGGTCTCTATCTCCAGAAGGGGGGCGAATTTTCGGTGACGACGTGCGAGGGTGCAGCAGAAGCGCTCGGCGTACTCGAGGGTCGATCGTTCGACGCCATTATCTCCGATTATGAAATGCCCGATATGAACGGGATCGAATTTTTGAAAGCCGTCAGGTCACGCGGCAACACCGCTCCGTTCATCATCTTCACCGGCCGCGGCCGGGAAGACGTGAGCATCGAGGCCCTCAATAACGGGGCGAACTTCTACCTCCAGAAGGGCGGCGACCCGAAGATCCGGTTCGCCGAGTTGAAGAACATGATCGGGCAGGCGGTCCAGAACGCCCGTGCGCCGGCGGCGCTGCGAATGAAGAACCTTCGCCCGGACGGATAACGCCATACCTGATTGCATTCGTCGTCCTGATCCCGGTCGAACACCCCTTTTCCCGGCGGGTTTGCGGTCGAGAGATGATGGAGCGAATAGTACTGCCCGATCCGGGACAAAAAACGGACTTTTCGTTCTCCATGTGCAACGTCTGCCCTGCAAAGCAGAGGGAGTATGAGCGCCGTCTTCGTACATGAATCTCCCCGATTGTGCCGTTTTCCCGAGCACTCCGACGTGAAAACAGATTCCTATTAAACCGCCCTGGACACTACCTATAATCAGAACAGCCATGATCTCAGTCCTCCTCATCGACGACGATCCCATGATTCTCGATGTCACCAGCCTGTACCTGCAAAGAGAGGGTGAATTTTCGGTGACGACGTGCGAAGGCGCATCAGGAGCTCTCCACATACTTGAGAATAAGTCCTTCGACGCCATTATCTCCGATTATGAAATGCCCGATATGAACGGCATCGAATTTTTAAAAGTTGTCAGGGCACGCGGCGACACCTCCCCGTTCATCATCTTCACCGGCCGCGGCCGGGAGGACGTGGTGATCGAGGCCCTCAACAACGGGGCGAATTTTTACCTCCAGAAAGGCGGTGACCCGAAGATCCAGTTCGCCGAACTGAAGAACATGATCAGGCAGGCGGTCCAGAACACCCGCGCGGAGGCGGCGCTGAGAGTGAGCGAGACGCGTTACCGGGTCGTCGTCGAAAGCCAGACCGAGTTGATCAGCCGGTTCCTCCCGGACGGCACGCAGGTATTCGTAAACGAGGCGTTTTGCCGGTATTATGGCCTGAGTTCTGCCGATCTCATCGGGAAACGTTTTTTTTCAAACGTCCCGAAAGAGGACGAACTCCTCCTCGGGAAATATTTCAGGAGTCTCACGCCGGAAAACCCGGTCGGCAGCATCGAGCACCGGATCGTGCTTGAAACCGGTGAGATACGATGGCAGCAATGGGTCGATCGGGCGATTTTCGACGGAGACAACGTTCCGGTCGAGTACCAGTCGGTCGGCAGAGACACGACCGACAGGATGCGGGCCGAAGAGGCCCTGCGCGACTCCGAAAATAAGTTCAAGGTCCTGTCTGAACAGTCTCCGGTCGGGATCTACATCCTGCACGACGGCCGGTTCACGTATGTCAATCCCGGGTTCGCCGAAATCTTCGGCTATACCGTCGAAGAGATCTCGGCGGGCATGCCTCTCCTCGCGATCGTTCACCCGGAAGACCGGGCCTGCGTCGGAAATAAACTCGACGAGCGAGAGATGGGCAGCAACGGGACGTACGAGTTCAGGGGGGTGCGGAAGGACGGCCGGATCATCATGACCGAGGTCCACGGTTCGGCCACCATGATCGGCGGCGTCAGGGTAATCATCGGCACCATGCTCGACATCACCGAGAGAAAACAGATGGAGGTCGATCTGAAGGAGAAGGTGAACTACGTGCAGGCGCTCATGGACGCGATCCCCGCGCCCGTCTTCTACCGGGACACCCGCGGCATCTACCGCGACTGCAACCGCGCCTTCGAGGAGCTCACCGGCCGGTCGCGTGAGGAGATCATCGGCAGAGAGATCCACGATTTTTTCCCCCGAGAATACGCCGACGTCTACAGGGAGAAGGACGATCTCATCATCGAAAATCCTCATATCCAGCGCTACGAGTTCGCCATCACTGACCGGGACGGCCGGCGTCTCGACGTCCTCTTCTCGAAGACCGCACTCTTCACCGCCGCGGGAGCGGTGGCCGGGATCGTCGGCGTCATCATGGATATCAGCGAGAGGAAACGCATGGAACAGACCATCCGGGAGAATGAAGTGAAATACCGGACGATCGCCGATTTCACCTATGACTGGGAGGCGTGGCTGGGGCCGGACGGGAATTATTTCTACGTGTCGCCGTCCTGCGAACGCATTACTGGATACCCGGCCGGAGATTTCATGGACCACCCGCTCCTCAGGATCCAGATCGCCCACCCCGACGACCGGGAGCTGGTCGAGCGGCACTACTGCGACAGTCTCCACGACAACGAAGGGGTCAGTCACATCGACTACCGGATCGTCACAAAACAGGGCGAAGTCAGGTGGATCAGCCATTACTGTCAGCCGGTCTTCAGGGAAGACGGCACGTATATGGGCCGAAGAGAGAACAAACGGGATATCACCGAGAGAAAACGCGTTGAAGAGGCGCTGAAACTGGCGAATGAGAAACTCAACCTGCTCTCGAACATCACCCGCCACGATGTCCTGAACCGGCTCACCGGGCTGCTCGGCTATCTCGAATTCGTCAGGGAATTCGATCTCGAACCCGGGGTGATCGCCTTCGTCGAGAAGGCCGAGGAATCGGCAACCGTGATCCGCCACCAGATCTCCTTCACCAGGGATTATCAGGACATCGGCGTTCACAGCCCTGCCTGGCAGAATGTGCGGCGACTGGTCTGGAGCGCCTCGATGACGACGTTGCCGCACTCCGGGATCGCCGTTGAAAACCGGATCGACGGCGTGCTCGTCTATGCCGATCCGCTGTTCGAAAAGGTCTTCACCAACATCATCGACAACGCGGTCAGGCATGGCGGTCCTGTCAGCAGGATCGAGTTTTCTCTGAGAACAAACGGCGACAGCCTGATCATCGTCTGCGAGGACGACGGGAGAGGAGTCGAAGAGGGGGACAAGGAGAAAATATTCAGGCGCGGCGTCGGGAAAAACACCGGTTACGGTCTTTTCCTCGCCAGGGAGATCCTGGCGATCACCGGGCTTTCCATACGGGAGGTCGGCACCCCTGGCCAGGGGGCGCGCTTTGAGATCACGGCCCCGGACGGAACCTACAGGATGGAAAACGAAGAACGTCCCGGAGAAGAGTGGAGATCGCGGGGTGGGGTCAGTCCCCGCGCTTCCAGAAACGCTTCGCCTCTTCCTCCATCGCCTCCAGACGATCATAATAGTCCGGGAACTCGTTGAGGTGGGCGAGGGCGATCTTGCCGGTCATCAGGAGATCGTCGCCGGTGACGTTCGTCTTCGGATCCTGCGTCCCGTGTTCGAGTTCCACGTCCATGCCGGCCCTGAACTGCTCCATGTCAAACGCCTTCCAGTCGATGCCGAGCATCCCGCCGATCCTGCGGGCCTCTTCCATTGTAATCCGCTTTTTTTCGCTCATCGGACTCACGTAGATCCCTGTGCCCGTCCCCTATATACGCTCTCCCGTGCGGCAGTGCGGTCCGGGTCGGGAAAGGTCTTGCAGGAAGAATGAAAAAAAAGGGTTATTCAGATAACTCCATCTTGACGCCGCCGAACCAGCCGGCGGCGACGTTGTACAGGAACGCCACCAGCGCGCCGATGATGAAACCGACGATCGCGTAGACGATGGTGGCGAAGATGATGATGACGAGGCCGCTGGCCCCGTTGATCGCCGCGGTTCCGATAGGAGTGCCGTCGATCGCCCGGGCAACGCCGGTGATGCCTGCAAGGAGCACCCAGAGGACGCTCAGGATCAGGCCGACGACGAGGCTGATCGCCGCATTGATCCGTGCGACCGAAAGAATACCGAAATGCTTTATTTCTGCCACGATTAAGGTTCGACCCTCATGAGAATGAATCTAACGATTCCCGGGATCGAGATGTTAGAAATATGCCACAAGAATGAAATACCGGATGTTCGTAATATCTAACATAACGTGTGGTATTTCTCACAGGTGGGACCATGAAGATACGCTACATCCTCCAGATCGGCGCCGGGCTCCTCGTGGCGGCGGTCGGCATCGCCCTCCCGTTCAGCGGCGCAGTCTCCGGCATCGGCCTATATTCGGCCCTCGTCGCAGCCGGTACGGTGATGGTCATGATGGGCGCCCTCAACCACCGCCGCTTCGGTGACGGCATCGAATCCGACGAGCGAACACAAAGCATCGGAGGCATGGCAGCCTCGTGGTCGTGGTTCGCCACCCTCCTCCTGATCTGCGCCCTTTTCCGGGCAAATGAACTCGGCGTGTTCACGCCTGAGATCGGGAGCGTCTTCGCCGGCCTCATCTTTTTCATGGCGATCACCGCCGGGGCGTTCTCGTGGTATTTTGCACACCGCGTGGAGAGGGCATGAACCGGGGCGATTGAGATGGAAAAAAAGACACAATATATCTTCTGGGCCGTTGTGGGCGTGCTCGTCCTCCGCGTATGTCGGTCCCTTCATACCCCCGGAAGCCCCCTTAAACCTGTACGTCGCCATACTCTGGATGGTGGCAAGCGCCGTCGCATTCCAGGGATACTATTCCCTGCAGGGAGATAGAGCATGACCGGCCTTCTCCTCGCCTGGGGTGGCCTCAGCCTCGCGTGGTCGGGAGCGGTAGAACGAACAGACCCGGCGTCTCTGGCACCGGTCCTCGCCGGGACCGTGCTGATCTTCCTCCCGGTGATCCTCAGGACATGGTCCGAAGACCGGGAGCGCCTGACCGACCGTGCGATCCTGGCCGTCCGGTGCGGCGGCATCGCGGCAGGATGCCTCGTCGGGGGGGGCATCCTGTACCTCATGACGGCCCCTTCGCAGGACCCGAAACTGCATCTCGTCTTTTCGCCGGTCCTTGCGGCGGTTGCGGGCGTACTCGTGCTGATCGTTCTGGAAAAAGCGGCGATCGCCGTACTCGAACGCGGGAAGGAAAAATAATGGAGATCATTACGGTCAAAAACCTCAGAAAAGGATTCAAGGGAAGAGCGGTACTCAAAGACATCACGTTCTCGGTCAAAAAAGGCGAGGTCTTCGGCTTCCTCGGTCCGAACGGTGCGGGAAAGACGACGACGATGCGCTGCCTGCTCGGCCTCCTGCGGCCCGACGCCGGGAACGCCTCGGTCTTCGGCGAAAACCTGGCCGGATCCAACCGTCTGCGCGGGCGGGTCGGCGTGCTCCTTGAAAAAGACGGGCTTTCCGATCGCCTCACGGCGTACGAGAACCTCGACTATTACGGCCGCCTCTACGGCGTTCCTGACCTGGAAAAACGGATCGCCGAAACCCTCGGGTTCACCGGTCTTGTCGACCGCCGGGACGATCTCGTCGGCACATTCTCGACGGGCATGCGCCGGAAGCTCGGCATCGGC
>JASGMW010000020.1 GCA_030156225.1 Methanofollis sp.
CCGCACCATCTCGTTCTTGTTCTCCTCGGCCTGCCTGAGCGCCGCATGGGCGGCGATCTGACCCATCACCGGGGCGCAGAGCATCACGTACTGGTGGATTTTCAGGGCGGCGTCGCAGATCGTCTCAGGGGCGCACAGGTAACCGATCCGCCACCCGGTCATCGCGTAGGCCTTGGAAAAACCGTTGAGCGTGATCGTCCGGTCGCGGAGGCCGGCCATCGAGGCCGGCGAGCAGTGGGTGCCGTCATAGGTGAGCTCCGAATAGACCTCGTCCGAGATCAGGACGAGATCATGGTCGACGACGATATCGGCGATCGCACGGTAGTCGGCCCTTCCCATCACCCCTCCGGTCGGGTTGTTCGGGAAGTTGAGCACCAGCGCCTTGGTTTTTCCAGTGACGCACTCCATCAGCGCATCGGGCGTCACTCTGAAGCGGTCCTTCTCCCGGCAGGGAAGGGGCACCGGGGTCCCGCCGGCGAGAGTGACGCAGGGGGCGTAGCTGACATACGCCGGATCGATGACGATCACTTCATCGCCCGGGTCGGTGACGGCCCTGATGGCGATGTCGGCCGCCTCCGAAACGCCGGTCGTGATGATCATCTCCTCGTCCGGCGAATAGGAGAGGCCGTACTTCTGCTCCAGGTCGAGCGCGAGCGCCTCCCGCAGCGGTGGGTAGCCCCGGTTCGACGTGTACGACGTGATGCCCTGTTCGATGGCGTAGATACCCGTCTCGCAGATGTTCCAGGGGGTCACGAAGTCCGGTTCGCCGACACCGAGGGAGATCACGTCCTGCATGCCCATACAGAGGTCGAAAAATTTTCTGATCCCGGAAGGGGGAATGATCCGCGCCCTTTCCGATACGAAGTCCCGCATCATCCACCTCAAAAAGAGTACGGCAGACGCTCCCCCGCCTTGCGCTCGTCGTACGACGTGCCGTTCTCCTTGTAGGTCTTCATCACGAACTGGGTCGTCGTCTCCCTGATACGGTCCATCGGGGCGATGTGCTCTGAGACGAAGCGGGCGATCTCCTGCATGTTCTTCCCCTTCACCAGAAGGATGAAATCGTATCGTCCGGAGACCAGGCGGAGGTCTTTGACCTCGCTGAAACGCGCGATCCTCTCCGCGATCTTGTCGTAGCCGAAGTCCCGCTCGGGTGAGACCTTCAGCGCGAGGATCGAGCTGACCTCACCCTCTCCGGCGCGCTCCCAGTCGACGGCGGCCGCGTACTTCCTGATCACGCAGGCCTCTTCCATGGCGCGGATGCGCGTCTCCACTTCTTCGATCGGGAGCTCTACCATCGTCGCGAGTTCGCCGACAGGCACCTTATCGTTCTCCTCCAGAAGATGGAGGATTAAGAGATCTTTTTCATCCATTGCTATCACCGGAATGAAGCCCTCAGGCGATTGAGGTCGACCTGGGCAAGCCGCTCCTCAGAGAGCCTGGGGTCTTTCGCGAGTACTTCCTGTATCTTTTTCGTGTTGGTGTCAAACCACATCTCTTTTGTCCTTCCGTACCGCCCTTTGGAGACGACGCGCGTATTGATCACGCCGAGCATGCTCAGTTCTGAGATCAGGTCGGTGATCCGCCGGTGGGTGAGCTGGTCGATGTTGACAATCCGGCTGACCTCACGGTAGACGCGGGTCACCTCCCCGGACGTGAAGATCTTCTTGTCCATCTCTTCCAGCAGAAGCATCGAGTAGAGGACGACCTTGCTCTGCGTGGGCAGGGTCGAGATGCATTCGATCATCGAGTCGGTCTCGATCTTTTCGAGGGCCATGCGGACATGCTTCTCCCCGACATACTCGACATTCGCCCGGTCGGCAAGTTCGCCCGAGACCCGCAGGAGGTCGAGCGCCCGGCGGGCGTCCCCGTGCTCCTGGGCAGCGAACGCGGCGCAGAGAGGAATGACCCCCTCTTCGAGTCCTCCTTCCACAAAGGCCATCTGGGCGCGCTGGGTAAGGATATCACAGAGCTGGGGGGCGTTGTACGGCGGGAAGACGATCTCCTCTTCTGAGAGCGAGGAAAGGACGCGGGGGTCGAGGAAATCGGTAAAACGCAGGTCGTTGGAGATCCCGATCATCGAGACCTTCGCCCCCTTGAGGTCGGAGTTGATCCTGGTGAGGTTGTAGAGGGTCTCGTCCCCGCTCTTCTTGACCAGTTTGTCGATTTCGTCGAGTACGATGACCAGCACACCCCCGGTTGATTCGAGCTGATTTTTCAGCTCGGTGTAGACCTGATCGGTCGGCCAGCCGGTCATTGGGATGTGAGCACGCGCCTTGTCGCTCGGGGTGGCATCAAGGTCTTCAAGTCCTTTGGCAATCTGGGCGAGCACCCGATACTGGGTGTCGATCACCTCGCAGTTGAGGTGGACGACCCGGCACCCCGTGGACATGTTCGCAGCTACTTTTTCGAGCTCGGCGCCGACATAACGGACGCTCGCGGTCTTGCCGGTACCGGTCTTGCCATAGATCAGAATATTCGAGGGGGTCTCGTTCTTCAGAGCCGGCGCGAGGATCGAGGCGATCGCATCGATCTGGGGACGCCGGTGAGGAAGGATCTGGGGGCGGTACGAGTGACGGAGAACCTCCCGGTTCTTGAAGATTCGGTTGTTCGAGAGGAACTTCTGGAAGAGGCCAAAGGAAGAATTTTCGTTATCAGACATGGTATCAGCCGTGGAGTGTTCGGTGGATCAGGGGGAGAGGAATAGAGATCATGTGGGGTGAGGGGATATAACCCCTTTGTTTCCATTGGAACCGGCTTATAAGGATGATCAATATCCTGCAAAAGAATGACGAATTTGAAGAGATCCGGGCAATAAACCGGGACCCCTTTGTTTCGACTGGAGTATATGGAAAACAGGTAACCTGTTTTTTCGTACACAGTGAAAAACAGCTTGTTGTATGGTTATTCACTGGTACTATAAATCTTCTCTGATCTCAAAATGAATTTTTCGATCCTGGAGTAGGGTTCCTGATCTCAGATTTCTGATCCCGGTACAGAGATCACAGAGGTTCCACAGGGATCCTGAAAAAACTGTGATCTGGATCAGTGCGCGGGATCTGTAATTTGATCGGAATTTGTGATCAGAATATGAGATTAAAATATGAATATGAATTAAAGCGCTGACCAGCACCCTCTGTTTTTTCCAGTGGAAACCAAGGGGTCGGGGATCAGTAATAAGTGCAATCGATCTGGATTGCTTCCCATTTTCCAGCAGCGCAAACAGTATCACACAGCGAGAACAACACAGGAGAGAGGGTACATCATGAAGCAGGAGCATCTGAAAGAGATCGAAATCAAGACGGCAGTGATCACGGTCTCTACGACGCGCACCGAGGAGACCGATACGAGCGGCAGGACAATCCGGGATCTCCTTGCCGGGGCCGGATACCAGGTCACCGCTTCGACGATCGTGAAGGACGATATCGGGGCGATTCGTTCGGCTCTTTCCCTGGCTCTCGCGGATGCCGATGCGGTCGTCGTCAACGGCGGTACCGGTCTCACGCACGACGACTGCACCATCGAGGCGATCGAACCCTTCTTTGAGAAGAAGATAGAGGGTTTCGGCGAACTCTTCAGGATGCTTTCGTACGAGGAGATCGGGACGTCGGCCCTGCTTTCGCGCGCGGCCGCCGGCATCGTCGGCGGAAAGGTGATCTTCTGCATTCCGGGATCTACCGGCGCGGTGCGACTCGCTACCGAACAGATCATCCTGCCTGAACTCAGGCATATCATCTCGCACGCGAGAGGGTAGGGTTCCCCTCCCGGCCGGGCTCTATCGGTTCACTTCGAGGAGCGCGATCCGTTCGTGGACGAGAGGCCGGAGCCGACCGCCTGCTGCGGCGAGTTCCTCTTCGGTGACGGCATAGCGTTCCATCAGTCGCGCCTTCTTTGCCCGGTCGATCTGCTCCCAGTCGCATTCGTCCCACCGGACGATCCTGCCGAGGGCTGCGACGGCCGCGGGGGAAGGAGGACAGATGCAGACGTAGCATCTGTTTTCCCCCTCGTGGAGGCCGAGTTCCATCGCCACCCGGCACTGCCTGGTGCCCGCGGCATAGAGCAGCGCCTCCATTTCGATGCTGTTTGCAATCGCCCGCTCCTCTCGCCAGGAGCGCATCGCATGACGAAGCGCCTTTCGGGCATGCTCCTTCCCGGCGAGGTTTTCGGCGTCGAAACAGATGATATGGGTGCCGGTCGCGCCGGCGATCTCCCTGATGCTCTCCAGAACGGCGGGAAGCGAAGAAATATCAACGATTCCCTGCTCGATCTCACACTCGTGCTCCATTGAATGCTCCTGCATGCCGGTCGACGGCCCCCTTGCAGGTGCCGCCCGGCGCGACCCCGGCCCCATCCCGGTAAAAAAAGAGTTTGTGCCCTGAGGGTATAAGTCTGGTATCCCGCATTGTCGTTTGTGGCGATACCATGTTGACCCCTGATCCCGGTATGCCTCTCTGTCCGGCCGGGAGCGGATCGCGATCAAAAAATATGGTGTCCTTCATGTAGAATGACGCAAGCGTCTCAAGCACTTCGAAGATACGAGCCGGTAGAGCGATCAAGCAGGAGGTGTCGGTGGCATTTGCAACTGGCTCCGACGATCTCACTGCAGTTGTTGTTGAGGCATCCTGTGCACATAACTATAAAAGACTTCAATGCACCAGAAATTATTAAAAAAGGTTCTATACCGAAGGAAACCGGACCTGCCTGATGAACCCGGAACGCTCCTGTCGGCATGCCTGCATCCGGAAAAAATATCAGGGAGATGAGGGCTGCGACGGCCGCGGGGGAGAGAGACGGTCTGTGTGGATCTGCGGTGAAACAACCGACGCCCCCGCCGGGGGATATCAACAGGCCTGGAAGGCTTCCCGGATGATTATTCTTCACAGTTTCTGGAACCCCGCAGAGAAGAACACCCTCTTTTTCTGGGGTGAAGATACCGCCCTCCCGCAACAGGGTACAACGCGGCGGGGCCGGAGACCGAAAAAACCGCCCGTCCTTCCCCATCCATTCGCTGCAGATATTCCGTCACTCACCCATGCGCTCTCTGCCGTCGGCTACCCGACAGGAATAGCAGGCGGTCCCGGAGCCCTCCTCCTTCCCGTTTCCGGGCAGTACCCGCTCCCCTCCCCCGGGTGTGGGAGGACGCCTGCCGTGACCGGCGCGGTTTCGCTCGCGCCATTCGCTGTTCCTCTTCTTTCCTGCCCGCTCTCAGTCCGGGCCCTCGCAGGAGTTGCGTCAGGGCCTTCTGTCGGCGCAACGCTCGAGTTCTGGTCGGCTGCCGCCCGGTATGCACTCTATCTCGTCATCCAAGGGTCGTTTCTCCCCGGTCCATTCGGCTGGGAGGCAGTGACAGAGACGGACGAGCACCCGGGCACGATCCTTGAGGCGTTCCCTCCCGCGTGCAGCATATGGGCAGGCGACGGGTGGGACGGCTCCTCTCTTCTGACGGCATTTCTGAACCACGCAGTGCATACCATCGTCGCCGGTTCGGTATCGAATCTCACACTCCTTCCAGGATCCCGGGGCAGGCCGAAAAAGACCGTTCCCCCCGAAGAGGAGTGGTTCAGGCTCCTTACAGGAAAGGCGGAGGAGGCTGGAGAGGCGATCAGGAGAGACGAACGCTTCCAGAAGAAGGTGCGCGCATGGCTCGACGGTGGGCGGGTGCATACGGGCAGGGCAGCACTCCGGGGCTGTTTCCGGCTGGAAGAGCCGGAACCAGACGAAGACCGGTGGTTCCTGACCTTTCATCTCGTGTCTGCAGACGACCCGGGGGTCCTCATACCCGCAGAGGAGATCTGGAAGGGGGGCAGGGGTCGTGCCGCCCGGTTCAGAGATGCGGGTGAGCATCTTCTCGCGGAACTCGGGCGGGCCGCACAGATATACCCGGCACTCAGGCAGGGGCTCAGGACCGCCCGGCCCACGCAGCTTGCCCTCGACACGGAGGGGGCCTGCGCCTTCCTGAATGAGTCGGCGCCCCTCCTCATCGATGCAGGTTTTTCTGTCATCCTCCCGAAATGGTGGAAGAGTACCGGTTCCCGGGCATCGGTCAGAGTTACGGTATCGCCGTCTGCGGCCACCGGCCGGCACCTCGGGCTCAGGAGCCTTGTCTCCTACTCCTGGAACATCGCGATCGGCGACGTGGCCATCACCCCCGAGGAGTTCGAGGAACTCGCCCGCCTGAAGATTCCGCTCGTGCAGATGCACGGGAGATGGGTCTCGATAGACGAGTTCGAGATCGAGAAGGCAAAGCGGGCGTTCGAACGGAGATACGGCACCATGACCGTCGGAGACCTGCTCAGGATCTCCGCGGGTGCAGACACCGACCTGCCTCAGGCGGTGATCGTCGAGGCGGAGAGCTGGATCCGCGATCTGATCGGCACAGATGTATCCCTGCAGCCGGTCCCCCTGCCGCAGGCCTTTCAGGGGACGCTTCGCCCGTACCAGGAGCAGGGTCTCGCATGGCTCTCGTTTCTCACCCGCAGGGGGCTCGGCGCCTGCCTTGCCGATGACATGGGGCTTGGAAAGACCGTCCAGGTGATCGCCTATCTCCTTGCCTGGCGCGACGAGGCGTTCCCCGCCCTCATCGTCTGCCCCACCTCGATCGTCGGCAACTGGCGGCGTGAGCTCGCACGTTTTGCACCTGACCTCACCGTCCGGGTCCATCATGGGACTGATCGCGATCCCGCTGCTATCGGAGCATCCGAGGTGACCATCACGACCTATCCGCTTGTTGTCCGCGATATCGAACCGCTCAGGTCGGTTTCCTGGAAAACCGTCCTCCTTGACGAAGCGCAGAATATTAAAAACCCGCTCACCAGGCAGGCGAAGGCCGTCCGGTCACTCACCAGCGAACGGCGGATCGCTCTCACCGGGACCCCGGTCGAGAATCGGCTCACCGAACTCTGGTCGATCATGGAGTTTCTGAATCCCGGGTACCTCGGATCGATCAAGACATTTCAGGAGAGATATGCTGTGCCGATCGAACGGTATCGTGACCCTGCACGGACCGAGCAGCTCAGGTCGCTGATCCGGCCCTTCCTGCTCAGGAGGCTGAAAACCGACAGGACTATCATCACCGATCTCCCGGAGAAGATGGAGATGAAGGTGTTCTGCACGCTCACCACCGAGCAGGCGACCCTGTATGAGGCGGTCGTGCAGGAGATGCTCGACCAGATCGAAGGGCGGGAGGGTATCCAGCGGAGCGGCCTTGTGCTCTCCGCTCTCACGCAGTTGAAGCAGATCTGTATTCACCCGGCGCTCTTTCTCGGTGACGGGGCCCCCCTCGGGAACCGATCCGGAAAAATAACCCGGCTCCTCGAGATGCTGGAAGAGGTGCTGGAGACCGGGGAAAAGGCGCTCATCTTCACGCAGTTCCCGAGTTTTGGCGAGCGGCTCGGCGAGTGCATCACCGATCGACTCGGTGTACCCGTTCTCTTCCTTCACGGCGGGACCCCGCAGAGAGAGCGTGATGCGATGGTCCAGCAGTTCCAGGGACCGGACGGCCCTCCGGTCTTTCTCCTCTCCCTCAAGGCGGGCGGGACCGGCCTGAACCTGACGGCGGCAAACCATGTCTTTCACCTTGACCGCTGGTGGAACCCTGCGGTCGAGAACCAGGCGACCGACCGTGCCTTCAGGATCGGGCAGAGCAGGGACGTGCAGGTGCGGCTCATGATCACGGGAGGAACTCTTGAGGAGCAGATCGACCAGATCATCGAGGAGAAGAAGGTGCTCGCAGGCTCCATTCTCTCGGGAGGAGAGGACTGGATCACCGCGCTCTCAGACGATCAACTCCGCGAGCTCCTCACGCTCCGGAGGGATGGGATTGAGGAGGGACTCGAATGACCGGGGACTATCCCTATTATCCAGCGGTCTCCCCGCGGGCGGTGAAAGATGGGATCAAGGCGAAGAGCAGGAGGGGAGCAATAGGCGAGCGATGGTGGTCGAAGAGGTTTATCGAGACCCTTGAAAGGATGGGGGACGGCGCCCGGCTGAAACGGGGGAAGACCTATGCGAGGAAGGGGCAGGTCATCAGCCTCAGCCTCTCGGCCGGCGAGGTGAAGTCGCGGGTTCAGGGCTCGCGAAGAACGCCCTACGAGGTCACCATCAGGTTGAGACCCTTCTCAGATCAGGCATGGGGACGGGTCTTCGACCATATGGCAGAGGAGGCTATCTACTCGGCACAGCTCCTCGCCGGCGAGGTCCCTCCCGAGATAGAGAAGGTCATCGGCGATACGGGTGTCTCGCTCTTTCCCGGGACGAAGCGGGAGATCACGACGACCTGTTCCTGTCCTGACTGGGAGAATCCCTGTAAGCACATCGCCGCTGTCTACTATCTCCTCGCGGAGCGGTTCGACGACGACCCCTTCCTCCTCTTCCTGCTCAGGGGCAGGACCAGGGACGAGGTGATGGCTGCGCTGAAGGCACGGCGGGAGGCAGAACCCTTTCCGGTCCAGGACGGGGTACAGGACGTAGCCGGGGAGTTCTGGAGGGGCAGGGTCGCACCTGACGAACTTGGGTTTGCCATCACCCGGGACGTGCAGGTCGAGGGCTCGACCCTGAAACTCTGCGGAGATTCGCCCTTCTCTCTCCGGGGGAAGAACCTCGCGGAGATCCTCCTGCCGATCTACCCGGCGGCGCGAGCGGCGGCGTTTGTACTGGCCACGGGCAGGGATCAGAGTGCCGATCCAGAAAAGGGTCCGGGCGCCTGATGGGCTATCGATCCTCATCACCGTTAAAGGCGCTGAGAAACGATTGAAGGCTCCGGCCGGGCTTCTCTTCTTCTATCGCCGCTCTTTTTTTTCCGGGTCCCGCTTCTATCTGGGCGAGGACCGAGGTCGCCGTCTTCTCCCCGAGCACGGGAGCGAGCGCTCCGATCCCGGCGGCCTGAATCTCCCCGGGCGTCGTCAGCCCGGCGTTGAAGAGCCGGCGGGCGCGGACCCTGCCGATGCCGCGGAGTGCGATCAGGGGCAGGAGCGCCTTTTTGATCCCGTGTTTGACCCTGATCTCCAGGTCGGCGATCGGTTTTGCGAACGGCTGCCTGAAAAGTCCGGCAAGACGGGCGGCGGCGTGGATGAGCCAGACCGCCGTCTCGACCTTGTTGCGGATGTCGCCCGGGCCGACGTTGAACCGCTCGCAGATCGTCTCCTCGGTCACCTCCTCGGACCAGTCCAGGAGCAGCATCGCCGTCTTGACGCTGGCAAAAAACACCTCCAGTTCGTCGGTGCCGTAGGGCACCCCGGTCCAGAGCTCGTCCTCATGTTCCCTGAGGAATTTGTACAGGACGCTATAATCGTCTTTTCGCAGGTAAAGGGTGAGCATGTCCGGGGTTTCGGCGATCGCTTCGAGCAGGCCGAAGTCGGCGAAATCCCGGGCGTTTTGGATGGCGTCGACGATCGCCTCGGCGCTCCGCGGATCGATGTAGAGCCTGGAGACCAGGTCGCCGTACTCGGTCGCTTCGAGGCGGTCTCCGAACTCCGTGACCATCTCCTTTTCGCAGAGCCAGTCGACGACGCGTCCGATCGTCTCGTGAATGGTGGACCTTCCCCCCTGGTGCTCGTAGGCGTAAAACGTCCGGTCCATAAAGGAGAGGACATCGGGACGGGAACGGGAAAAGCCGGTGGCGATCAGAGAGAGGACGTGGGAACGCAGGGCGTTTTCCGAATTGCACTGCGAGGCGATCTCCTCGGGTGGGGCGTCAATATAACCCGCGAAGAGATCCTTGCAGGCCTCTGTGCTCCTGGCGATGAGCACGGCCTCGCCGTACGGATCGAGGTGCGGTCTGCCCGCCCGCCCGGCCATCTGCTTGTACTCCCCGACCGGTATCGGGGCCATCCCGTTCTCCCCGAAACGGAGGTAGTCGCGGATCACCACGCGCCTGGCCGGGAGGTTGAGGCCGGCGGCGAGGGTCGGCGTGGACGAAATCACCCGGATCGCCCCTTTTCTGAAACCTTCCTCGACGATCCGGCGCTCCTCGGACGAGAGGCCGGCGTGGTGGAAGGCCGCCCCTTTCTGCACGCAGAGGGCGAGTGTCCGGCCGAGCTCGGTCTTCGCCTCGCGCTCGATCGCCGCCGCCGCCGCATCGAGAGCAGGCTCAGAGAGTTTGAGCCCTCCTGCCGCCCGCTTTGCAAACGCCTCCGCATTCCGCCGGGAAGAGACAAAGACCAGGCACTGCCCCCCCTCGGCGAACGTGTCCAGGACGAGGTTGAGATCGTCGTATCGGGATTTTCTGGATACGGCGCGTTCGCCCTCCGCGAACCGGATCGCACCCTCGAAAAAGACGCCCTCCCTGAGATCGACCGGCCGCCACTCGCTCGTCACGAGTTCTGCGTTCAGCCATCCTGCAAGTGCGCCGGGATTGCCCACCGTCGCCGAGAGGGCGATCACCTGCATGCCCGGATTTTTCAGGAGGAGCTTCGCGATCACCATTTCGAGGGTCGCCCCCCGATCGGCCGAGCCGATCAGGTGGCACTCGTCCACGACCAGCAGCGTGATCTCGGAGAGCCAGGGGGCGCCGTTTCTCAGGAGCGAATCGACCTTTTCGGACGTGGCGACGACGACGTCGTTTCGTCCCAGGTATGCATCCTGCCGGTCGAGGTCGCCGGTCGCCACGCCGACCCTGACCCCTTTTCCGGAAAAGTCTTCGAATTTTTCAGAGGCAAGGGCCCTGAGGGGAACGATGTACAGGCACTTCCCGCCGTCCGCACAGTGGCGATGCATCACCATCTCGGCGACGATCGTCTTGCCGCTTGCGGTCGGGATCGCACAGAGGAGGTTTTTTCCCTCGAAGATCCCGGCGGCTACACTGGCCTCCTGGGGCGGGTAGAGGTTTTCGATGCCACGCTCTGCATAGCGCGATTTGAGCGTTTCTGGAAGGGGGAGATCAGCTACCTTCATATGAACCCCTTGTTTTCCATTCGAAAACCTGACCAACGTCCATAAACCTCTTGAAATATAGCGGATATTGTAGACCCGTTTCCACAGGAAACCATGGGGTGCGCGCGGTCTAGTAGTAGTAATCCAGGATGTTCTCTTTCTCTTCCCGTCGTTTTTTCTCCAGGAACGAGAATACCGCTTCGTGAGGGACGCCGTTGATGAGCATGTCGATCGCGGTGCGGGCGTTTTTGAGCTGGTCGGGCAGACCGATCATCGCCACGGTCTTGCCCTGCACCGAGAGCTCGATCCCGGCCATGTTCTCGATCTGCTGGCGCGCCCTGCCGGCCTTGCCGATGATCCGCCCGCGGAGGCGCTCCTGCTGTTGCGGAGAGGGCTCGATCCCGGACAGGTCGATCACGTCCAGGATCAGGTCGTCGTCCTCAAGGAGGACGAAGGCCCGCTCCGGGGAAAATCCCCTGCCGATCGCGGAGACGACCTCCGCCGCCCGCAGCGCCCCGACCGGGTCCTCGCCCTCGATCCTGACCTGCCCCTCCTCGCTGTCGATGGTGATGGCGGCGCCGGTCTTCTCCTCGATCTTCCTCTTGGTGAGCCCTCCCTTGCCGATCAGGGAGCCTATCCTGTTTGTTCCGATTTTAATTTCCTGTACTGTCAAATCATATCACCGGTCCGGATCCTGGAGTTTTCTGATCGTCCCGCCGGTCACCTCGCGCATCAGCGCCTCCTCATCCTCAACCTCGCAGAGGGGAGAGAAGAACCGGTTGATGTTTCTGATATCCCTGATCAGAAAGGCGCCGGCGTTCGGGTGGTCGCGGGTGACCGCCTGGCCCATATCAATGATATAGGGTTTGTCCTGCCAGAGTATATTGTATTCACTCAGGTCACCGTGGACGAGCCGCGCCTCCTGGTAAAGACGTACGATCTCCGCCATCACCGCCCGGTACGCCGCCGCCGGGTCGGGAATCTCGACCGAGCGCAGCTGCGGCGCGGGGACGTCCCCGCGGCCGATGAACCCCATGATCAGGATGTTGCGTTCGAACGCATAGGGTTCCGGGACCGGGACGCCGGCCTCCCGGGCGCGCTTTAAGTTTGCGAACTCCTTTTTCGTCCAGGTGAAGACGATCTCTTTCCGGCTCTTCCGCACCGAGGCGAAACGGGGATCGCCGAGAATATACTCGGCCATCGCCTTGAAGTTTGCGTTGCGTATCCGGTAGATCTTGATGGCGACCGGCGCATCCCCGCGCTCGCCGATAAAGACGTTCGCCTCCTTTCCGGTAGAGATCGAGCCGCCGATCGCCGACATCTTCTTTCTGTGGACAAGGCGGTACAGCGCGAGCAGGGTCTCCTCGTCGAAGACCTCGCCCCGCACCTTGCGGGTGTTCCCGTCCTTGATCCGGATGCCCATCTCCTCGAGCTTCCGGTCGAAATCCTTGCCCTCCCTGTCCTTTGCCATTTCGTTCTTCCTTCACGCCACCGCGTCGTGAACGCCGGCGAGCATCTCGACGAGATAGTCCGCGGTCATCCTCTTGAGGTCGAGGGGATGGATCTGCCCCGCCGCATAGGCCGTCTCGACGGCGTCGTACGAGGCGAACGCGAGATCGCCGCCGAACTTCCCGGGCCGGTGGATCTCCACCGTCTCGAAGCGGGGGAAGACGTGGTACTTCAGCACCTGGAGCACCGGGTTGTCTGCAATTTCTGGCGGACAGAAGGCCTTTTTCATCTTGCGCGCGATCTCTTCAGGACTGTCCGCGACCGAGATCAGGTTGCCGGCGGACGAAGACATCTTTTTCCCGTCGAGACCGTTGAGGATGGGCGTGTGGATGCAGACCGGGGAGGGATAGCCCATGCCGGGGAGGTGCTCGCGGGCGAGCATGTGGATCTTGCGCTGGTCGATCCCGCCGACGGCGGCGTCGACACCGAGCATGGCGATATCGGCCATCTGCATGATCGGGTAGACCATCTGGGAGACGGCCGGGTGATCCATCCCGCGGCCGACCTCGTCCATCGAGCGCTTCGCCCGGTTGACGGTCACCTCCTGCGAGAGCTGGAGGATCAGCAGCTCGTACTCAGAATGGAGCTGCAGGTCGGTGCCCATGACGTAGCGGGCGCCCTTCAGACCGAGCGCCTCGAAACAGCGCCGGTTGTACTCGGCGGTCTCCCTGACCTCGTCCAGGGTTCCCTTGTGGTTCAGGAAGGCGTGGAGGTCGGCAAGCAGGACGGTCACCTCGAAGCCAGCCTTCTGCAGGTCCATCAGTTTGTTCACGGTCACCAGATGGCCGAGATGGATCTCTCCGGAGGGTTCGTAACCTGCATAGACCGATCGGACGGGTTTTTCGAGGAGGGCCCGCAGCTCCTCGTCGGTGACGATCTCTACCGTATTGCGCGCGGCAAGGGCGTATGGATCCATAAAAGAGAGTTGGGTGGCCGTCAGGATTAATCCTTCTTCAGATGGCGCTAAATCCGAGCGCCCTGTTGGTCATCTCGATGGAGACGGCGGCCTCGTCGGCGGCGTTCATCATCGCCCTGATCGCGTCGACGTTCTCGACGACGACGTCGGCCTCCTGGTGGATCGCCTGGAAGAGGAAGAGTTCCCTGCCCACCAGTCCGATGGATTCGGCGAAGATGGCGTTCTCGTAGAGGTCGGCGCGCTGCCGTCCGAGGTCCTGGGCGTACTCCCGCAGCTCCGCGGTGCTCGTGATCCCGGTGCCGCTCCGCACCAGCCCCATTCTCGGGTGTTTCTCGACGATCTCCAGGACCTCCTCCCTGGTGGCGTCGGATTTCAGGTCCATCTGGAGGGCGTGCATGTGCATGAACGTCGTCGGCACGATCATCGCCATCGTGGTGATGTCGATCTCCGGGAGAACGGTCTGGACGTCGGGGCCGTGGTGGCTCGGCACTTTCACCGGGTCGAGGACGATGGCGTCGACCGGTCCTTTCTTGATCTCGCCGGGGTCCGAGCCGCGGCGGATCATCGTCGCCCGCACCCGTCCGACGCCGAACCGCTCGTCCACGGCATGGATGATCCGGCAGAGGCCGGTGGTGTTGCAGGAGACGACCCTGACGAACTGCCGGTTCTTCGCCTCGTTGTAGTTGCAGGAAGAGCAGAACGAGAACCCGGCGACCTCGTGGTCCTCGCCGCCCTGCCAGATCGCCTTCACGCCGTAGAGCTCGTAGAGTTTTCGGTTCTTCTCCCCGACCCCGCCCGGCGTGGCGTCCACCACGACGTCGGCGTGTTTGATCATGTCGGTGACGTCGCCGGCGACCTCGATGCCGGCGTCCTCGAAGAGCTGGCGTTTGTTGATCTCGGCGATATAGAGAGGGTAACCGCGTATTCCGGCGACATAGGCCTCGGCGCTCGGCTTTGTCTTGGAAACGCCGACAACTTCCATATCCGGCTGAGCAGCGACCGCATCGGCGACACGCTTGCCGATGGTGCCGTATCCGTTGATTGCTACCTTGATCATGTAGAGCTTCAGTAAGAACGGAACCAGATAAAGGTTGCTCCCGGGGACGGTGATTAAGGAATGGGTCAGGTCTATATCTCCTGCCGGTCCATCCCCTGATCACGATGCAGACCCGCTCAGGACATGGGAACAATTTCGATCTGATCCGCCTTGCGGCGGCGCTGGTCGTCGTGGTCTCCCATGCCTATGCCCTGCAGATCGGCTATGCGGGGGTGTCGGGTTCGGCCCCTCTCCTGCTCGTCGGTTACACCGCCCTTGCGGCTCTCTTCACGATCAGCGGCCTCCTGATCCCGCAGAGCTGGCTGGCGCAGCCTGAGGCCGGTCGCTTCTTCTGGAAACGCTCTCTCAGGGTGTTTCCCGGCCTGGTGGCCGCGATCCTCTTCACCCTCTTTGTCATAGGTCCGATCGCCACGACCCTCTCCCCGAACGAATATTTTTCCACCCTTTTTTCCGGGGCGATCGCAACCCTCCCCTTCTTCGAGGACGGGTCTGCTCTCGGTCTGTTCATTGCCAACCCGGTCTCTTTTGTGAACGCCTCCCTCTGGACGATCCCGGTGGAGTTTACGATGTATATTCTTGTGGCGGTCCTCGGGCTTCTCGGTCTCCTCAGGAAAAAACATGCCCTTCTGCTCCTGATCGCCGCAAACGTTCTCCTCTGGATGGCGCTGTACCACGATCCCGGCCTCTCGAAGGTGCGGTTCACCCTCTATTTTCTGATCGGCGCCTATCTCTCGATCCACCACCCGCATCTCCGCTACGATGGCATGACCGCGCTGCTCCTCGCGCTCGCCCTGGTCGCGGCCGCAGGCACCCCGGCGTTCTCCTTCCTCGCCCTGATCGCCGTGCCCTATATCGTCCTCTGGTTTGCCGCTCTCCCGGTGCCGGCCTTCAACCGCGTCGGCGACCGCGGGGACTTCAGCTACGGTGTCTATATCTACGCCTATCCGATCCAGCAGACGATCGTCCTGTTCCTCGGGACGGGCATTCCCCTGTGGCTTTTTTGCGCCCTTTCGGTTGCCGTAACATTTCCGCTCGCCTATGTGTCCTGGAATTTCATTGAAAAAAGGGCGCTCGGCCTGAAGCAGATGAACCTGGAATCGGTGAAACGCCGCTTTTTTTACTGGATCGACGCCTTTTATTGAGTCTATTCTCTCTCCATGATGTCGGGTGCAGGATATTATTTTAAGGAGAATGTCGCGATCCTATCTGATGCCCGGATTGGATCGTGCGTGCGGTGATGCACGGGGAGAGACGGAGCGGTGTACTGTCCCTGATCTCGATCGTCCTGATCTCTATATCAACCGGGAACTTTCATGGCTCTCCTTTAACCGCCGGGTGCTTGAAGAGGCCGCGGACGCCTCCCACCCCCTGCTCGAACGGGTGAAATTTCTCGCCATCTGCGGGAGCAATCTCGACGAATTTTTCATGGCGAGAGTTTCCGGCCTGCTGAGACAGGCGGAAGAGGGGGCGCTTGAGATGCCTCCGGACGGCATGACCCCGGCGGAACAGCTGGCCGCGATCCGCACCGCGGTCTGCGGGCTCTATCCGGCCTATGCCCGGTGCTGGGAAAACGAACTCCTGCCGGCTCTCCGGGCGGCCGGGGTCGTCATCCGCCGGACAGCCGATCTCGAACCTTCTGAGAAGGCGGCGCTGAGACAGGAGTTCGAGGAGTCGATCCTCCCCACCCTGACGCCGATGGCGTTCGACGCCGCACGACCGTTCCCGTTCATTTCAAGCCTCGCCCTCTCTCTTGCAGTCGTCGTCAGGGACGGGGAAGGTTCTCCCTGTTTCGCCAGGGTGAAGGTGCCGGTAAGTCTGTTTCACCGTTTTTATCCGCTGAGGTGTGGCGGCAGGGAGTATTCCTGTGTTTTTCTCGAAGATCTTGTGGCGGCGAACCTCGACCTCCTCTTTCCGGGGATGGAGATTGACGGAGCCTGGCCCTTCAGGGTAACGCGCGACGCCGAGATCGAGGTCCAGATCGAGGAGGGCTCCGACCTTCTCACTGCCGTCGAGGAGGGCGTCGCCCACCGGCGCACCGCCGAGCCCGTCCGTCTGGAGGTCGCCGCCGAAATGCCGTCCGAGATCGTCGACCTCCTTGCCAGGCATACCAATCTTCGGCCGGAGGAGGTGTACGTCTCGCCGGCCCCCCTCGCTCTCTCGGACCTCTGGTGTCTCCACGGCATCGACCGTCCCGACCTCAGGGATGCGCCCTTCCTTCCGGCGGTCCCGGCCGTTCTCGATCCCCCGGAATCGGCGGCCGACCGTTTACGCCGGCAGGACCTGCTCCTGTATCATCCGTACGACAGTTTCGTCAGCGTGGTCCGCTTTCTCTCCTGGGCGGCCAGGGACCCGTCGGTGCTCGCGATCAAGATCACCCTCTACCGGATCGGGCCGGACTCGCCGGTGCTCGACGCCCTCCTCACCGCCCGGGAAAACGGCAAACAGGTGACGGTGCTCGTCGAACTGAAGGCGAAGTTCGACGAGACCGAGAACATCTCCTGGGCCCGGACCCTCGAGCGGGCTGGCGTTCATGTCGTCCTGGGCCATCCCGCCCTGAAGGTGCACGCGAAGCTCTGCCTGATCGTCATGAGGCACGGCGACGGGATCCTGCGGCTCGTGCATATCGGTTCAGGCAACTATAACGCCGTGACGACCCGCCTCTATGGAGATCTCTCGTATATCACGGCCGACCCGTCGATCGCCGACGACGTGAGCCTTCTCTTCAACACGCTGACCGGGTATGCGCGGTCGCCCGGCTACAAAAAACTCCTCGTCGCCCCGGAATCTCTCAAAACCGGGATCATATCCCGTATCGACCGTGAGATCGACCGGCACGGGGAGCGGGGCGACGGCCATATCGCCTGGAAGATGAACGGTCTCCTCGACAGGGACGTGATCGAGGCGCTGTACGGTGCGTCCCGGGCCGGCGTCAGGGTGGACCTGAACGTACGGGGGCTCTGCGCCCTGCGTCCGGGCGTGCCCGGGGTCTCCGAGCATATCAGGGTGCTGTCGATCGTCGGCCGGTTTCTCGAACATGCCCGGATCTATTATTTCCACAACGGCGGCGAGCCCGAGGTCCTCCTCGGCAGCGCCGATATGATGCCGAGAAACCTGAAAAAAAGGGTCGAAGTGCTCTTCCCGGTGCCTGACCGTGCGATTGCGCTGGAGGTGAAGAAAATTTTCGACATTCACTTCGCGGACACGGTAAAAGGACGGTGGATGCAGCCCGACGGGGCATATATCCGTGCGGAACCTGACGGGGGTACAGAACCTCTCTCCTCGCAGGACCGGCTGATCAGAGAGAGGGGGGTCTGGCATGGTTGAAACGCGTCCCGACCCCGTCGACCCGGGCTACTGCCTCTTCGGTTCGGCCGTCCTGAAAAAACATGCCGAAGATCTTGCCGCCGAGGCGGACGGGGTCCGAGCCGCTGCGGATATCGAGCACATCCACCGGATGCGGGTCGCATCCCGGCGGCTCAGGGCGGCCCTTCCCCTCTTTGAGGAGTGTTTCGGGCAGGATACGATCCGGCGGTGGCGCAGGGAGATCAGGAACGTGACCCGCGCCCTGGGCGAGGCGCGGGACGCCGACGTCCAGATTGAGTTCCTGCGATCCTATCTGGAGACCCTCCCGGGCGTGAGAGGCGGCCTCCCGTCTCCGCTCCTGTTTGCGATCGAATCCGGGAGCCCTGTCCAGGCACCTGCGTTGCCGCCCGAAAAAGCGGAGACGCCCGGCCGCTCGCCGCTGAAAAAATTGTTCGCCGGCATGATGGCGCGGCTGCGGCGGTCCCCTCCTCCTCCGGACGAGCCGCCGGTGCAGCAGTTTTCTCTACCGGGAGGCACTCCTCTGCGTCCGGGCGTCGAGTGCCTCCTGCTCAGGCTCTCGCAGGCCAGGCGCGACCTCCAGCCCGCCGTCGTCAGGGCGATGGACGGCCTCGATACAGCCGGCACCGTCGGGGAGATCGTGGACGTCTGCAGGAAACGGGCGGTGCGGGGGCGTATGGAGGGCACGGACGTCCACTCGGGCTACGCCTTCGAGCAGGCGTTCATCCAGATCTCCGTCTGCCTCGACAACCTCTTCTCGTACGAGGACTGCGTCGCCGATCCCGACGCCCGCGCGCGGCACCATGAGATGCGGATCGCCGCAAAACGCCTCCGCTATACGATGGAAACCTTCGGACCTCTCTACCCCGGGGAACTGAAGGCCGAGATCGGCTCGATCAAGAAGTTGCAGGACTTTCTCGGCGACATCCATGACTGCGACGTCTGGGCGGATTTTCTCCCTGTCTTTCTCGAAGAGGAGCGGGTGCGGTGCCGCACCTATTTCGGCCACGATGCTCTCATGGCCGCGATCGAGCCCGGGATCGTCCATCTCAGGGAGGAGCGTACGACGCGGCGCCGGGAGATCTTCGACGTCTTCGCGGCGTACTGGAGAGACCTCAGGAAGAACGGTTACTGGGACGGGCTCGGGGAGACGATCGCCGCCGCTCTCAGGGACGTACGGGCTGAGGCGCTCCGCCTTCCCTCGGGAGACGGCGGACCGGTGAAGATCGCCCTGATCGGCGACGTCCACGGCAACCTCCCGGCCCTTGAGGCGGTGCTCCAGGACGCCAGGCAGCGGGGGGCGATCGCCGTGCTCGACGCCGGGGACGCCGTCGGTTACGGCCCGTTTCCCGACGAAACGGTCCGGCACCTCCGCCGGCAGCGGGTGCTCTCGGTGATCGGCAATTATGACCGGCAGGTTCTCGCCTCCCGCGGGAAGAAGAAAGGTCTCCCGAAAAACCTGGAAAAACGGCTCGCCATACGCTGGGCATATCGACACCTCTCGAAAGAGGAGCGGTCGTATCTCGGATCCCTGCCGGAACATCGCCGCATCGCTCTCGGCGACCGACGCCTCCTTCTCTGCCACGGGAGCCCGGAGACGATCGACGAGCACCTCGACGGCGACACCCCGGCGTACCGCCTTGCAGAGATCGCCGGGACTGCGGGGGCCGACATCGTCGTCTCGGGCCATGCCCACTGTCCGTCTGTGCGGGAGGTTGCCGGGGTCTGGTTTGTGAACACGGGGAGCGTGGGCCGTCCGGACGACGGCGACCCGCGGGCGTGCTATGCCCTCCTGCAGACCGATCCGTTTTCGGTCTGCCACCTCCGGATACCCTATAATATCGACCGGACGGTGGCCGCTGTTTTCGAACAGGATCTGCCCCCCTCCTTTGCCAGGATGTTCAGGGAGGGCCGTTCTCTCGACGCCTTCATGGAAGGAGAGCGGCCGGCGGCCGGCCGGCCGGAGAACGTCTCGGTCTCCTGTACGGTGGGGGAGGACCGTGAAGAGGAGTGACGTTTGTGCGTTTTCGGCCGTCTTCGACCCCGACCCGGCGCACGCTCTCCACGTCGAGACGCTCGCCCTCGCCCTCTTCGACGACCTCGGTTCCCTGCACGGTCTGGGGAACGCGGAGCGGGAGGTTCTTTCTTCTGCCGCCCTTCTCCACGATATCGGCTGGGTCGGCGGGGGGCGCGGGCATCACAAGAGATCGTGCAGCATGATCATGGCGGACCGCACCCTCCCCTTCAGCGAGGACGAGCGCGTGCTCGTCGCCCTTGTCGCCCGCTATCACCGGCGTTCGCTGCCCGGTCCGAAACATCCGCTCTATGCCGGGCTTTCGTCTGAGACGAAGGCCGCGGTCTGTTCGCTTTCGGCCCTCCTCCGCATTGCCGACGGCCTTGACGTCGGTCATGCAGGTGCCGTCGCCGGCCTCGCCTGCACCCCCGGCGGGGACGAGGTGATCGTCTGTCTGAACGCCCGGCCCCCTGCCTCTGAAGAGATGCGCGCGGCCGGGAAGAAGGGGGATCTCTTCAGGCTGGTATACGGAAAAAACCCGGTGTTTCGCGTACGGTAGCCCCCGGATCTCCGGCTCGCGGGAGAGGGTGCGGGCGACGTACCTCAGGATGGTCGCTCTCTCGATCGCGGTCTTCGTTCCGCTGTTGATCGCCGCGGCCAGGACGACACGTCTTCCGGTGATCGTGACGAATGCCTGCGGGGGCTGATGCTCTTTCTCTACGTGATGCGGGAGCAGGGTCCGGGCGGCAGGGACGGTTGACCGGCCCCCCCTCCTCTGATCCCGGCAGGGGAGCCTTATATCTGGGTGCCGATCAATGAATCTCACTATGAACGACGACCTGAAAGCGGCCGTTTTGCAGAGATGCAGGGCGATGGAGATCCCCCTGGTCGGGGTGGCCGGTGTCGAACGGTGGGAAAAACCGCCGTTCGAGCCGTGGATGCCCGAGGCCTTCTATCCGCAGGCGATCGTTCCGGGAGCCCGTTCGGTGATCGTGATCGGTCTGCCTGTCCACCTGCCGGCGATAGAGAGCGCCCCGTCGATCTGGTACCGCGAACTCTACCGGACGGTGAACGCACTCCTCGACCAGTACACCTATCGGATCGCGGAGTTTCTCAACGATCAGGGGCACCCTTCGGTGTCTGTGCCGCGGGACGGCTACGGCGGGATCGATGTGCTCCTCGAACGGCCGGTGGCGTTCTTCTCTCATCGCCACGCCGCCCTGCTCGCCGGTCTCGGGACGTTCGGATTGAACAACATGCTGCTGACCCCCGGGTACGGGCCGAGGGTGCGTTTCGGATCCGTCATCACCGCCGCCGCACTCCCGTCCGATCCCCTCCTGGAGGAGGATCTCTGCACCCGCTGCATGGCCTGCGTGCGGATGTGCCCGGTCCGTGCCCTCGGCGGGGAGGACTATCCTGCCGGTCTGACCGATAAACGCGCCTGCGCCGCAAACAGCGCCGGGCTCGATGCACGATATCTCTCCCCCTGCGGCATCTGCGTGAAGGTCTGCCCGGTCGGAAAGGACCGCAACCTCTACGGCAGGAAGGATATCGGAGTGTACGACGATCCCGACCTCGGGCGGGCATGGGAGCATGTGCGCTCATACGGGACGAAGTGACGGTGCACCGCGTCCGTTTCGTCTGCGCGGTCTGATTGAATTTTCGGAAAAAAGGCGATGAAATTGATTATGCAATTGTTGCGCTGACAACACTTATCCCTGCCGGGTTCTCACGCTCTTAAGGTACTATATGCCGGATGAACGCACCTCACATCATGCTCTCCCGCCCGACATACCGCTCGGCGGCCTCATTTCAATGATCCACCGGATGCACGGCATCTCTATGAACACCAGAGCCATATTGCCGGGTCAGTTCCCGTTCATTCTGACACTTTCAAAAAGACCGGGCATCACACAGGACGATCTTGCCGCCCACTTCAGCATCGATAAGGGGACCGTCGCCCGGGCCGTCCGGCGGATGGAGGAGAACGGCCTGCTCACCCGCACGCCCGATCCGGAGAACCGGCGGAGATTTCGTCTCTTTCTGACCGAAGAAGGGGAGGCGCTCGTCCCGAAGATCCTTGCCGCGGATCGGGAATGGGAAGATGCGCTGCTGTCCGGCCTCTCCGGCGAGGAGCGGGGCGAGGTCCTCGCAACGATCCGCATGCTGGCCGAAAGAAGTCATGATATCGCCAGGAGCAGGGAGGAGGGCGACGATGCCGGCATCTGAACCACAGGTCGCCACCGAAGGCGTCAACGTCATGACCGGCGATCCCAGGAAGGCGATCGTCACTCTCTCTCTTCCGATGATCGTCGCCATGCTCCTGATGAGCGCCTACAACCTCATCGACGCCGTCTGGGTCGCCGGACTCGGCGGCGACGCCATTGCGGCCATCGGCTTCGTCACTCCGATCTTCATGATCCTGATGGGTCTCTCCAACGGTCTGGGGGCCGGGGCCACCTCGGCGATCTCCCGGAGGATCGGTGCGGGGGACAAAAAAGGAGCTGATAATGCGGCGATGCACTCAATAGTCATCACTGTCGTCGTTTCGATCCTCCTGAGCGTGTTCATCGTTCCCTTTCTTGAGCCCCTGCTCGAAGCGAGCGGTGCGGGAGCGACGACCGCCCTTGCCACGGAGTACGGGCAGATCGTCTTTGGCGGGACGTTTTTCATGCTTTTCTCAGGCATCGGCTACGGGATCCTCCGCGCCGAGGGCGACGTCAAACGGACGATGTACGCCATGGGGCTCTCTGCCGTCGTGAATGCGGTACTCGATCCGGTGCTCATCTACGGCGCGGGAATGGGCATCGCCGGGGCGGCGTGGGCGACCGTGATCTCCATGGTGCTGGTCTGCGCCGTGCTCGGCTACTGGCTGTTTGTCAGGCACGATACCTACCTCTCTTTTTCCAGGCGCTCGTTTCGACCTGATCGACGCGTGGCCGCGGATATCCTGGGAGTCGGTCTGCCGGCGAGCGCCGAGATGTTTCTGACCTCTGTCTCCGTCGTGATCATCAACGGCATCCTGGTCGCCGTCTCAGGGACCGATGCGGTGGCGGTCTACACCTCCGGGTGGCGGGTGGTGATGCTGGCCTTCGTCCCGTTTATGGGCATCGGGACCGCTCTGGTAACCGTTGCCGGGGCGGCATACGGAGCGAAGCGGTTTGACAAAATGGCGATCGCTCATACCTATGCGATGAAGCTGGGACTCGCCGTCGGGGCGCTGATGAGTGTGCTCACTTTTGTGTTTGCACCTGCGATCTCGACTATATTCACCTATTCGGCGGAGAGCGCGTACCTGGCGCCGGCAATCACCGACTTCCTCCGGGTGATGTGCGTCTTTTTCATCGCCGTTCCGCTGGGGATCATGTCCACCTCGGTCTTCCAGGCAGTAGGGAAGGGAGTGACCTCCTTTGTGCTCACCATGATCCGCCAGATCGTGCTGTTGGCGTTCTTCGCCTACCTCCTCGCCGTCCCCCTCGGATGGGGCGAGGCGGGCGTCTGGTGGGGGATCGTGATCGGTCAGATTGGTGGTGGCGTCGTCACTTTTTTGTGTGCGCGGCTGTATATCAGGGGTCTTTTGCGCCGGGCCCTGCCGGCCCGGCCTGTGGCGGTCTGAAGGGGGGGGCGCGTTAATGCCCCCCGGAGAGATGGGTCTGGATGAAGGCGGCCGTCAGATCCCCGGCCCTTCGGCGAAGATCCGGACGGCGATGCCGGGCAGGATAATCCCGAACACCCAGACCCACGATCTCAACGGCCCGACCGGCACCTTCTGCCGGAAGTGCGGTCTTACCCTCACCGAACAGGCGACGGCCGAGGTGGACGGCATCTCGATCGAGGAGTGGAAACTCATGGCGAACGACCCGGGCCTTCTCCTCCAGGCGGCACAGGTGTTGCAGCAGGGGATGGACGAGGCGAGGCAGGCGACGAGGTGATCGCCGGGGGTCCGCATATGCAGGCCCGAAGAGAAACGTATTTTTATGTGCCCAGGAATATTATAGCATATCAGGTGGGAAGGAAGATGGCAAAACCGATCGAACCCGGGCTGGTCCTGGAGGGGGAAGACGCCCGACGGTTCCAGCACTATCTGGATCACCCCACAGACGCCGATGACGGCCGCGAGTTGATCCGCGAAGCCGCCATCCTCGCCCGCAAGATGCGACTTTGAACACGAAAATACCCTTCGATAATCTATCTTTTTCTCTTCTCAACGAAGACATCGATGTCTCATCGTTTCAGTGCAGAGGGCCGGACCTGACGGAGTTCCTGATCGAGGACGCACTCGAAAACCAGGCCGCCCGGCTGTCGGTCACGCGGATCGTGTCGTACGAAGGGCAAATCGTCGGGTTTTTCACGCTCACCAGCGACTGCATCATCAGGAAAGGCATCAGTGACGACGACGGCGAGGAGGAGGGCCGACCATGACACAGGTGACCCCTATGTCGCGCGCGAGGCAACATCCGCACACATTTTTCTGCGAACATGTTTTTCACCCGTTCCACCCGTTCACCCGTGACACTCACCAGGAAAAATGGAGGAAAGAGACTTTTTCTCTCTTATCTCTTCGGTGTGATGTCACAGGTGAATTTTCTCTACCCGTTCCAAGGTGTGACATCCTCCCTGGACGATCGCGAGCTGAAGGGAACACAGGATAGAAGATCCTCGATCCCTCGCGTGCGATATATTGGGCTGGAGGCGGGTCCGATGCGACCTCCTCGGCGGGCTGACCGCGTACGCGGTGAAGGCGCGGTGCAGGCCGGTGGGCATCAGTGGGATTGGCTGCCCCGGTTCCCCCGCGGTGCAGGAGGAGCCCGGGCGAGACGACCAACCGGTCAGGCCGAGGAAGCCCTCTCCCTCCCTGAAGGTGATCGCATGACCGCACGGCGGCGCCCTCGATCGTGAGTGGCATCATGGGAGCTATTGCACGAGATTTACAACACCGTGCAGGCGGCTGTTGTGATGCTGAAGAACATCCGCCACCCTGATGACGGCCGCCGACCCGAGGGGACACATCAGCAGGAGGTGAAGAAACATGGACGAGAGGAGAATTCAGCGTGATCGAGATGCCGGCATGACCACAGGGACCGCGTCGATAGATGCGATCGAAGCCCTGGAACGCGACTGCCCGTTTCTGAAGGGGATCTTGGAAGTTTGTGGACCACTGATCCGTACCCCGCATCCACAACCACGACGACGAGGGGAAGAGTCTCTCCCTCCGTGAAAGCGGAACAGAACCCGCGACCACAGGCACCAACTATCACCCCACCCTCTTTTCTCTCCGCCGCGCCGAACGCCCGCTCCCCGTGTGATTCTACCGCCCGGGACGGCGAGGCGATCTGTGAAATCAAATGAAAACGTTTATTTCATCCAGCGGCCGCTATCCGTGTATGGGTGTGGCAGGCAAAATGGCGGCTCTTCGCTGTTTCATGTGGGTAAGTTAAATTTCAGTTGACCCAATCTCAGGTACACCATCGTCATGAAGTTGTTCGTATTGCGATATCCCCTCGCA
>JASGMW010000095.1 GCA_030156225.1 Methanofollis sp.
CAGATCGAGGTACCGGGCACGGGAGAGGGCATAACTTCCGGCATTCTCCAGGAACGAATCGATCAGGTCGGCCTGCTCGCGGCTCCACACCTCATTCGGAACCCCCCTGATGCGGAGGGCCTGCTTCCGCACAAAGGCGAGCCTCTCCTGCCGGTTCAGTTCGCGATCAAACTTCAAATACTTCTCAGCAGGAAGTACTCCGAAGAGAGCACTTTAAGGGGAAATTCAAGAAATCACCGTCTTCTGAAGAGGTTTGAACCCGAATGACCTCGTTTGCAGATGGTGCGCGTTGTATTTTTGAACATTGCTGCCTGAACCGGCGCAGCCCGCACGGCTCCACAGGGATGTCCGGAGAAATCAAACCGTTTTTTGCAAAAAAGTGGCCTTTTTAATCTTCAAGTTTAAATAGAATACAGGAATTGATCGCAGTGAGTGACATTTACGATAAAGTCATAGAACTTGCAAAGCGCCGGGGTTTTGTGTGGCCTTCAGCCGAAGTCTATGGCGCCGTTGCAGGGTTCATCGACTACGGCCCGCTCGGGGCCATGATGAAGCGGCGGATCGAAGAGATATGGCGGCACTACTATGTCATCAGGGAAGGCTACTATGAGATCGAATGTCCGACCGTCGGGGCGGAATCCATCTATATCGCATCCGGGCATGTGAAAGGATTCGCCGACAAAATGTGCCAGTGCCCCCACTGCAACGAATATTTCAGAGCCGACCATCTGGCCGAAGCCTGCGGGATCGAAAGCGCCTCCCACCTCACAAAAGAGGAACTTGCGGAGGTGATTGCAGGGGCGGCATGCCCGGGGTGCGGCGAGGTCTTCGGGAAGACCGAGGTCTTCGACTTCAACCTGATGTTCCAGACCATGATCGGTCCGGGCTCCCAGCGGAAGGGCTATCTCAGACCGGAGACCGCACAGGGGATCTTCACGGACTTCTCCCGTCTCTCACACTTCTACCGGATGAAACTGCCCTTCGGAGCCGTCCAGATCGGCAAGTCCTATAGAAACGAGATCTCGCCCAGACAGGGGATGATCCGCCTGCGCGAGTTCACGCAGGCCGAAGCCGAGATCTTCGTCAACCCCGAGAAGAAGCGCCACCCGAACTTCTGGCGTTATGCCGACTACCAGGTCGATCTCTGGGGGATCGAGCAGCAGCAGAGCAATGTCGACCCGATCAGGAAGACGATGCGCGAGGCTGTCGACGGGGGGATCATTGCAAACGAATATATCGCCTATTACCTCGCTCTCACCCACGACCTGCTCGTCTCCATCGGCATCGACAGAAGCCGCCTGCGGTTCAGACAGCACCTCCCTGACGAGCGGGCGCACTACGCCATCGACTGCTGGGACGCCGAAGTTCTTTCAGGACGTTTCGGATGGGTCGAGACCGTCGGCATCGCCGACCGGACCGATTACGACCTCCGCGCCCATGCAAAAGAGAGCGGCGATTCCATGACCGTATTCGTCCCCTTCGACGAGGCGAGAACAGAGAAGAGGAAGAAGATCGTCGCGGACATGGGCGTACTTGGTCCGAAGTACCGGGGGAAAGCGAAGAAGATCGCCGACGCCCTGGCCGAAACATCACCCGGCCCGGACGGCGCCGAGGTCACGGTCGACGGCGAGACGATCTTCATCCCCGGCGACCTGTACGCGCTCCACGAGGAAGAGGTGGAGGTGCGGGGCGCCGAGGTGATGCCCCATGTGATCGAACCGTCGTACGGAATCGACAGGATGATCTACGGCGTCCTCGAACACGCCTATGACGAAGAGATCGTGGACGGCGAGGAGCGGCGGGTGCTCCGCCTCGCCCCCTGCGTCGCCCCGGTGCAGGTCGCCGTCTTCCCGCTCGTGAACAAGGACGGCCTCGAAGAGATCGCACGAAAGATCGCCTCCGATCTGCTGGAAGCCAGGATACTCGCCGACTACGACGACAACGGCGCCATCGGCCGCCGGTACCGGCGGCAGGACGAGATCGGGACGCCGTTCGCCGTGACCATCGATTATGAGACAAAAGAGAAGGGCACGGTCACCCTCAGGGACCGGGATTCCATGGACCAGGTGCGCATGCCGGCCGACGATCTCGTCGCCGCCATCGAGTCCCTCATCAGGTGCCGGACCGCCTTTGCCGATCTGAAACGATGAACTACATCAGCCATCCCCTCATCAGGGCGGAAAGCCTTGAAGAACGACGGTACCAACTCGCGATCGCCCTTCAGGCGCTCGACCGCCACACCATGGTGGTCCTTCCCACCGGTCTTGGAAAGACCGCCGTCGCCCTGATCGCGGCGGCGTCGAGGCTGTACCGCGAGGGGGGGCGGCTGCTCGTCCTCGCACCCACAAAACCGCTCGTAGAGCAGCACCTCCGCTATTTTTCCGAACGCCTCGCCCTCCCGGACGGGGGAGAGTGTGCCATCTTCACCGGAGACACCGGGCCGGACGAACGTGAATCCCTCTGGAACGGTGCAACGGCGATCTTCGCGACGCCGCAGGTGATCAAAAACGACCTGATCGCCGGGCGTTACACCCTCGCCGACGTCACCCTGATGGTGGTGGACGAATGCCACCGGGCCGTCGGCAATTACGCCTACGTCTTCCTCGCCCGCCGGTATCTCCAGACCGCAGATAAACCTCTTCTGCTTGCGATGACCGCTTCGCCGGGCGGCGACCACGGCAAGGTGGAGGAGGTGATGGCGAACCTCGGGGTCGAGCAGGTCGAGACCAGGACCGAGTCAGATCCCGACGTCAGGCCGTACGTCCATGAGCGCGAGATGGAGCACCGCCAGGTGGATCTCCCCGAAGAACTTGCGGGGGCCGTCGATGACCTCAACATCCTCATCGACTCGCGCCTTGCGGCGCTGAAGCGGGCCGGTTTTATCGCGCCGGAACGGAACAAACTCTCGATGAAGGCGCTCAACCAGATCAACGCCGAGATTCAAGGACGGATCGCACAACGGGATCTCTCCGCCTTCACGGCGGCGTCGGTCTACGCCGAGTTGATGAAACTCCGCCACGCCGTGTCCCTTGCCGAGTCGCAGGGGAGCCGCGTGCTTGCCGGCTACCTCGAAAAACTCTCAAAGGAAGGGCAGTCGGCGACCGGGACGAAGGCAAGCCAGCGGCTTGCAGGAGACCCGGTCTTCCAGCGCCTCTGCCAGCGGGCGGCGGCGTGGCAGGACGAACTCCACCCGAAGGTCGCCCTCACCGTCGAACTGGTGAAGGAACAGGTGGCGCTCCACCCGGAAAGCCGGACAATCGTCTTTGCGACCTTCAGGGATACCGTCGGTCTCCTCGTCGAAGCCCTGCGGGAGGCCGGGATCGGCGCCGAGCGTTTCGTGGGACAGGCCTCGCGGGATGCGGAGAAAGGGCTCTCGCAGAAAAAACAGATCGACGTCCTCCGCCGTTTTCGAGAAGGAGAGTTCCCGGTGATCGTCTCCACCTCGGTCGGGGAGGAGGGGCTCGACGTCCCCTCCACCGACCTGGTGGTCTTCTACGAGGCGGTTCCATCCGAGATCAGGAGCATCCAGCGCAAAGGGAGGACCGGACGGAGCGGCACCGGCAGGATCGTCGTCTTCACCACGAAAGGAACCGCCGACGAGGTGTACCGCTACGTGAGCCAGCAGCGCGAGCGTTCGATGCAGAAAGGGATCAGGGCGCTCGGGAGCGGCGGCATAGTGCGGGGGCAGATGGATATCAGTTCTTTTATCGCCGCTGATCCCGATAGTCCTGCGATCACGATCGACGACCGGGAAACCACCTCGCGCGTTGCCGAGGTGCTCTCCGACCAGGGGCTGCGGATCACCCTCAGCCGTCTCGAAACGGGAGATTACGCCATCGGAGACCGTATCCTTGTCGAACGCAAGACCGTGCAGGACTTCGCCGACACCCTCGTCGACCGCGACCTCCTCGGACAGGTGAGGAACCTCGCCGCCGCGGCGCCGCGACCGGTGCTGATCGTGGAGGGGGAAGGCGACCTCTACGCTGCACGAGATATTCACCCCAACGCCATCAGGGGAGCCATCGCCGCGATCACGGTGGACATGGGCGTCTCGATGATCCGCACCCGCAGCCCCGAAGAGACCGCAGAGATGCTTGCCGTGCTGAGCCGGCGGGAAGAGGGGGAAAGGGGCGAACGGAGAATGCAGCCGAAAAAGACCCATACGACCGGGCAGGAACAGCTGGAGAACGTCATCGCCTCGTTCCCGGATGTCGGCCTGAAAAGCGCACGGGCGCTCCTCGAACATTTCGGGTCGGTAAAGGCGGTCATCGAGGCCGATCAGGAAGACCTGACCGCTGTAAAAGGTGTGGGGAAGAAGACGGCAGAATCGATATGGGAAACGGCCCGCCGCCTCTACGGCTGACGGAGGAGGCGGAGCGCTTCGGCGCCGGCAAGAACGGCCTCCATCAGGTCGAGGCACCGCCGTTCATCTTTTTCCTCCGCAATACGCGCACAGAGAGAGACGATCGCCGCCTCTATCCCGGCGTCGGCCTCTCCGCCTGACGAGACCGGGAGGAGAGGGGACGCCGGGACCCTGGCCTGCGGTCGGGCGCGCTCGTCGCCTCGCTCTCGTTCGGCACAGACAACGCAGACGGTCTCTCCCTTTATTTCAAAGAGGGGCGAGCCACAGACGTTACATTCCTTCGCAAGCATTTTTCCTCCTTTCAGGAGGGCTTCGGCCATAATATCCTCGGGTTTTTTTTCGGTCACTACCATCACCTGCCGGTCAAACAAATCAATCTATATAAGAATTGCAGGGATATAGTATAAAGGGTGATTAGGAATGGCCACTCCACAAGAAACAATAAACGTATGCATCCAGATGCTCCAGCATATATCCGAAGATAACACGATTCCCCGCAACATTCGCAGGGTCGCAGATCAGACCAGGTCTCTTCTCACAAACGAACAGAAAAGCATCGGCCTCCGTGCTGCCGAAGCGATCTCCAGCATCGACGAGATCAGTAACGACCCCAACATGCCGGTCCACGCCCGCACCCGCATCTGGGAACTCGTCTCCCAACTGGAGAGCATACCCCTCGATTAATCGTGCCTTTTTTCGGCATACCATCATTTTACGAAAGGACGGTGCAGACAACCGTCCGCTCGCGCCGCTGCCTGACATCAAGTTCGAGGAGGACGACCTGCTGCCAGGTGCCGAGGACCGGCGCACCCTTGCGCACCGGGATCGTCAGCGCCGGCCCGACGAGCGACGCCCTCACATGCGACCGTCCATTGCCGTCTCCCCGGCGGCGGTCGTGGGCATAGACACCGTCTGCCGGAGCAATGCGGCCGAGTGCGTCCCGCAGGTCGTCAAGGACACCGTCTTCGTACTCGATCGTCGTCAGGGCCGCCGTCGAACCGACGACAAACAGACTGCACACCCCATTTT
>JASGMW010000096.1 GCA_030156225.1 Methanofollis sp.
TTCATGCAGGCGAACGAATACGGCACCGTCACGTGGACCGTGCCCGGGGCCCAGGACTGGAACACGCCCGAAAAGGCGAAGGTGCTGGCCGGGGAGATCAGGGACATCCTTGTCGAAGAGCAGCCATGGAACGCGGACGCCTTTGCGGAGAACTATGACACTTATTGCGACGAGATCGACGCGGCGGACGTCTCCGACTATGAACGCTCTCTTGTCGAAGGACAGGACGTCATCGTGATGGTCTGGCAGAGAGAGGCGGCGGAGCAGTGGCTCGGCCTCAATGTCGTCAGCATCTTCGGGCCGGATTTCTATATGGGCGGGCAGTACACCCCCACAAAGGTCGTCGACGACATCAACGCGCATCCGGAAAAATACCGGAACGTGAAATACGTCGTCGAGAACATGCAGTCAGGGGAGATGGCGAAGGGGATTGAAGAAGCGCTCCACGACAACGGCATCGGGGCCGACCGCGTGATATTCACCAACTTCCCGAAATCGCTTGCAGGTGTGGAGTCGATACCCGGCGTACTTGACCATAACAAAGACATCGTGATGTCCAGCCCGAACACCGGCGGAGGAGAATCGTCGGGAAGTGCTGTCGATGTCGCCACCGACCTTTCAGCCGGCGAAGAGACAGAGTTCTCCTTCGATAACGATATTCTCAGCCGGATCGTCCTGGTCCCGGAGGAGGACATGGGATCGATCGTGATGAACGTGCAGGAGACCGCATACCCGCCTGCCGGGACGGCTGAGCCCGAAAACGCCACCTACCTGTATCTTGACATTTCGCCTGAGCCCGCGCTGGGCAGTGGATGCAATGCAACGATCGAGTTCGCCGTCGACAATACCTGGATGACGACGCAGGGTGCCGGTCCGCTGGACATCGCGCTCCTGCACTGGCGCGATGGGGCATGGGAACGGCTGACGACCGAGTACCTCGGGACGGATGACAGGGGAAAACACTCGTACCGGGCGTTTTGCAACGAATTCTCACCGTTTGCAATTTCATTTGAAGTGGGTGCAGCCGTCGCCGCTGAAACCGTCGGACCACAGCAGAGCCAGACCGCCGCGACAACCGCCGTCACCACGGGTGTGGCGACATCAAGGCCCCCGGTGGCAGAAAAGACCGGGTCGGCGGCGTACACCACCGTCGCCACACCGACGGAACCCGGGACCACCACGCCACAACCCGCATCCCTGCCGATCGCGCTCGCCCTCGGGGCGCTCGCCCTCGCGGCAGGGCTGAGGCGGCGCTAATCTTCTTCTTTTTTCCACCAGATATGGGCGAATCGGGAACGGTCCCGCATCACGAGGGCACCCTCCTCCACCACGAGCCAGCGTTCAAGGGCCGCCGCAAGGATCTGCCGTTGTCCTTCGTCGTTCGCTGAAAACCGCGGCGCATAATAGGAGAGGGCATGCTTCATACCTGAAAAATGCCGTTCTTCTCCGAAACAATGTACCGTGAGGTTCGGATAGCGCCCCAGGTCCCGGAGAAGATTGAAGACCACTCCGGCCTTCGGCACCGGACGATAGGGAGCACCATGAAGGGCGGGCCAGAGCGCCTGATATTGCCGCTCCCATGCCGGGGTGCCCGCATGCCAGAAGATATGGACCGATCCCGCGGCGACCTCCTCCATCTTCAGAAGGGCGGAGGAGAGATCGGGCATGGCAAGGGAGAAGGAGGAGATGACAGGGTCATACGGCGGATCGAGCTGCCTGGCCGGGTCGAGGTCTTCCCATCGCTCCCTGACGATCCTGACGTTTTTCACCCCGGCTCTCTCCGCCCGTTCCCTGAGAACCGCCGCCATCCCTTCGGCTGGTTCGACGGCGGTGACCCTCCGCACCAGCCGTGCGATCGGGAGGGCGAGGGTGCCCGGACCGGCACCGATATCGAGGACCGAGTCTCCGGCACCGAGGGAGAGGGCGGCAAGACTCTGCTCCACCCGCTCGTTCTGCCGGATGCCATCGTCATAGCGGCGGGCAACCTGTTTCTCCTTCCAGAGTGCGCCGCCGCCTGCAAAGCCCGGGGTCGATCGGTGCGCCGTCATCTGCGCCCGCCACACACCGTTCCAGTCGATCCCGGCATCCATGAAAGAACTTCGCCCCCGAAGGACAAAAACTTCACCTGACGCCGGCGCCGGAAAGATGGGCACAATGCTCATATGGACCTTCGGACAATGAAACATTGGTGAAAACAGTCCATGGACAAAACAGGTATTGCAATGATCATCGTGGGGCTGGTGCTTGCCGCAATCGGGCTATACGGGATAACTCTCCTTGCCCCTGAAGTGGTCGCAGTCCTCATCGGCATCGTTGAACTCATCGTCGTGATCATCGGCCTCGGTTTTATTGTGATCGGGGCGATTATGGCAAAAGAATAATCGTTCGAGCGACTGAGCGGGACGATTATGTCGTCCCGCACAATTCTTTGATCCGGAGAAAAGAGTTATTCGGAGTTCTGTTGTGCTTTTTTCCAGGAATAGACGATGACGCCCCCAACCGCCACGATCACGACGACGATCAACACGATCGCCCATCCGGGAAACGATCCGTTCGTCTCGGGAATCGCCGCGCCGGATCCGATCGAGATCTGGACGGTAGAACGGTAATTATTCCCGTCTGCGTCCTTATATTCGATGACAAGCGGGACCGATGTCGAATTTTCCGCCGTGAACGTGACCTCGAAATTCGAAAGATCGTCGGGATCGAGAGAGGCGACCGGGTACACCCGGTTCGGATCGACCGGGACGGCAGGAGAGCCGGCGGTGATCACGACGGCCTTCGCCACTTCAAGGCCGGCATTGGTGACGTCGCCGCTCGCATGATAGATGCCGCCATCCCTGATCACCTCGATGCCGGAAACGAGAATTTCCGCCTGTTTCTTGTTGTTTGAGAACATGATCGGCATCACGGCAGACGTGCTTCTCTGATTGTTTCCGTTGCGGTAATTTACCGTCAATGTAAGATCGGTTTCCGCAGAGGGGGTGATATTGAAGGAGACCTCGGCCTTTCCGTCCGGGGCAAGGGCCCCGATGAATGCGCTTGTCGGCGTGCTCTCGATGCCGTCGCCCGACGGCACAACGCTGACGCCATTGATCTCGCCTGAGCGAGGATTGCTGACCGTCACCCTGACCGTCTCTTTCTTCCCCGCGGTAAAGGAGTCCGGACGGGCCACGATCGCCAGCCTCGGTTCGGTGTCTTCCACCTTCACGGTGACCGGGTACCTGAGCGAACCCGCGTCTCTGAAATCGATCACAAACGGCGGATAATAGATGCCGTCCCCTGAGGACGCCTGCACCGTAAAGGTGAAGGAGACCTCGTTACCCGGGCCGATGGCGCCGAAAGTCTGATAGGGATCGTCGAGAATGGCAATGTTCCTCTCCGTGAACATCCTGGCGTTTCTGAGGGGGACACTCTCGTCGGCGGTGTTTTTCACCGTCACCGTGACCGTCGCCACGTCGCCGGGCATGAGGACGGCGGGGTCGACCACGAACCCGGTGACCGTCACGCGTGCCGCGTTTTCCTGAGGGGTTGCAGCCGTTGCCGCCCCTGCAAGGAGCAGGACACACACCGCACAAACGAACAGACCTGTTCTCATCTATTATACAACTCCAAGGGCCAGTAGCTGATAGATAATATATATCGCCACCGGCACGCACACGCTGATCGCCGCGTTCTTCAACGTGAGATGCCTCGCATGCTTCATGCCGAAGATCCAGATGTTCGCACTCCAGAGGAGGAAGACGATGTTGATCGCAGCAACTGCTATCATCATGGGAGAATGCGTGATCACCGTCTGGAACGCCGTTACCGCCGCCGGATCGGTGAAGTCGATCTGGGGGAAGGTGAGAGACGAAGCGAACTGCGCCGTCAGCACGAGGCCGATCGCGGACGAGAGGATCGTCGGGACATAGCCGTAACCGGTGAACTCGATCGTTTTTTTCAGAGTTCCGCCCCCCTTGAGGAGGGATGAGACCACGTAGAAGACGATGGCGACGATCACCCAGACGATCAGGGAAGAGATCACGGCCGCGACCGCCCCGCCGACGGCAACGAATCCCATGATGCTCTGGGTCTCTGCGGGGAGGGCCGGAGCGATCATGTTCGAGGAAAGATACGCGGTGAACCCGCCGATGATACCGGTCACCAGCACGATCGCCGCCGGCAGCTTCAGGTCGGGCGCAAGATTGGCCCTTTTCCGAAAGAAGGCATCTGGATTGAGAAGAACCTCTATAATCGGATGACTCATGATTATCAATCGTGCAGCCCGCGCATATATACAATCGGATCGTCAGTCTTCGAGCGCAATGAGAACCGCTTTTCTGAAGATGATCTCCGGCACGATACAGCCGGATCGCGCCTCCTCTTCGTACGCGATCTCGGGGCGGCCGAGTTCCTCCATTCTGGAAGGGCCGGCACAGTAGCGCTGGGCCCCGGAAGCATCTTCAACGAGGTCGGCAAGAGGGATGCCGTTGAACCAGACCCCGGCGCCTTCATCGGTGTTCTCCACCGTTACCTCCACGGAGACACCGTTCTCTTCCAGCATGGGGACGATTTCCCCGAGAAGATCGGGGAGGGAGCGACCCGTGTCCGCAGATCGATACGGACAGGGCGCCGCACCGACCCGGCGCCAGGTGATGGCCAGGTGATCCTTCATCTGTCTCCCGCTCCCGGTACGACCGTCATGAACAGAGATCTGCTCCGCCTGTATGAAATCGTCTCCATCTTCAGTGTTTCCTGAGGGACTCCCTCACCTTCCCGGACTCGACCCGGCCCGGTCGAGAAGGGTGACGCCCTTATTTGGCGCTATTCTATTAATGCATATGGACAGATTCCTCTGTGAAGGTCCATGGTGCGTCCATGAAGTACGGTCGAGGATTTCGAAATACCCTGCCTCCAAAAGTACGATCTATTCTCGGATCGATCGCTTTTCAATGAGTACATTCTTCAATTTTGCAATCAGGGATGAATATGCCAGAATCTCTGCACTCGGAAACGCCCGGGTGAAGTCTCATCCTTGATCGACCGGGATGCCTTCCGCTCTCTCCTTTCGGATATACACGAATGATGAGGGAAAAGGCGGCCGTCCGAACGATGATGTCGTCTTCATGATCAAACTCTTCGTCCTTCAGCAGTGGTATGGTCTTTCTGATCCGCAAACTCGAACGTGACACGTATGACCGCCTTTCGTTTCGGCATTTTCATCGTCTATCTTGCGGGGTGAAGGGGCGGAGCGGGAGGACCCCGGCCAACAGGTGCGGGGATGAACGCTCTGCCGCCCTTCTGAGAGAGACCCGGCGATTACATAAAACTATATCTTATAA